>DGQS01000235.1 GCA_002389785.1 Bacteroidetes bacterium UBA4408
TACCATATTTTTGCTTTAGTTACTGCAGCATTATCAGCATTTAACATATTAAATGACAAGGAACTTATTCCCCAACCACCTGCAAAAGCTGTAGTGGCTCCATCCACTTGTCCCCATAAAATTTGCTGGTTAAGTGCTCCTAAACTAACTGGTCCGGTTACTTGATAAAAACTTGATTGGCCATACTTATAGCCTGCATTAGCTTGAAATGCAATGAAGAATTGCAAGCAAAAAAATAATAAAGCGGTAATTTTTTTCATGGTTGAAATGGTACTATTCATAATTTTTGTGTGGGGTTAATTTAATTTTGCAAAGATAGTTAATAATCAGTTAGTTTCGATGAGTTATGTATGTTAAAACTGGAAATAATGCCGACAAATGTTAAAATTTCGTTTACCAATATTTCTGATTCCTCCATTCAAGTCTTATACGCTAGAAAGGATAGAATGTTACAAAATGTAGAAACTTATTTTTTTATGTTTGATTAGTTCCGATACATTCAAGAAAATTTTAGATCCTAAAGGGATACTTTTGTAAATGAAGAAGTAAACAAGAATTGCATTGATTGTGTTACGTAATAAATTTAACTTGAATCTTTAAAAGTATTGATAAAACTAGTTACTTAGCATCACTAGTGGTGCAAGTTTTAATAAAAATGTAATATTATTGTAGTCCAGAAAATTTATCACACCATAAACAAATGCATCCACGTAACAATCACATTTTTGTTTTTGTGTTTTTATTTTTGTTGTCCGGCATTCGCAGTATAGCACAATCTTGTGCTTTTTCATTGGGAAATGATACAGCTATATGTCAAGGACTTCCAATAAATTTTTCGTTAGTAGCTCCGGCCGGAGCAACAGCTTATTTATGGGACAATAATAGTACACTTGCAACCCGCACTGTAACTAACTATGGAACATATTATTGTCGTTTGACAAAAAATGGGACTAATGTAATTACCAACGGCAATTTCAGTGCTGGAAATACCGGATTTACGAGTAGTTATACCTTAGGTCCAACCGGCTCTCCATGGGGCGTTGTTGGCGATCCAGGAGTATATGCCATTACTACCAATGCAAGTTTGGTTCATTCCAATTTTCCATCGTTTACTAATCATACCACCGGCGGCGGTAATATGATGGTTGTAAACGGTTCTTCAACTCCTAACGTTTCGGTTTGGTGTCAAAATATAGTGGTTACTCCCAACACCAATTATAATTTTTCAACATGGGCGGCTACCTGTGTAGCAGGCAGTATTGCGGAACTAGCTATTTTACAATTTTCAATAAATGGTTCTGTTATTGGAAGCCCATTTTCTCCTTCCCTAACTTCTGGAGTTTGGTCGCAATTTAATGCTCAATGGAATTCAGGCACGAATGTATCTGCTAACATTTGTATAGTAAATCAAAATGTAACCCCATCAGGAAATGATTTTGCGATAGATGATATATTTTTTCAACCTATTTGCGTGTTTACCGATACATTAAAAGTTACGCCCAAGCCTTTTCCAACAGGGTATAGTGCAGGAAGAGATACCACACTTTGCGCCGGTGAAACAGTTAGTTTAAGTGCCTTATCGGGCAGTGCTACGCTATTCAATTGGTCGAGCTTACCAGCCGGATTTACTTCTAATTTGTTGCAACCTATCGTAAGTCCGACTGATACAACCAAATATATATTAAGTGCAGATTTGAATGGTTGTAAAAAAACCGATACCGCTGTTGTGTTTATTGAAAATACGCCCGTTGCTTATGCTGGTTTAAACGACACTATTTGCGAAGGCAAACAATTTACCTTACAAGGAAATGCAGGTGGAGGACAACAAGTTTCGTGGTATAGTGTACCCACAGGATTTGCATCAACACAGGTAAATCCGATAATACAACCAACTGCCACAGCACTTTATGTTTTAGTATCTTCAAATGGATCTTGTAAAAGCAGCGATACTGTTGAAATTGTGGTAAACAGCTCCCCTCTTGCAGATTTTATTACGAGTGCCGCAGATTCGAGTTGTAATTCCTTTTCTATTCAATTTACCAACAATTCAACAAATGCCAGCAGTTATGTTTGGGATTTTGGTGATGGACAATTTTCGAGCGATTTATCTCCTTTGCATACTTATACTGAACAATCGATTTTTCCAGTTAAATTGCAAGCTAAAACAGCGGGATGTATTGATACAAAAAACCTAGCCTTAAAAATTTCATTTAGCGAAAATGCCTTGTTTGTTCCGAATTCTTTTAGCCCTAACAATGACTTAAAAAATGACCGCTTTTTTATTCCTAAAGGCTGTCTTCAAACCGTATTTGTTTCGATTTATGACCGTTGGGGTTTACTTGTAAAAAAATGGGAAGGATTGGATGGTTATTGGGATGGAAAATCTTCCGGATTACCAGCTAATGCCGGTGTGTATGTTTACCAATTAGATGGAATATACTTGAGTGGAGAAAAAGTAAAGAAAAAAGGAACTATAACTCTTTTTCGATAATCCTTATTTATCGAATGAATTTGCACAAAGTCAATTGTGCTATATTTGCCCGCTGTTTTCAATTTTATATTAAGTATGACTAAAATCGGAATCCTAAGAGAAGGTAAAATTCCTCATGATAAACGTGTTGCCTTTACACCTGAACAATGTGCTTACATTAAAACATTTTTTGCACCAATTGATATTGTTGTGCAACCTAGTGATTTTCGCTCTTACTCCAATGAAGAATATAGTAAGGAAGGTATTGTGTTGCAAGAAGATTTAAGTGATTGTGATATTTTAATTGGAATAAAAGAAGTTCCTGTACAAGATTTATTGCCCAATAAAAAGTACTTGTTTTTTTCACACACTATAAAAAAACAACCTCATAATAAAAAATTATTGCAAGCTGCACTTAAAAATAATATTCAATTAATTGATTACGAATGTCTCACCGATAGAGACCACAATCGAGTTATTGGCTTTGGTCATTATGCGGGTATAGTTGGAACGTATAATGGAATTTTGGGGTATGGTAAGAAATACAATTTGTTCGATTTAAAACCAGCACATTTATGTCACGATCGTGAAGAACTTAAAAAAGAGTATACAAAAGTTCGTTTGCCAAACATTAAAATTATTGTCACTGGAAATGGACGTGTTGCAAATGGAGCTATTGAAATGCTAGGCGCTCTTGGAATAAGGAGAATTACTCCATTTGAATTTACGCATTATTCGTTTCGCGAACCTACTTATGTGCAACTTCACAGCAATAATTACAACGAGCCTTTGGATGGGTCAGCCTGGAATACAGCTAATTTTTACAAACATCCGGAAAATTTCAGAAGTACTTTTTACAAATTTAGTCAGCATTGCGATTTATTGATTCATTGTTCGTATTGGGCTCCAACAGCACCTGTATTGTTTACAAAAAAAGACATGCACTCACGCAACTTTAGAATAAGTGTAATCGCCGATGTTACTTGTGATATTAACGGTTCTATCCCTTCTACCACGCAAGCCAGTACAATTGAAAATAAGTTTTATGGCTATAATCCGTTAACCGAATCCATTGATGATCCGTTTAATATTAATACCATAACAGTAATGGCAGTTGATAATTTACCTTGCGAATTACCCCGTAATGCATCAGAAGATTTTGGAAAAGAATTAATTGAAAAAGTACTTCCCTCTTTATTAATCAACGACCAGGAACAATTAATAGAACGTGCTACTATTGCAAAAAATGGAGTATTAACCGAACCATATAAGTACCTGGCTGATTATGCTGGTAATTCCTAAAATTAACTGACTGAAATTTTCATCAACTATGAAAAAATCAATCTGCTTTATCATCAATCCAATTTCAGGAACAGGGAAACAAAAACAGGTTGAACAACTATTAAATCAAGTTAGAATTTCAGACCAATTTGATTATAACCTGGTTTATACCCAAAAACCGCATCATGCGACCGAACTAAGTAAAGAAGCAGCTGAAAAAAAGTACGATATAGTGGTGGCGGTTGGCGGTGACGGCTCGGTTAATGAAGTAAGCAAAGGATTATTGCATTCTACAACAAAATTAGGAATTTTGCCTTGTGGTTCAGGAAATGGATTTGCCCGACATCTTGCACTACCCATGGACTTAAAAGCAGCTTTGGAAGTAATTTTGCGTGGAAATAGCCAACAAGTTGATACAGGTGAGATAAACGGACATCACTTTATAAATATTGCTGGAATTGGATTTGATGCGCACATAGCACATCTTTTTTCGAGTTATGGAAAAAGAGGTTTTACCGCATATTTTCAGTTGATTTTGAAAGAGTTTTTTAGTTATCAGATGCAAGAATATGCATTAAAAATAGATTCCGGAACTTTTTCTGAAAAGGCATTTCTGCTTAGCTTTGCAAATGGTTCACAGTTTGGAAATAATGCATTTATTTCTCCGAATTCAAAAATAACGGATGGTAGTGGTGAATTGTGTATTTTACAGAAAGTGCCCCTACTTCATATACCTTATTTTGCCTATCTGTTGTTTAACAGAAAAACCCATCAATCGCGGTTTATCAAACACATTTCATTTAAAAAACTTGAAGTACGCTCGCTTTCCGGTAAAATTCACTTAGATGGTGAACCAATGGAACTTGATAAAAACTTTACGGTAAGAATGTTACCGGGTAGTTTAATGGTGCTGGTTCCTTAGGATTTAAGCACTTCATCGCACCAACTCACTTTTTCAATTTTCCAACCGTAACTGGTTTTCTTATAATGAAATTGTTTTACTCCTTTATCAAAAAAAACACTTCCATTTCTAATACCCCGTTTCTCATACGAAGAAAATCGAATAGCTGAAGATGAATCAAGCGAAATAGTACGGCTTAATTCATATTCTTCAAAACTTGTGTAACTGCCATTACTCAAAATAGTATGTCTTGAATCAATAAATTCAGTAAGCGTAAGCATTTCATTTCTATTCAAAGTTGTGTTTTCAAAACTTGCATTTGGAAGGCAAAGTTGGTATAACTCATTAACGCGATGTTGAAGGGTTGCTGAACATGTGAATAGTGAATAAAAATCAAAACACAGCTTATCCAATTTACAACACTCAGTGCTTATCGAAAACAATCGAAGTTTATCGTTTTCATGTGTTATTTCATTTTTATATGAAAAGCCTAATTTTTGCAAAAGTTGTATTGAGTTAGTATTCTCGGCTAGAGTAGTTGCTACTATTTCAGGTGATGTATAGGTAGTGCTTAAGGCAGCCAAAGCTCCCATGGTAGCTTCGTAGGCGTAACCCAGCTTTGAATACTGCGGTAAAAATGCAAAACCAATATCGTGGTAATTCAAATAATCGCGCTTAATAAAGGTAATAACACCAATGCTAGCGGAAGTATCTTTTAACTTAACTGTCCAATAGCTAACTGAACTTGTAGCTTCAATTTTTTGAATGTAGGAACTAGCATCGTTGATTGAAGTTACATTGCGATCGCCGATAAATCTTTTCCATGCTTCGGTATTCAGCAGTTCCAAAATAAAGGGAGCATCGCCTTGGTCGAGTCGAATGAGTTGGAGACGTTGAGTTGTGCAAAAAGTTTGCAAACCTATTTATTTTTTATAAAATGGAATTTTAACAACCTTCGCCTTAATAAGTTTATCGCGGATTTCGATAAAAATTTCTGAATCAACTTTCGCATTTGCGCTGGTAACATAGCCCATACCTATTGCTTTAGCTAAACTGGGTGATTGTGTTCCGGAACATACTTTACCAATAGTATTTCCACCGGCATCTTTGATCAAATAATCGTGTCGGGGAATACCTCTTTCAAGGAGTTCAAAACCAACCAATTTGCGGGTAACACCCTTTTCCTTTTGCTCTAAAAGTGCCTTACTGTTAGTGAATTCTTTTGAAAACTTTGTAATCCAACCCAAGCCGGCTTCAATTGGAGAGGTTGTATCATCAATATCGTTACCATATAAACAAAATCCCATTTCTAAACGAAGGGTATCGCGCGCTCCCAATCCAACCGGTGCTATACCAAACTGCTTTCCAGCTTCAAAAATCGCATCCCAAATTTGATCGGCAAATTGGTTTTCGAAATACACTTCAAAACCACCGGCACCTGTATATCCCGTTGCTGAAACCAATACATTGTCGATTCCCACAAATTTACCTTTTGCAAAAGTATAATAAGGCATATCCATCAGGTTCATATCGGTAAGTTTTTGTAACGCTGCGGCAGCTTTTGGTCCTTGTACTGCAAGTAATGAAGTTTTGTCCGAAATATTGTGCATCTCGACATGGTTTGTATTAAACTTCGTAATCCAATTCCAATCTTTCTCAATATTAGAAGCATTTACAACCAACATGTAGGTTTTTGCATCAATGCGATACACCAATAAATCATCAACAATTCCACCGTGCTCGTTCGGGAAGCAAGAATATTGAACTTTACCATCATTTAGCAAAGCTGCATCATTGCTGGTAACTCGTTGAATTAAATCAAGTGCGTTTTCACCCTTCAATATAAATTCCCCCATGTGACTTACGTCAAATACCCCCACAGCCTTGCGCACGCATTCATGCTCAACGGTAATACCTGCATAAGAAACAGGCATGTTATATCCTGCAAAAGGAACCATTTTGGCGCCCAACGAAATGTGTTTTTGAGTAAGTGCTGTATTTTTCATACTTGATTTATAAACAATTTTTTGCGTTAAACTTTTTCATGCTAAGGGAATGAACCTGTCGGGTTCATATAAATTTTACGCGGCAAAGATATAAATTGAGAGCAGTTATTTTATAGTTTCATTATGATGAAAATTTTCAAGGGGAAATTTGCATTCTGAATTTTTAACTATCAAGTTGTTTGTGCAAGTATTTTACTGTAGTTACTTGATATGTTGCAACTTGCTTATTATTGACAATCGTATATTATTGCTATCGCGAAAAACCAAGTATTTCTTTCAGTGTAATTCAGATAAAAACCTTTATTTTTGTTGAGTACGATATATAATTAGAGCGCTTTGTAATGACGGATATTATTCATTTGTTACCCGATGCTGTAGCTAATCAAATAGCTGCAGGTGAGGTTATACAACGACCTGCTTCAGCAGTTAAGGAATTAATTGAAAATTCCGTTGATGCAGGAAGTTCCCACATAAAATTACTGCTGAAAGAAGCCGGAAAAGTACTCATTCAAGTGATTGACAATGGTAAAGGAATGAGTGAAACCGACGCCCGAATGTGTTTTGAGCGTCACGCTACTTCAAAAATTACGAAGGCTGAAGACTTGTTTGCTATAACAACAAAAGGATTTAGAGGTGAAGCCCTTGCTTCAATAGCGGCCATTGCACAGGTAGAACTTAAAACGCGTAGAGCGGAAGATGAAATTGGTACACAGATTACTATCGAAGGCTGCACTGTTCAATCGCAAGAAGCTTGCAGTACTTCAGTTGGAACTTCCATAGCGATTAAGAATTTATTTTTTAATGTTCCTGCGAGGCGTAATTTTTTGAAATCAAATCCGGTTGAGACTTCGCATATTATAGATGAATTTCAGCGAGTTGCCTTAGCACATCCCGAAATCGAATTTTCATTTAATCACAATGGAGCCGATCTTTTTATTTTACCAAAAAGTAATTTGCGACAGCGTATTGTTTCATTATTCGGAAACAATTATAATCAACGATTGGTTCCGGTTGAGGAAAAAACTTTTATTGTAAAAATCTCCGGATTTATTGGCAAACCTGAGTTTGCAAAAAAAACGCGGGGAGAACAATTCTTTTTTGTGAATAATCGTTTTATTCGAAATGCTTATTTACACCATGCAGTTCAAAATGCTTACGAACAATTGTTGCCACGAGAATCGCATCCAAGTTATTTTTTGTTTTTAGAAGTTGCGCCTAATTCCATTGATATAAACATTCATCCAACCAAAACTGAAATTAAGTTTGAAGATGAAAAAGCAATTTATGCGATACTTCGTTCGAGCATTAAAAAATCCTTAGGGCAACACAACCTCACCCCTACGATTGATTTTGAGCAAGAAGCGAGTATTTCATTGGATGGACCACCAAAAGATCGCATAATTGAAGCACCTAAAATAAGAGTCAACCCAGAATACAATCCTTTTAAAACGCAAACAACGTTCGAGTCATCACGTGCTTTTAATGGTCCATCGTTATTGCAACGTGCGAATTTACAAAATTGGGAAAAGTTGTATGAAGGACATCAGGGGTCAAACGAAAAGCAGCAATTTTCCGGTATTGAACCAACTTTAACGCAAGAAATAATTAATCCAAAATGGGAAAATGATTTTTCAGAAGTTTCAAAAAGTTTGACCTACCAGTTGCATGGAAGGTATATATTATCGCACATTAAAACCGGTTTTATTATTATCGATCAGCAAAGTGCGCATGAACGCATTTTATATGAAAAATTTGTAACTAATTTAACCCATCACAAAGCAGGCTCACAACAGCTGCTTTTTCCTGAAACAGTTGAATTTAATGCTGCCGATACCAGTTTAATGCAGCTCCTTCTACCTTCATTAAATGATTTGGGATTTGCCTTGGAAGAATTTGGCAAAAACACGTTTGTTGTGCACGGTAAACCTTCCTTATTATCGGATGCTGACAGTAAAAAACAATTGGAAAATATTTTAGAAGAATTTAAAAAAAATCAATCCGAGTTAAAATTACATACTACCGAAAACTTGGCTCGTTCAATGGCTTTTTATAGTGCAATAAAAGCAGGAAAAATATTATCGAATGAAGAAATGAAAGGTATAATTGATGAGCTTTTTGCTTGCGAACAACCCTATGCCTCTCCATCTGGAAAACCAACATTAACAACTTTTTCACTCGAGGACTTAGAAAAGAGGTTTAAAAAATAAAAGAAAAATATTTTCTTAAAAAACACCACACATAACTATGAGTTACGACAATTACCGACCCTCCAGTTTTAAGTTGCTTCCGGATGTGGTAAAAAATTTATTAATTATAAACGGATTGCTTTTTTTAGCCACTTATGCATTTGATTTAAGATTTCATTTTGACCTTACCGATTATCTTGGACTGCATTATTTTGAAGCTGAAAAATTTCGCCCATGGCAATTCATTACTTACATGTTTATGCACGGTGGATTCACTCACATTGCTCTTAACATGTTTGCTTTATGGATGTTTGGAAGCAGCATGGAAAATATTTGGGGACCAAAACGCTTTTTAACATTTTACATATTTACCGGATTAGGTGCAGCACTTACGCATTACCTTGTGGTTTACTATCAATTAAAACCGGTTTTGGATGCTATATCATCGTATATCGAACACCCAAGTGCAATTGCATTTAAAGCATTTTTAGACAATCCGAATTTGTTTAGTTTAGGTATCGAAAATGTGCAATACAATTTTCATGAATTTGTTGGAAAGTATAATGAATTATTAGTCACTGATGCAGGGGCTGCTCAGCAATTATCCATTGATTTTATGCAGCAATATAAAGCTGATTTTTTAAATGCACCGGTTGTTGTAGGAGCATCCGGGGCGGTGTTTGGCTTATTGTTGGCTTTTGGAATGACTTTTCCCAACAACATTATTTACGTTTATTTTGCGATTCCGATGAAAGCAAAATACTTTGTTATGTTGTACGGAGCAATTGAACTTTACAGTGGTATTTCTAAAAGTAGTGATAATGTGGCGCATTTTGCACATTTAGGAGGCATGCTGTTTGGAATATTGATGATACTTTATTGGAGAAAAAAATACCGCTTCTGATTTATGAATACTTCCTTACTCGCAGATATTAAAAAAGCTTTTAAACATGGTAACGCACTTACTAGAATTGTGCTTGTAAACTGTGCAGTTTTTTTACTTGTAAACTTAAGTAATCTGCTATTTTTTTTATTTGCAGCCGACGCTTCAACCCATCTAAATTTAATTAAATGGCTTGCCGTTCCGGCCGATTTGAATGTATTGCTGTTTCATAAACCATGGACGTTGCTCACCTATATGTTTTTACACGAAGGTTTTTTTCACATTCTTTCAAACATGATAATGTTGTATTTTGGAGGGCAATTATTTATTGAATACCTGGGTGAGAAAAAATTTACAAGTACCTATTTTTTAGGCGGTATAGCCGGTGCGGTGTTGTACATACTGGTGTTTAATATTTTTCCTGTTTTCAGCACTCGTATTGGTAATTCAATAGCCTTGGGTGCTTCAGCTTCAGTATTGGCTGTGTTTGTTGCGGTTGCCACTTATCTACCAAATTTTACAGTAAATCTGCTTTTACTTGGTACGGTTCGATTAAAATTTATAGCCCTCTTTTTAGTGATGTTGGATTTGATAAGTATTGATAAAGGCAATCCGGGTGGCCATATTGCTCACTTAGGAGGCGCTATGTATGGTTATTTTGCAATGACCCAATTGCGAAAAGGCAGAGACATTGCTTCTCCATTTGATACACTCGTACAGAAAATGAAACTTCTATTTAGTACGAAATCACAAACAAAGCTGAAAGTTGCTCATAAGAAGGCTAAGAGCGATGAAGCCTATCGCGCCGCCAAAAAATCAAAACAGGAAGCCATTGATTTAATATTGGATAAAATTTCGAAATCGGGTTATGAAAGTTTGACCGCTCAAGAAAAGGAAGAATTATTTAAAATGAGCAAAGACTAACCAGCTACTACGAAACAACTATTACAGTGGATTGCACATACAATAACATATTAAAGCATCGAAGAAAAACAAAATAACCACCATGAAAAAACTAGGACGATTTCATACATTATTTTTGGTATTGAATATCCTATTTACAGTATTTCTGCTGTTCTCATACTTGGGGGCGGTGGTTAGTCCTCAAAAGTTTTGGCCCTTCGCCTTTTTCGCCTTAATTTATCCCTATTTAGTAATTGTGCATATTGCATTTCTTATCTTTTGGTTAACACAATTTCGCAAACTCTTTTTGCTTTCGTTAATTAGTATTTTAGTTGGTTGGAGTAATCTTGGAAAGCTGTTTCAATTTTCCTCAAGCCAAACCTTTGCTTCTGCTGCAAAACAAAACTTAAAAGTGATGAGCTTTAATGTGCGTGTTTTTGATTTGTACAATTGGAAACACAACAGTGAAACTCGCAGCAAAATTCTTGAGTTCATTAAAAATGAAAATCCGGATATTGTAAATTTTCAAGAGTTTTTTACCGACGAAGGGAAAACATTTTTACATCAGGACAGTCTTAAAAAAATACTGAATTTGCCCTATGCTACTATCGTATATACTGCCAATTTGCACAAAAACGAACATTGGGGAATTGCTACCTATAGTCGCTTTCCAATAGTGGAAGGAAAGCGGGTTAACTTTTCGAAAAAATCAAATAATGCTTGCATTTATTCAGATATAAATACCGGTAAAAAAATTGTTCGAGTGTATAACATGCATTTACAATCGTTGCATTTTAAAAAACAAGAATATAAAATATTAGATGAACTTAAGAACAACGATGATGTTGATGTCGATAAAGAAGAACTCAATGCCTCTCGATTAATATTGGCTCGCTTAAAAAGAGCCTTTGTAAAACGAGCAGCACAAGCCGATTCTGTTGCTTCACATATTGCACACTCACCACACCAAGTAATTGTTTGCGGTGATTTTAACGATTCTCCTTTTTCATATGCCTACCACACTATTTCAAGCGGTTTACGTGACGCTTTTGTTGAATCGGGGAATGGATTTGGTCCAACCTACAATGGGAACCTTCCTCCCCTACGCATTGATTTTATACTTCATTCAAAAGAATTGAATTCCTATAATTTCAAAACTTCAAAAGTTGATTTAAGCGATCACTTTCCTGTTAGCTGTACAATTAAACTTAATTAGTGTTGAAGAGCCTTATCAATTAATAAAGTAGAAAGTATCAAAGGTTGACTTTATGAAGGATTTAACAATCTTGCTTTTATATCCTTTAGCACAAGTAGAATTTGTAAGTCATCGATTTTTAAATTTATCCAGTTTAAAATCAAAATTTCAAAGTGTAGTTTTTCCATCTTAAAAGATGAATAATTAGCTGTTTCAACAACTTACACCTAAATCAAATTTATATTTTTGGCGTTTGAATATGAGAAACTTTTTAGTAGTAGTCGTTAGCTTTTTGAATTTAATAGAAGGATGGGCAAAAACTGAAATGCAAGCAGGTTATCAGCTTTCATTTCGTTATCATTATGGCTTTGTGATTGCTCATACTCCTAGCTTGCAACAATTTTCTAGAGCCCATTTTCCGGTGTATGAAATCACCTTCTCAAAACTTACGAATGGAAGCAAAACTTGGCAACGTGATTATCATTTACCTGAGTTAAATCTTAGTTTTTTAAGTACAAATTTTGGTAATAACAAAACGTTAGGAAATTCGTATGCTTTGTTGCCATCCATTTCATTTCCCTATTTGCGAAAAAAATGGATTCATGCCAATTTCAGATTTGGCGCCGGTTTAGCTTATTTAACCAGTCCCTTTGACAGGCTCTCCAATTACAAAAACAATGCTATTGGATCGAAATTAAATTCTGCTATTAGTGTTCAGCTTGAAACAAAACATCAACTAACACCTTCTACTCGACTTTACATTGGATTGGCTCTTAATCACTTTTCAAACGGTGCAACTAAAATTCCGAATTTAGGTGTCAATTTAGCTACCGCAAATATTGCTTTAGCTTATTCATTCGCTCGAAAACCAACGATAGTTTTCGACAGCCTTGCAGCTTTTAAAAAACACAATGAATTTTTTGTTTTGCTTTGCGGTGGCTTTAAGGAAATAGCTCCGGCAGGAGGCAACAAATATGGTATTGCAAGTGCTTCTTTCAATTTTTCGAGGGTACACAGTCGGCGCGGAAAATGGGGCAGCGGAATTGATCTTTTTTACGATGCTGCAATAAAGGAACAATTTAAGCGCGACCAAAGACCTGTTTCTACTTTTGATGTTGCACAGATTGGATTAAATGTTTGTTGGGAAGTTATTTTTGGAAAAGTTTCCTTTCCCTTGCAAGCAGGTGTATATTTACACAGCAAATACAAAAGCAATGGTTCGGTTTACAATCGTTACGGTATTCGCTATCACTTTTACAAAAGAATGATTGCAAACGTATCATTGAAAACACATTACGCAAAAGCCGATTATTTTGAATGGGGATTGGGTTATACCTTTTAATAAATACATGAAACAGTCATTAACCGTTTTTAGTTTAGTTCTCTTTGCAATGCTCTGTTCGTGCAACAAAGAATCTGCTCCCGACTTTATTCAAACAACTGGCGAAATTACTATTGAAGAAAGGACTTTAGAAAATTTTAATGAATTGGAGGTATTCAACACTATTAATGTTTTAATTGTACCTGATACCGTAAATAAAGTTGTAATTGAAGCCGGTGAGAATTTAATACCGGACATTTTAACCACTGTAAAAGAGGGTAAGTTAATTCTTAAAAACAATAATAAATTTAATTTTTTAAGGAGCTACAAAAAAGAAATAAATATTGAAGTTCATTGTAAAACTCTTATCCATTTAATTTATAGAGGTGCGGGAAATATACGTTGCAGCAAAAATATAACCGACAGTATTTTCACTCTCGATTGCCATAAGGGAACCGGCAGTATTGATTTATTGTTAGACATAACCGAGGGTCACTTTAACATGGCAACCGGACAATTAGATTTAACCTTACATGGCAAAGTTGGAGTTAATTACATTTATCAAGTTGGGAATGGTTATACCGATGCTTCTGATTTGAACACAGCTTATACCTTTGTTACCAATAAAGGAACCAACGATTTAATTGTACAGGTTTCGTACGAACTTTTTGCGCGACTCGATTACCTTGGGAATGTATATTATAAAGGCAATCCAATAAATATTGGGGCTGAGTTAAATGACCAAGGACAACTCATTAAAATTGATTAATATTTTGAGAAGTTTTCTACAACTATTTTACATAGTATTATTTTGGATGTTCTTTTTTTTCATTCAAAAAATACTATTCATCTCCTATAATTTTGTATTATTTTCAAATATCCCATGGGTTGAAAGCACACCCCTATTCTTTCACGGATTGCGCCTTGATTTAGCAACCGCATGTTATCTATCTATTATTTCCTACTTCATTATTCTGATTCAGCTACTAATTAAACACCCGATCATAAAACAAATAGCGACCTATTTTTCGTTTTTTGTGTTGTTGATAGTTCTGTTGCTATGTTTAGGAAACACCTTACTTTATAAGGAATGGCAGAGTTTATTAAACAAAAGGGCACTATCTTTTTTGCTCTATCCCAAAGAAATAATTGCATCCTTAAAATTCAGTTACTTGTTACTGTCACTTTTGCTTATAAGTGCGATGCACTATTTTTTTTTCCAGATTTGGCAGAAGTATTTAATTCAACAAGACCAAACTCAAAAAACCACCTTGCTTTCAAAGCTAGTGTTTATATTTATTTCACCCATCTTGCTTGGAATAGCAGCGCGTGGCGGATTTCAATTGATTCCAATAAACGAAAGTTCAGCTTATTTTTCAACCTCTACTGCGGTAAATCATGCAGCAGTTAATCCGATTTGGTATTTAGGAAATAACATTTGGAGCCAAGTTGAAAATGATACGAAGTATCAGTATATGCAGCAAAAAATTGCAGAGCAATTGGTAACTAAATTGTTTAAAACCGGCACTGACAGTATTCCTCAAATAATAAACACACAACAACCCAATATCATTTTTTTGATACTTGAGAGCCATACCGCCGATGTAATGGCTAGTTTGGGAGGAGAAAAAGGCGTGTGTCCAACCCTCGACAGTTTAGCATCAGAAGGTTTACTTTTTACACAAATATATGGAAGTGGGATGCGGACCGATCAAGGTTTAGTTAGCATACTTAGTGGATTTCCTGCACAACCCGATCAGTCCATTATTAAATATACCTCAAAAGTCAGCAAACTGCCATCCCTATACAAAGACCTATCAGCAAAAGGATATCACTCATCCTTTTATTATGGAGGCGAAATAGAGTTTGCCAACATTGGGGCATACCTTCGTCAGGCAGGTATTGAAAAAATTAGCGATATAGAAGACTATTCAACCGAACAACTTAATAGCAAATGGGGAGCGCACGATGAATTTGTATTGAGCAAACAACTAAGTGATTTATCGCATGAGCAGCAACCATTTTTTTCGGTAGTATTAACTTTAACCAATCACGAACCTTTTGAAGTTCCCAACCATCCCAAATTCGAAGCAAAAGATGAAGCCAATCGCTTTAGAAATACCGCAGCTTACACCGATAAATGTTTGAAAAATTATTTCCAAAATGCTGCTAAACAAAATTGGTATAACAACACACTTTTTGTTTTAGTTGCCGATCATGGTCACCGTCTTCCCCAAAACAATGACATGAATCTGGCTAAAGCCAAACATATTCCATTATTGTTTTTTGGAAATGCACTTAAATCTAATTATGTGGGATATCGCTGTACAAAAATTGGTAATCAAAACGATTTAGCTGCAACACTTCTTTGTCAGTTAAACTTAACTAGCGATCGATATGTTTGGAGCAAAAATTTATTAAATTCAGGTACAAATGATTTCGCCTATTACAGCAACGAAACTGTATTGGGATGGATTAGCAAAAGTGATAGTATTGCTTACTCTTATGTAGAGAAAAAAAATATCGCCAACAACCGATTTTCAAAAATTAATGAGTTAAACGCCAAAGCATATTTGCAACAGGTTTATGCTGCTTTTAATAGTTTTTAGTTTATTATTTAGCTATAAAACGAAACAGCACTAAATAAGAGGTTGAATTATTAATTTTAGTAAATGTATTTTAAAAAGGCTGGTTGTTTTATTGAAGATTATTTATTCAAATTTGATAAGTTTGTACTGTACCATTTTTATTTTGCTCTTATTGTTTATGAATCTTAAAAAGTCTTACATCGCTGCCTGTTGTTTAGTTATTTTTGGTATTAATTATTTTAGCTCTTGTAAAAAAGATACCGAAGAAACAACTCCGGAAGCAACGGTTCCAGTGGTAACCCCAACTGATACTTGTGGTTCACCTGTAATGAGTTATCTTGCTGCCGGGCACATTTTGACTTATGATTTCAGCTATTTTGCAAGCAGTTTTATTTTAACTCACACGATTAAAAATTTTGGTAGCAATCAGTTTAAAACCGTATTGAGCAGCAGTGTAATAAACGATTCGGTATATTCAAAGGAATGTGGCGGATGGTTGTATCAGTCGCCAAGTCAGTCGTTAACTTCTAATCATAAGTATCGAAAATCGAGCACTGTGGTTGGAACCACTTGGACGTCTATAAATGGATCAATAACAGCCAACTACGTTGTAATTGCTAAAAATGTGAGTGTTACAGTACCGGCCGGAACTTTTACGTGTGATAAAATCACTTACCATCAAACCGGCACATCCAATACCGATACTTTGTTTTTTAATAATTCCGTAGGTGATGTGAAGTATATAGGTACCGGATTTAATTATGCTTTAAAAACTAAAAATTTTTAAATCCCACCAAAGTAAACTAGTTATCGATTTCTAAATTAAGATTCTTCAGGCTTTTCTGTTGAATGTTTTGCTTTGTATGTATAGGTAATGTTAGGCGGTTGAAGTTGCTCATCCGGAATAAATTTTTCAATTTCAGTTTGTTTCCAAAGCGCATTTTCATCCTCGTCATCCGGAGTATCTTCCCATACAAATTGCTCTTTTTGTAGTCCTTTTTTTCGATAATAAATGGCGCTAACTATTCCTGCCAAAGCTCCCATTAAATGACTTTCCCACGAAATCCCCTGCTGCAAGGGCAGAATACCCCATATTAAACTTCCGTATAAAAAAACAACAAATAACGAAAAAGCCATAAGGTATTTGTGCTGTCTAATAACCCCGCTTAAAAATAGAAATGTGGCAAGTCCGTAAACTACTCCACTTGCACCAATATGATAGGATGGTCGTGCAGAAATCCAAACCCATAAGCCCGATACCAGGTAAATAAATAAGAACACTTTGTAACCAATTTGTCTATAAAAATAAAATAAGCCTGCACCAAGCACCAACAGAGGAATGGTATTCGAAAATAAATGGGAAAAATCGCCATGAAGCAAAGGTGCCGCTATCACCCCTATTAATCCTTTAACTTCGCGAGGATATAAGCCAAATCGAAACAATTCCTTGTGAAAAACTACTTCAATTAGCTTAATCACCCATAAAACAAATACAAATGCAACAGGGAAAAACCAAGTATGAAATTGCTTACTTCGTTGTTGTGCTTTTAAATCCATGCAGGTTAATTTTCAATTGTTATACCAATAAAATTTTCGTGTCATAAAGGCACGATTAGGCGTATATTTGCAGGCTAAAAAAATAAACCCTCAATAAAATAAGGTGTATCAGCAAAAACTAAATTGCATTTTAATGGTTGTTAACGCAGCACCACGAATTAATTGCCAAAATTTTAAATGAAAAAAATCATATTCTATTTTTTAGGATTCTTCCTATTGCTGATAGTGACAGTAGCATTTTACTTTAGATCAGTAGCAATAGTTCATCCTCCCGTTCCTAAAAACAATAAGGTAAATAATGTACAACGTAAAAAATTAGGCACCGATTTTTATGTTCTAAAAAATTCATGGATAAAGAAAAGTAACTCCGGTTTATGGGAGATGTATGTTGAAGCTGAAGACCCTTACGAAAGAGGCTTGATAAATGGAAAACTTGCAGAAGAATTGGTTCAATTACAAGAAATATATTTCATTCGTCAAATTAAAAAACTCATTCCTTCTCAAACTTATCTAAATTACTTAAAATATGCTATTGCTTGGTTCAATCGCGATTTAGACAAGTTTGTAACCGAGGAGTATAAACAAGAAATATACGGAGTGTCAAATGCACTTAATGATGAATATGATTTTATTGGTTCAAAATACCAACGTAGTTTAAATTACCATGCTGCTCACGATATTGGTCATGCCTTGCAGGATAAAAATATGGTAGTCGGTTGCACTGCCTTTTCAACATGGAATGCCAAAAGTTCAGATGGAAATTTATTGATTGCTCGAAATTTCGACTTTTATGTTGGTGATGATTTTGCAAAAGATAAGGTCGTATGTTTTTATAATCCAATACGTGGAAATAAATTTGTGTTTATAACCTGGGGAGGATTTGTAGGTGCAGTTTCAGGAATGAACGACCAAGGTTTAACGGTAACCATCAATGCTTCTAAGTCAGACATACCGAGCGGTTCAGCTACTCCTATTTCATTGGTCGCTCGCGAAATTTTACAGTATGCATCAACTATTCAGGAAGCTAAAACTATCGCCGATAAACGGAAAACATTTGTATCTGAAAGCTTATTAATTGGCTCAGCTAAAGAAGGTAAAACAAGTATCCTCGAGAAATCACCAACTCAAACAGGACTGCTCGAAACAACTGATGATTATATTATTTGTTCGAATAATTTCCAAAGTGAAATTTTTGAAAACGACCCTGTAAATATTGAAAACAAAAAAAGTTCTTCCTCCATGTACCGGTATAAACGAATGAAACAATTAATTGATTCGTATGCGCACATTGGGCCACATGAAGCAGCTGAAATATTGCGCAATAGAGGAGGTTTAAACAATGAAAATATTGGTTTGGGCAATGAAAAGTCCATCAATCAATTAATTGCTCATCATTCAGTAATAATGGAACCTGCAAAAAGGCTGATTTGGGTAAGTACACAACCTTATCAGCTTGGAAAATATGTGTGTTATGATTTAACAAAAGTATTTTCATCCTTTCCAGGATTAAATGAAAAAAAAGAAATCATTGAAGAAAACCTGACTCTTCAAGCAGATTCATTTTTATATTCAAACAGCTTCGCCAACTTTAAACGCTATAAAGTGATTGCTACACACATAAGCAATTGTGTAAAAAGTAAATCAACGTTGAGTTCAACAATTGAACGTGCTTTTATTGCCAGCAACCCTGAACAGTTTGAAGTGTATTCCTTGTTAGGTGATTATTACTCTGCCCATAAAAATAATTTAAAGGCAATTTATTATTACAAGCTTGCTTTGAGTAAAGAAATTCCACTTCAAAAAGAAGTACAATACATTACTGAACAAATACAAAAGTGCGAGCAAGCAAATTAAAATTATTTATTTCTTTAAGTGTAATGGTCTGTAATCTTATCGCAGGAATTGCATTGAAGGCTCAAACCACACGTGTATCGGGGAAAGTTACCGATGCGCAAAGCAAAGAACTTTTGCCTTTTGTAAACATTACTTTTAAAGGAACTAAAATCGGTACTATTTCCGACTTTGATGGTACTTTTTCGTTAGAAACGTATTATGCTTCTGACTCTCTTCGTTTTTCGCTAATTGGTTACAAAACAACTACGATTGCAATCAAGAAAGATAAAGCTCAATTTGTAACAGTTGCTCTTAGTAGTAGTGGTTTAGAGCTAAAAGAGGTGGTTGTAAATGCCAAAGATTTTGAAAATCCTGCCTGGAGAATAATTCGGGCCACTATTGCAAACAAAGACATAAATAATAAATCAAAACTTGATGCTTATGAATATGAAGCCTACAATAAAATTGAATTTGATTTAAAAAATTTCCAATCAAAACTTCGCAAGAATATTTTTTTGCGCCCCTTTCGATTCATATTTAATTATGTAGATACAGTTGATAACGATTATTTTTTACCACTCTTTATTTCAGAGTCATTGAGCGATTTTTACTTCCGAAAAAATCCTTCTCAAAAAAAGGAAATTATAAAGGCTACCAAAACAGGCGGCATGCAAAATGAAAGTGTTTCACGACTTTTAGGCGACACCTATCAAAATATAAATGTTTACGATAATGATATTTTAGTTTTCGGTAGAGCCTTCGTTAGTCCTATTTCAAATGCAGGCTTTGCCTTTTACAAATACTATTTATTGGATAGTGCTTTTGTTGGAAATCGCTATTGCTACAAGGTTTCATTTCAACCAAAACGTAAACAAGAACTTACGTTTGCGGGTGAAATGTGGATCAACGACACCACCTTTGCCATAAAAAATATTGAAGCCGGAATCGTAAAGGATGCGAATATTAATTATATACAGAGCTTTGTTTTCAAACAAGAATTCAATCAGGTTCAAAAAGAAGTTTGGATGCTTACCAAGGATGAGTTGCATTTTGATGCTGCTATTTTAATTCCGCACAAATTGCGCAAGCAACATTTTACCGGAGGAAAAATCAGCACTTATCGTAATTTCAAAATCAATGAATTGAGGGAAGAATCATTTTACTTGAATCCCGAAAATATTGTAATGAACGACAGCAGTACAACAAAATCTGTCGAATTTTGGTCAAAATCGCGCCACGATTCATTAAGCGCACACGACAAGGATGTTTATACAATTGCGGACTCAATTCCGAAAGTTCCAATTTTTAAATTTTACACAAACGTTGTCAAAGGATACAACTCATGGGGTGTGGTTGATTTTGGCCCCTATTTTACCACCTATAGTTTTAATGCATTAGAAGGAAACCGTTTTAAATTAAGTGCTCGAACAAATACCAAATTGGATAAACATCTTGGATTTAGTGGTTTTTTAGCTTATGGAACCTTAGATCAAAATTTTAAATATGGCGCAACCGTAGCCTATTTTTTTAAGCGCATTCCGCGAAGTTTACTAAGTGCCTCCTACCGCGAAGATGTTGAACAATTTGGATTGGCACAGGGCATTTTTAAGGATGATAATATCATCACTTCTGCCTTACGACGAACTCAAATTCGCACTTATAATAAGGTGCGTGAAATAAATACCTTTTTTGAAAAAGATTGGTTCAATGGATTTGGAAATAAATTTCAATTTAAGCGAAAAGAATTAATTCCTACCGGAGATTTAGTGTACGATAAAGAAAATAGTCCCGGCCAATTTGCCAACGTAACCAAGATTACAACTGTTGAATTTTCGGTGCATACACGTTTTGCTTATGGAGAGCGTTTTATTAGCGGCAATCATCAACGTATTAGTTTGGGAACTCAATTTCCTATTTTAGATGTGCATTTTTATTACGGTATAAAAGGATTTTTGGATGGAGAATATGCTTATCAAAAATTATCCTTGAGTGTTAAAGATAAAATAAAGTTAGGAATCTTAGGTACATTCAGATACAAGGTTGATGCTGGTAAAATTTGGGGAAATGTACCATTTCCATTACTTGAAATACATCCCGGTAATCAAACTTACCTATTCAACGAAAATACGTTTAATACCATGAACCTTTTTGAATTTGTAAGCGACCAATATGCAAGTTTGGCTGTTTCACAACATTTTGAAGGTTTGATTTTTAATAAAATTCCACTTCTAAAAAAGCTCAATTGGAGAGAAGTCGTTTCAGGAAAAGCACTTATTGGTAAGTTAAGTGCTGCTAACCAAAGTATATTAGACTTACCTGCAAACCTTAGTACATTAAGTTTTCCGTATTATGAAACAAGCGTAGGAATTGAAAATATTTTTCAAGTATTGCGAATTGATGCCTTGTGGCGTTTATCTTATCTCGACCGTCCAAATATTACTAAATTTGGCGTTCGTTTTAAACTTCAATTAGAATTTTAATTATTCATAGCCTTCATCAACTAACACAAATGATTTTTGGAATTGGTACCGATATTATTGAAGTTCAAAGAGTAGAAAAGTTAGTAGGCAGCGCTGCCGGTAGAAAACGCATTTTTAGCGAGAGTGAAATTGCTTATTGCGAATCAAAAAAAAACAAAGGCGAAAATTATGCGGCTCGCTATGCAGCAAAGGAAGCATTTTTCAAGGCCTTTGGTACCGGTTGGCGTGGAAAAATGTCGTTTAATGAAGTGATTATCAAAAACAATCGATTGGGTAAACCCGATATTGAATTAATCGGTGATACTTTGCTAACTGTTCAGAAAAAAAAGATTAGTAAGATACATGTTTCATTGACTCATTTGAAAGACATTGTAAATGCTGTGGTTATTTTAGAAAAATTTTAAATACAATTTGCATTGCAAACTCAGCAAATTATGAGTAAAATTGCATCCTCAAAAATTAGTAATCCAATTAAATGAGTGATACAAATCCTGCAAATACGCAAGATTTACCTGTTGACAATACCCTTGTATCGGCCAGTAAGCTAAGCGATCTTTTTATGTTTGTAAAGTTGCGGCTGGCCACTTTGGTGGTGATGTCGGCAGCTTTTTGTTTTATGCTGGCTTCTGATGTAATTGACTATTCAAAATTAACATTTTTAATAGTTGGTGGATTTCTAGTTACCGCTTCCAGCAATGGTTTCAATCAAATTATTGAACGCAACCTCGACAAGCTCATGTCGCGTACTGCGAATCGCCCCTTGCCTACCGGACGTATGAGTTTAACCGAAGCCTATACCATTTCAATAGTATTTGGAATAGCCGGTATTGCCATTTTGTGGTATTTTATGAATCCCCTAAGCGGTTTATTGGGAACACTTGCCTTGTTTTTATACACCGTTGTGTATACTCCATTAAAGAAAAAGACTCCATTTGCCGTTTTCGTTGGCGCTTTTCCGGGTGCTATTCCACCATTATTAGGATGGATTGCTGCAACAAACAACCTTAGTGAAATTGAACCTTGGCTAGTGTTTTCAGTACAGTTTATGTGGCAGTTTCCGCATTTTTGGGCAATTGCCTGGGTGTTAGATGATGATTACAAAAAAGCCGGTTTTCAAATGCTTCCTTCTCCCGGAGGTCGCGACAAATCAAGTGCATTCCAGGTTTTGGTTTATACCTTATTTTTAGTGCCAATTAGTTTAATGCCGGTTTTCTTTGGCATTTCCGGAAGTGTTTCGGCAGTAATAATCACCTTATGCGGAATATTATTTTCACTGCAAGCCATTCATCTGTTTAAAACCTGTTCGCTAAAAGCTGCACAACAACTTATGTTTGGCTCTTTTGCTTATTTGCCTTTAGTGCAACTTGCTTTACTTTTTGATAAAACTATTTAATACCTGATATGAGCTCCCTTAATTACGCTGAAAAGCAAGAAATTAGAAACAAAACCGCGAAACCAATGCTGTATGTTGCTATAGGCAGTATGGTAATGCTTTTTGGTGGTTTAACAAGTGCTTATGTGGTGCGACATGCCGAAGGCAATTGGTTGGTTTTTACCATGCCTCAAGCCTTTTATTTTAGCACGGCACTGATGTTATTGAGCAGTCTCACTATGAATTTTGCTTTAATGGCAGCAAAAAAAAATAACTTCACTCAAATAAAGCAAGCTTTAGTTGCTACTTTGGTATTGGGTATAGGTTTCATGATTTGTCAATTTATGGGCTGGTCGCAACTTTCGGCACAAAAAGTATTTTTTGCCGGTAAAGACAGCAATGCATCCGGTTCCTTTTTTTATGTATTAACCGGTCTGCATTTAGCGCATTTACTGGGCGGCATGCTTTATTTATTGGCTGTTAACATTAAGGCGTTGAAAAATAAATACACTGCGCAAAACTATTTATCCTTGCAGCTTTGCGCCACTTACTGGCATTTCCTTGATGGATTATGGATATATTTATTCTTTTTTCTAATCTTTATTAGTTAAACTTGCACAAATTTTTTTTTGAAAGCTAATACAATTTTTAACTTTATTTTGAACTATGTCGCACGATGCAGCTTTAAACAAATCAAAACCTAACTGGGGCGGTGGGGTTTCTCCATTTGGAATTAGTTATGGAAAAATGTATATGTGGTTTTTCCTTATTTCCGATGCCTTTACTTTTTCAGGATTACTTTCAGCTTATGGTTTTATGCGTCACAAATATCCCGATGTTTGGCCAAATCCGGGTGATGTATTTACACATTTCCCATTTTATGATGGCCATATTCCATTGGCCTATGTAGGTTTGATGACCTTTATTTTGATTATGAGTTCGGTTACTATGGTGTTAGCGGTTGAAGCAGGCCATCGTAACGATCGCAAAGCAGTTACCCGATGGATGTTTTGGACCATTGTTGGTGGTCTAGCATTCGTAGGTTCTCAGGCTTGGGAATGGTATCACTTTATTGTTGGTACTGAGCATGGAGCTATTCGTAATATTTTAGTTGATGGAGAATGGAAAGACACGCTCATACACGGTGCTAACTTATCCTACAACGAATATGGCTTACCGGTTTTCGGAGACTTTTTCTTTTTCATAACCGGTTTTCATGGTTTCCACGTATTTAGTGGTGTGGTTATTAATTTTATAATATTTCTAAATGTATTAAATGGTACTTACGAAAAAAGAGGTCATTACGAAATGGTTGAAAAGGTTGGTTTGTACTGGCACTTTGTGGATTTAGTTTGGGTGTTTGTATTTACCTTTTTCTACTTATTATAATTCATTTATTAATTTCAAAAATAGAATTTAAGCTATGTCAGAATTTAACGATAACTATCCTCAGTATGAGCTTATGGCTCACCACAGTGAAGAAGAAGGCAAAATAAAACGACGTAAACTCTGGAATGTTTTCTGGATTATGCTCGGAATTACCTTGGTTGAATTAATGGTTGGATTTTACAATACCCACTTTTCAGAAATTGCACTTAAAGTAATTTTCATTGGATTTACAATTGTGAAAGCCGGTTATATTGTATTATCGTTTATGCACCTTGGTGACGAAGTAAAAGCATTTAAATATGCCGTTTTAGTTCCGTTTATTGTATTCATTATTTACTTGGTTTTTATTGCCGATTTAGGTGAAGGTACCTATGCTAAAAAGTACCGCATGGTAATGGATAAAAACATTACAGATAAACCACAGCACAGTGAACACGCAGAAGCTGCACACGAATAAATAACTGTTTAATCACATGCCCGAAAACAGCAAAATTTCCGCAAAATTAAAGCGGGTTTTGCTGTTTTCTATTTTTATTATTCCCACTGTTTTATGTTTTGCGTTTTATATTTTCATGATTCGCAAACCATTTCTCGAAAACCCTGCAGGTTTATACAAACGCCTGAATTACTTTGGAACAAAGCAGCTAGCAAGTAATGGCAAAGACACCATTTACACCCAGCTTCCAGATTTTCAGTTTATCAATCAAGACCAGAAAAAGATAACTCCGGCTGAGTTTAAAGGTAAAATCACAGTGGTAGCCTTAATTTGTACTTCGTGTTCTACTTCGTGTCCGAAAATTTCGGCGCAATTTTTTCGCATGCAAAAGCAATTAAATTACCTGAAAGCGTTTAAAATTGTGGCCTTATCAGTGAATCCCGAACTTGATTCTATTCAAAATTTAAAACGTTATAGTAGAATGGTTCATGCCAATCCCGATTTTTGGAGTATTGCAAGCGGTAGCCGAAATGATTTGCTGCGATTTGCTAGTTTAGGTTTAGAAATTATTCCTGCTAACAGCAAAGAAATAGCACATCAAAGTAACCTTTACTTAATCGATAAGGACTTACATATTCGAGGCATATACGATGGAACCAGTATATCGGATGTGGATAGACTTATTGACGAAATAAAAGTTCTTGATGCTGAATATCGTGTAAATAAACGATTGAAAGGAGCTTAAACAACAATTGCTTTAATTCAGTAATTTAATTCAAAACTCGAATATTATTCAGTCTTAATGCCTCTGCTTGTTAAAAATTTAATGAATGAAAAAACTCATTTTATTATTTGTACTTTATCCTTTTTTGTGCAATTCGCAAGGATTAACCAACCGATGGTACCTGGGATATGGAGGATTAAATACCGTATATTATGGAAGTGGAACCAATTTAGTATTTCTAAACGACAGCCTTGCCATTACACGAAAGGTTCGTAAAATGTGGATGAGTGTAGCCAATGCCTCAATTTGTAATCGGCAAGGTAACTTACTGTTTTACACAAATGGCAAATGGATAGCCGATGCCAGCGAAGACACTATGCTGAATGGAAGCCGTCTGCACGCCGGAGTTGCTTCATCCAGCCCTTACAATCCAAGTGGCAGATCAGCTATTATTATCCCATTTCCGGGCGACAGCAACAAATAATATCTTTTTCATAGTTGGGTGGATGGGAGCAACAATTACACCTATTTTCCATGCAAAGGATATTTTAGTGTAATTAATATGAGCTTGAATAATGGACTTGGGGCAGTAACCAGTAAAAACAACATTGCTTTTAACGATACCATGGCTGAGTTTGGATTAATTGCCGCCTGCAAGCATGCCAACGGGCGCGATTGGTGGCTGGTAGCGCCTAAGTACCGCAGTAATCAATACCAGGTGCTGCTCATTACTCCTTCGGGCATACAGGCTATGCCCAACCAAGCCATAGGGCTTCCGCCATCGGGCTGGTACCAAGGATTTGCTCAATGTTGTTTTTCGCCCGATGGCGAAAAATTTGGTCGCTTTGATGGCATTGATTTTTTAAACATTTACGATTTCGACCGCTGCTCGGGTATTTTTAGCAATCCAGTACACATTGCTTTTCCCGATACTATGGATTCGGGCGGACTTGCCTTTTCGGCAAATTCAAGCAAATTATACATTTCTGATTTAACCTATTTATACCAGTTTAATTTAGATTCGGTTAATATTGCTGCTACACTCGATACCGTTGCGATATACGATAATTTTGTGGATTCACTGGGTTATCCTACTTTATTCCATTCACAGCAATTGGGACCCGATGGTAAAATTTACATTGCTTCTATTACTTCCACCCCTTACCTGCATGTAATTGATTCGCCCGATAGCGCCGGTTCTGCCTGTAATGTAATACAGCATGGGGTGGCACTAAAAACCTACAACCTTACTTCACTTCCTTTGCATCCCAATTACTTTTTAGGTGCCGATAGCGGCAGCGTGTGCGATACATTACAGTTGCGAGTTAAGAATCATGTTACTAGGAATGCAAAAATTGAAATTTCGGTTTATCCTAACCCTTTGCAGGATGTGCTTCACATAAGTTACACCCCGACAGCAAAAACTAAATTGCTGGAGATTTATACTATAGATGGCAAATTTATGCTGCAACGCAAACTTCCTCCCTGGAGCCAACTGCAAATTATTGATGTGAATACTTTAACTAATGGAGTTTACATCTGTAAATTGATTGATGAAAATAGATACAGTACAGCTCAATTTGTTATACAAGCGTTTAAGTAAAATGCCTTTGATTATTTGGCCATACTTAAATTGATTTACTTGTAGTAAATTCAAAAAGAAATATCTAATGTTAGATTTTCTTTACCTCTCATAATTTCCACCTTTGTTGTATCTCCCTTTTTAAATTTCGATAAAGCCTCCATATAAGTATGCATATCCTTAACTAAAATATCTCCCAATTTTATAACAATATCTCCCTTTTGCATACCTGCTTTTGAGGCCGGTTTTCCATTGGTAATTCCATCAGCCCTTACCCCTACTCCTTCATAAACATAATCAGGCATAATCCCCAATGTTACTTTAAATTTGGGCGTATTTTCATTGTCGGCATTTCGTGTTTTTAAAAATGTAAGCTTAGAACCTTTATCTAATTCTTCAATCAAAACAGCAATATATTCCAACACTTTTTGAATTCCTTTAAAGTTAATTTTTTCAATATCATCACTTGGTTTGTGATAATCAGCATGTTGTCCGGTAAAAAAATGCAACACAGGAATGTCTTTTAAATAAAAGGAAGTATGGTCGCTGGGACCAATTCCTGAACTATCCAATTTTAATTTAAATATGCTATTCTTAGCCTCAACTAATTTTACAAAGGGTGCAGCTGTACCTACTCCATAAACAAGTAAACGGTTTAATGAATCGAGACGACCAATCATGTCCATGTTTATCATAAAGTTCACTTTTGTTAAATCAATGGAAGGATTTTCACAAAACTTTTTAGAACCGTATAATCCCAATTCTTCACCTGAAAAACAAATGAATAAAAAGTTGTTATGCTCTTTCATTTTATTGTGTTGAAATAAATTAGCCAAAGCCAATACACCTGCTACACCTGAAGCATTATCATCGGCCCCGTTATGAATTTTACCAAGTGGATTAGCATCAAGCGAATTTCCATCTTTTCCTATTCCTAAATGATCGTAATGTGCTCCAATAATAATCGTGTTTTCAGCTTGGTTATCAATGTACCCAATAACGTTTGAACTTGTCACTTCATGCGCTGCCGAATCAACCGATGCATGCGGATTAGCCGGTACTTTTACAGTATAGCTCTTTAAATATCCATTCTCCTCTCCTTTGGGTAACAGTCCTATTGATTTAAATTGTTGCGCAATGTAATCAGCAGCTACTTCGCATCCTTTCAAGCCTGTACCTCTACCTTCTAGCTTATCAGAAGCTAAGTAGCTAAGGTCCTTCTTTAAATTGCTACTACTAATTTTTTGGGAATACACCCAAGTACTACATCCTAACAATAAAGCAGCGATTACACTTTTTTTCATCCTTTTCAATTCTATTAATACAATTAATTACGCTTTAGATTTTACTTTTTATTTAACCCAATCGGCTATAAACAAATTTGTATCGCGGGTACCGTGATTATTTCGGTTTGAAGAAAAAACCAATCTCTTGCCATCGCGCGAAAACATTGGAAAGGCATTAAAATTACTTAGCTGTGTAATTTTTTCCAATCCGCTTCCATCCAAATTAATGGTAAATAAATTGAAATTATAACCACGCTCCGAATCATGATTGGAAGAAAAAATAATTTTATCTCCATCCGGCAAAAAGTAAGGAGCCCAATTTGCTTTACCCAACTGTGTTACTTGTTTCATTTCTGATCCATCAATATTGCATGTAAATATTTCCATATTCGTTGGCATTACTAAACCTTGTGAAAGTAAATCGCGGTATTCAGCTTTCTCGGCTTCACTTTTAGGTCGTGATGCACGAAAAACCAACTTCTTACCATCCGGCGAAAAAAATGCTCCTCCATCATAGCCTAATTCATGAGTTATTTGCTTCAAATTGCTTCCATCAATGTTCATGGTCCATAATTCTAAATCACCACTTCTAGTGCTGGTAAATACAATTGAATTACCGTCGGGTGAAACAGTAGCTTCTGCATCATAACCTGGATTTTCAGTAAGTACTTTGGTTATAGTACCAGTTAAATCAGCAATATAAATATCAAACGAAGAATACACTGCCCACAAATATTTATGGTCGGCACGAGGCGCCGGATTTTCAGGACAAGCTTTATTAGCAGCATGTGTTGATGCATACAAAATATGTTTTCCGTCTTTTAAAAAATAGGAACAAGTAGTTCGCCCCAATCCTGTGCTAATCAACGTTGGTTTATAGTTACTATCCTTTGCAGCTGCATCAATTGATAAATTAAAGATCTGATCACATTGCAAATCCCAATTTTTATTGTTCGATTGAAAGGCTAAATTTCTATCATCATAACTAAAATATGCCTCGGCATTGTCACCTCCATAGGTGAGTTGGCGAATATTTTTGAGGTGCTTTTCTTCGGTTTGTGAAAATAAGTTCCCGCTGAATGCCAATAGTAATATATTGAATCCTAATTTTTTGAGCATGTAAATTTCCTGTTAAATTGATTTAATTGATCATAATGTGAATAAGCAAAAAATGATAATGTAAAATCAACTTACACATCATTGCTCAAAAATAACATCTTTGGTCTACAAAATAAAAAAGGGCAAAAAACAGTGTTTATTGCCCTTCTTTAATTGTATAATGAAATTACTCTTTGAGTAGTTTGCTTACTTTAACTTTATCTTCAAACGTAGTTTCAACAAAATAAATTCCTTCCTTTAAGTGAGATACATCAGCTCTCACAGAGGTAACATTCGTAAAATTAGATTTCCAAACTTGTTTGCCGGTAATATCCGAAATTACTACTACAAGCTCTTTTTGGATAGTTCCAAACTCAAGGTTAAGCTGAGATTGAACAGGATTTGGATAGAGCGAAAAGCTAGTTGATTTACTATTTTCGTTAACACCCACATTCAGCACATTGAAACATGCAGATGAATCTAAACAAGAAGTAATAGTACCTGGTAAATTGATTACTACATAATAGGATCCGTTTGCAGTTGGAGTATAGGTATTTCCGGTAGCTCCTACAATTGCTGTATGAGTACCACAATTTTTCCATTGGTAAGTAGCTCCCGGCACAAAATCAACTGCTAAGCTAGAACCATTTAACACGATGGATGTATCCGGAATTCGAAGTGTTAGCACCACCACTGAATCGCATCCTGATGCTCCTGTTAAATATTGCGAATAGCTGCCAGTACTGGTTAAGGTTTGTGAATTGAATACATGGCTTTGACCGGCACACTTATTTACAACTAAAGGTGTATAATTTACAACACCATCAACAAAATTTGAAGTATTGCCGTTGAGGTTGAAGGTTTGTAAAGTGCCGTTAATACTTCCAAATTTGGGAAGTAGATTACTTACAGAAGCATTATTGTATCCGGCAATTCCTTGATTAAAATCGTAATACAACTGCAAGTTTGGACTTGCAACATCTATTGGACTTCTATACACGCAATTAATTTCGCTTTGAGTTAAGGCCTTGTTCCAAAGCCCAACTTCATCCACTTTTCCATTGAGTAAAAAATTAGTTGCATTAAAAATTACATTTCCTATTGTTAATGGAACAGTAGTAGATGTAATATTACCACTTGCAGTAAGTGAGTCAACTAAAACTGAGTTTTTATACAACCTAAGCTTTGCATTGTCGTAAGTCAAAACAAAATGCTGCCAAGTATTTAACTGCAATCCGGTGTAGGTAATTGTATAAAATGTACCTAAACTGTTTCTGTATCGTGCTTCTAAGGTTGTTCCGCTTAACGCAATTAAATAAAAGTCGGCAGTAGAGTTATTTCTAAAACCGGCATACCCATCAAAATCAGGAAAACCTGTTGGAGCGGTTTTTAAATTTACCCAGCATGAAAGTGATAATTTAGTAGTGCCTCCTGCTATCAAAGCAGAAGCGTTCGGAACGTTAACAAAATCGCTATTTCCATCAAAATCCAATGCATTTTGATATTGAGCATAGGTGGATGAATAGTTCAAGCATAGAAATACGTAAAGAATTAAAAAAGCTTTAAAAGAGGTAGATTTTTTTTTCATTCTGTAATAATATTGGTGAATAAATTATTTTAAGTGTGCTAAATTAATTGAAAAATACATAGCTAAGCTTTCAAACATCCAACAAAATATAGGCATAGAGCTTAACTAACAAATTAAAAAGCCGGAAAAGTTAATTTCCGGCTTTAAAAAAAATTGCTCTTACTATTATTTAGAAAGTGCTGGACTAAATCTTATATCGAGTGTTTGAGCATCCATCGGCACGGGTGTTACTTCTTTAAATGCATTTCTCCACAGAATCATCATATCAACTTTTTGCATGTCGCCCGATCCAGGCATCATGTCGTTAAGCCAACTAGTGGTAAAGGTATCTTCTTCGCCTTGTAAAAAGATTAAAGACTTTTTGTCTGATTTATAATTGGCAAATTCCTTTCCGTCAGGCATCTTCATTGCAACCTGGCTTGGATCAAATATTCCAATTTTTGTTCCACTGTACAAAGCTCTAAATTTAGCATCGGTACGCTGGGTTTCTTTATTGAATCTCACCAAATTTACTTTGAAAGCGCCTGCTGAAAAATCATTCATGCTGGGAGGTAGTTTAAAATCAGGTGCAGCTATTCCTGGTGCATCAGCCGGAAAACGACTTAAACCGGATACCACTAATTGAAAAGATTCAACCATCAATCCTGTTCCTTTCAAATCTACTACTCTAAAATCATCGTCATTTGGTGAAATTAATAAGATTTTTTCCTCAGTCTTCAACTCCTGTCCGTTCACTTTAAAAACACAATCGCTCGCCCTAAAAATTAAATAATCATTTGTTTTGTTTTTGATTCTTACCTTAACTTTTAAATACTTTTCATTTGAAACAGCATCATCGGCTGTTATTTTTACATCGTTGTTTTCAAACACAGCATTAAAATATCCCATTTTAGTATACTTTTGAGCAAAGCTGCTAAATGCGATGAGTAAGGTAGCAAAAGCTAAAATTGTTTTTTTCATTTCTCTATTTTTTAAGTTAGGGCATAATCTTTTGCAAACTTAGTACCAAAAAAAATTGGGTGTATGTGCATTTCAAAAAATTAATAACAAAATAATGTGAAACTGCAGTTAAACGAAACTATCCACAAAATACATTTCAATTTCTCCTTTGTTTTTTGCTTTAATTTTTCCACGTGGAGTACAGTTAAAATACTTTTTAACCAGATTAAAAGTAGTTTCACTAATGTTAACTTTTCCAACTTCTCCACTACTCTCCATGCGTGATGCAGTATTTACGGTATCCCCCCAAATGTCGTATGCAAACTTTTTAATCCCTACAATACCTGCAACTACAGGACCTGTGTGAATTCCCAAACGTAATTCAAAATAGGGTTGTCCCTTTTCAATGCGATCCTTTTTATTTTCTTCAATAAATTGAATCATTTCAAGTCCTGCTTTTACAACATCAATTGGATGTGTGGTATTTGTAACCGGTAAACCACCTGCGCACATATATGCATCACCAATAGTTTTGATTTTTTCGACTCCATACTTGGTAATAATTTTATCAAATTCGCTATAGCAATAGTTTATTTCGGCAACTAACTCTTCAGGACTCAGTTTCTCACTAGCCAGCGTAAAATTTTTAAAATCAGTAAATAACACCGACACCGATTCGTAGCTTTTTGTTTTAGCAGCACCGGTAGCCTTTAATTCTTCAGCTGTTTCTGAAGGTAAGATGTTCAACAACAAATCTTCACTTCGTTGTTTCTCTTTTGAAATTCTATTGCGTTGTTTAAAAAACACTGCAGCAAAAAGCAATACAATGGCAAATCCGCCAATGAAGCTATTTCTAACGATTTTTTGTTTACTTATTTCTTTTTGCTGTAAATTAATTTCGCCCTGCTTTTTCTCAATTTCAAAATTAAACATGAGTGTTCCCAATTTCTTATCTGCATCAATACTATAAATCACATCCTTTATTACAAGCAATGAATCCTGGTATTTATAGGCATTTGAAAAATCACCTAATTGAGCATAACAAAAATGCAATCCTTCAAATATATATTTCAATTCCAGATTGGCTCCAACTTCTCTTGCGATAATCTTTGCTTGTAAATAATTCGTAATTGCTAAATCGTATTTAAGCATCCGTTGATAGGTTTCTGCAATTCCTTTCAATGCCCTGGTCATATCGAGTTTACCTCCTAATTTTTCAGCAATTTCAAACGACTGCTTTTGATACATCAAAGCTTTGTCGTATTCTTTTCTATTTGCGTAAACTTGTCCTATTAAATTTAAAGGATAAGGTACAGCCTCAGTCCCTTCATATGCTTTCAACGATTTTTCTAAATAAAGTAAAGCTAAGGAGTCCTGATTTCGGCTTAAATATATTTCTCCTAAATTTCCTGTAATTGTTCCAAGCGCATCCAATTGCCCAAGCGCCTCAGCATAAGGCATTGCTTGTTGATCATATTCAATTGCTTTATCGATATCTGATTTGGATTTTTTTTCACCATAGGTTGCACCCAAACCAATTAATACCGTCATTGTGCGAACAGAATCTTTTATTTCTTCGGCAATTTTAAGTGACTGTAGGTATAAATCAACAGCCATTTGATAGTCGG
>DGQS01000004.1 GCA_002389785.1 Bacteroidetes bacterium UBA4408
AACGGGATTGTTGACCCTCAATTGCACAATTTTACGAACCTCGCATTGGTGCCTTCACCCAGCAATCCTTCGGTGGTAAATGCATTTGATAATAATCCTGCTTCGCGTGTGTATCAGGATGTTGGATTAGATGGTTTGGGCGATGCAGATGAAGTAGGCTTTTTTAGTTCGTATCTTACTAAAATAGCAAATAGCCCGCTGGGTGCCGGTTCTACAGCTTATGCTAAAGCATTAACTGATCCATCTGCCGATGATTATACGTATTTCCGTGGAACCAACTTCGATAATTCCAATACACCAATTTTAGATCGTTATAAAAATTACAATGGACTAGAAGGGAATTCCACCTTGAATACCTTAGATGGTGGGCCAACTTCATCCACCAGTTTACCTAACATTGAAGATGTTAACCGCGACAATAACCTCATTCAATTTGAAAATTATTTCCAATATAGAGTTTCGCTTACTCCATCGAGTATGGTTGTTGGACAAAATTACATCACCGATGTTGTAAATGCTACCGTGCAAACAAAAAATGGGCAATCGCGCGATGTTAAATGGTATCAGTTTAAAGTTCCGGTACGTTCGCCCGAATTAATTGTTGGAGAGCCGGATGTGCGAAATATTCGAAGTGTGAGAATGTTTTTAAAGGGCTTTGATAAACCCATTATTTGTCGTTTTGCACGTTTGGAATTTTTACGAGGCGACTGGCGTAAATACGATTTAGGTAAACTTTCAGGTGAATACGAGCCGGTTGATAATGGAAATGCCTTATTCAATATTTCAGCTGTGAATGTTGAAGAAAATTCTAATCGTATTCCCATTAATTATAAAATCCCGCCAAGCATTGTTCGCGAACGTGATATTACCACTACCAATAATCGTCAGCTAAACGAGCAATCGTTGGTGTTAGATGTGTGTAATTTGGAAGATGGGAATTCGAAGGCTGCCTATAAAAATGTTGATTTTGATATGCGCCAATACGAAAAACTGAAATTGTTTTTGCATGCTGAAAAGGGAGGTGAAAATGAAATTTTGAATTTTGGTGATTTGCACTTTTTTATTCGTTTGGGTACCGATTTTATTGACAATTATTATGAATACGATGTGCCTTTAACACCTACTCAATGGGGCGATAATGACGAGTATAGTATTTGGCAAACCAACGACGATTTAACAGGAGCCAACGATGTTGAAATTAAATTTTCGGTATTGCAAAAGGCTAAAAAAGAACGAAATACTTTATTGAATTCAAACGAAGAAGGAATTGCTCTTACCAAACCTTATACGTTTTTCGACGGCGACCGAAAAGTATCCATAAAAGGAAATCCTAACCTAAGTGCCGTGAAAGTAATTATGTTTGGAATTCGAAATCCTAAGCATTCCAATACGGCCGATGGTGATGATGGATTAGCAAAATGTGCAGAAATTTGGGTAAACGAATTGCGCCTTACGGATTTTATTGAAAACGGTGGATGGGCTGCAAATGCGCATGTTAGCGCCAAACTTGCCGATTTTGCGAATGTGTCGATTGCTGCAAGTCGCATGACCGAAGGATTTGGAAACATTGAACAAAAGTTGAATGAACGTAGCCGACAAAATACATTTCAGTACGATGCTTCAGCAGAAATAAAACTCGATAAGTTTATCCCTGAAAAAGTGGGCTTAAGTATTCCGATGTATGTGGGCTATTCTGAAGCCTTCATCAATCCACAATACGATCCTCTTGATCCGGATATTAAGTACACCGAATCAATCGAAACTTTTGAAAAAGGAGCTGCCCGTGAGAAAGCCAAAACCGAAAGACAAGATTATACAACACGACGTAGTTTGAACTTTTCGAACATTAAAAAGGAACGAAAAGGAGGAGGTGGTGGTAAGAACGGTAAAACCAGAAAGCCGATGCCTTACGATATTGAAAATATTTCGTTGCGGTATTCCTACAACGACCAATACAAGCGCAACATAGTTTTGGAACGTGATTTTAGCCGAAGCACTGCCGGAGGATTAAGCTATGTATACGCCAATCAGCCTAAAAACTTTAAGCCTTTTAGTAAATTGAATTTTTTGAAATCAGATTATTTTAAAATCATTAAGGATTTTAATTTCAATTTATTGCCTTCAAATTTTTCGTTTAGTACCGATTTAAAACGTGATTACAGCGAACAGAAGACCCGAAAAGTAAATGAAAATTACGCTGAATTACCAATGACTTATTATAAACGATTTGGCTTTAATCGGGTGTATTCATTGAAATGGGATTTAAGTAAATCTATTTCTTTCGATTTTACAGCCAACAACATGGCTCGTATTGATGAAGCACCCGGTCAAGCATACAAGGAATTTGGGAATGAATACGGAAAAGATACCATTGCCTACACCAACAAACGCGATTCGATTATGAGTCAGTTGAAAAATTTTGGAACTACTACCAACTACAACCACAGTGGTAAAATAGCCTGGCAAGTTCCAATCAATAAAATTCCGGCATTTAACTGGACTACTGTAAATGCTTCGTACACCGGAAATTATGATTGGGCAATTTCACCTATTGTGATAGATACAATCGATATTGGAAATACCATCACGAATTCAAATCAAATTCAGATTAATGCCGATGCCAACATGATTACTCTTTACAATAAAGTTCCTTATCTGAAAAAAGTAAACAGTCCGCCACCAAAGAAGAAGGCTCCTGCGAATAAAGGCAAGCAGGCTGATAAAGCGGGTGGAGAAAAGGGCGCTAAGGCAGGCGACTCACCTAAGGATGATCCTAAGGGCGGAGAAGCAGCCACAAAGGATGGAGGAAAGCAACAGGAAGGTGGTTCGGGTAGCTCTAAGGCAGATGCGGATTCATCAAAGAAAAAAGATGCGCAGCAATTTGACATTGTAAAAGCAGCAGCTAAATTTTTGATGATGATTAAAAAGGTTTCGGGAACCTATTCACAAACCAATGGTACGGCAATGCCCGGTTATAGGCCCAAAACAACACTAATTGGTTTGAGTGGTCAAAGTGAGTTTGGTGCTTATGAGGCTCCGGGTTGGGAATTTATTAGTGGTTTACAAGATCCGAATTTTGCAGTGAAGGCAGGAAAGCGCGGATGGTTGAGTAAGAGTAAATATTTAAATGCTACTTATAGTCAAACACATACCGAGGTAATTAATTTTACTGCCAATGTGGAGCCATTAAAGGATTTTAGAATTGTGTTGAATGGTACACGAAATATAACTAGGGCAAATAATTCTATTTATCGTTACAACGATGTTACGTCTGAGTATTATGCCCAAAGTCCGCTCGAAACAGGAACCTTCAGCATTTCCACTTTGAGTATTAAAACAGCTTTCAAGAAGGATGCAAAAGACCATAGCTCAAGTGTATTTAATAATTTTTTGGCTAGGAGACTAGAGTTTTCTACGCTTGCTGCTGATGGTTCGTTTAGTAATGGCACAGTAGATAGTGCGGGATATAAAGATGGATATAGTGCCTATTCGCAAGATGTATTAATCCCTGCCTTTGTTTCTACCTATACCAATGTAAAAGTAAAAAGTACCAAAAATATTTTTAAATCAATACCTCGCCCTAACTGGCGTGTAAACTATGATGGACTTTCGAAACTGGAAGCGATTAAAAAATATTTCAAAACTTTTTCATTGGGGCATACTTACCGATCAACTTTAAATATAGGATCCTATACTACCAATCCGCTGTTTACCGACGATGATGGATTTGGTCATACACAAGTACGTAACATTGACAATGATTTTCGTTCACAAAAGGAAATTAATTCAATTACGTTAAGTGAGCAATTTAGTCCATTAATTAGTGTCGACATGACCTGGAACAGCAGCTTGCTTACTAAGTTTGAAATTAAAAAAGACCGCATGGTAACGTTGAGTATCAGCACCAAGCAAATAACCGAAGTAAATGGAAATGAATATGTAGTTGGATTGGGATACAGGTTTAAGAATGTGGCCATTAACTTAAAGCAATTTAACATGAAGTTTAAAAGCGACTTGGCATTGCGCAGTGATTTCTCGTACCGAAAAAATCAAACAGCATTGCGTTATGTTGATACGGGAGCCAGTATACTTACCAGTGGACAAAACATTTTCTCAATAAAAAACAGCGCCGATTATGTAATTAACGAAAAACTCAACATTCGTTTCTTTTACGATTATACCAAGAACAGTCCGGTAGTGTCAACCTCATTTCCAACCAGCAATCGTCAAATTGGTATAAGTTTGCGTTTAACAATTTCTAATTAAGGCATTTCAAAATAAATACGAACTAGTATATTTACACAAAAAAAAGAAGCAATGAATTTTCCCGAAAACTTAAAGTACACGAAAGATCACGAATGGATAAAAATCGATGGAAACATCGCAACAGTAGGAATTACAGAGTTTGCTCAAGGCGAGTTGGGCGACATTGTATATGTTGAAATTGAAACCGAAGGAGAGACATTAAATAAGGAAGAAATTTTTGGAACTGTGGAAGCAGTAAAAACTGTTTCTGATTTGTTTATGCCGGTTTCGGGAAAAGTACTTGAAGTAAATAAAGACTTGGAAGCAGCTCCCGATAAAGTAAACAGCGATCCTTACGGTGCGGGTTGGATGATAAAAATTGAATTAACCAATGCTGCCGAGGTGGGCGAATTGCTGAGTGCAGGTGCTTACCGTGAATTAATCGGTCATTAATTAACTGCCTTTTTAAGGCACTCATGTTTTTAAAAAGTACTTACCCGGCTCTTATATGGGCTTTAGTAATTGCGATATTGTGCGGAATTCCAGGAAAGGATATTCCGCATTTTTCGTATTTAGAATTGTTGCAGTTTGATAAACTGGTGCATGCTTCGGTATTTTTTGTGTTGACAGTATTGCTGCTAAATTCATTTACTAATGGTGTTGCTCCAACCCTTATTAAATCGTATGCATTTTTGCTTGCAGGTACGTTTTGTGTTGCATACGGTGGTCTGTTAGAAATATTGCAGGGTGCGATTTTTAGTGAGCGTACAGCCGATATTTTTGATTTTATAGCCAATAGTTTTGGATGCATGCTTGCTCTGATTTATTATTGGTTTTTTCGTTCCAAGCATACGCATGAAAGCAAAGCAAACTAATCCATCAATAACGGATTCAAGTGCCGAACAAGTATTTTTAAAATTGCGAAACTATTGTGTTTATCAAGAACGCAGTCAGTTAGAAGTACGATTAAAATGCAAGCAACTTGGAATAAAAAAAGAACTCACAGAAACCTTACTTGTAAAGTTACTTGACGAAAATTTTTTAAATGAGGAACGATTTGCAATACACTATGCAGGCGGTAAGTTTCGCATTAAAAAGTGGGGCAAAATAAAAATTAAACAAGCTTTGTTGCGAAAAGGTATATCAACCTATTGTATTAAAAAGGCGCTTGCAGCTATACCCAACAGCGAATACCAAGCAACCTTAAAAAAGCTTCTGATACAAAAATCAAAGTTACTGCACGAAAGCAACCCACTGAAGAAAAAAGTACAATTACAAAAGTTTGCTATGAGCAAGGGATTTGAAGGGGAATTGGTTGCTGAATTGTTAGGAGGAGAAGAAAATTATTAAACAAGCTGATATCTTGATAGAACAAAATTCAGGGAATTAATTAAAGTTTTTTTTCCAGATTGTTTTTACTAGTAGTTAGGCGCCTTGGTTGATTAATCTATTGAACTTCATTCCAAAAACAACTGCACAGTACCATGCATTTCTTTTTGCTGTTGTAGGTAATTGGCGTAGTTCAAGGTCCAGTAATATACACCATCTGAGCAATCTCTGCCCACTGTTTTTCCATTCCACGGCTTGTTAACGATGTCGTTAGTGGTGTAAATTTCCTGCCCCCAGCGATTGTAAATGCGCATGGTTGCTGCAATAATTCCACGAATTTCTTTTGGACTTAAGTTCGAATTAAGCGCATCGTTATTGGGGGTAATTACATTGGGTATTACTAAAATTTCGCAATCACCGATGTTGCTTTCAAAAGTTTTTTGGCAGGATAAGTAATTTATTTTTACCGAATAAACTCCCGGTGAGTAAACATAAAATAGAGGAGAGGTGCTACCATCTTGCCATTCATAAGTTGCACTCGTTACGCTTGCATCCAGTATAATGGCTTGTTGGCTACAAATGCTGCTATCGCTTATGAATGCAGGTTTAGGGAAGGGTGAAAACTTAATTTCAATTGTATCGCTTGCACTAATTCCACGACAGCTATTGCTTGCTTTAAGCCAATATTTTCCTGCTTGTTGCACTTCAATTTGAGCACTTGTTTCACCGGTCGACCATTCGTACAGGTCATAAGCCATGTTACCACTTGCGGTCAATACAACTTTACTTCCTTCACATGCTGTGGTATCTCCTGTTATTTCAATTGTTGCTTGTGCTTCGGTTGAACAAATGCTAAAACAAGAATCAACCAGGCTTTCAGCTAGAACAAAAGTTGGAGTAGATTGAAAATTTCGAGACGATACAGTTGTTGTTAGTGTATCTCCTAACACCGTTTGTAGGTTGTAGGAAAAAGTAAAAGTAGTGTCGCAATTAAAATGCAGGTTTTTAGAGGTTTTTAAAATAGCATTGTGCGATATAATTGCAGGGTCGTTGTAATTGAATTTTCCCCCAATAAAAGCAGTGCTATCCTTCAAAAAACAAATCGAACTTGGATAAAAGGAATTGTTTGCGGTAATGACATTTACTGCACTGCTGTTTACTTGATTTAGTTCTTTGTCTAATTCAGTCCAACAATAATAATAATTCCCACCCAAACTTTTTCCATGCATAAAAACAAAATTACCATTGTACTTAGGATACAGGTTGAGCGGTTCGCCTACGAATGGAACATTTCTTTTTCCTCCCCAAAGCAACTGACCGTTTTTCCCAAGTTTTAAAAAGCAAATAGTATCTCCTCCGCCAGCATTGTTATTGTATCCGTTAAAAATATATCCGTCAGCTACTTCTACAGCTTTGTTGTAATGATACAATCCTGAGAACACCACCGAGGTCCATTGCTCATTTCCATTGGCATCCGTTTTAATAAATTTGTTTCCGGTGCGTAATAAAAATCCATTGTCGGAAGTTAGTATAGCTCCTCCCCAAATTCCACCGTGGTTGTACAGCTTATTCCACAAAACAGTTCCGCTGTTTGAAATTTTAGTAAGTGAGTTAAATACATCTAAATTTGCTGTAAGTGTTGCATTCCCATACAAATAAAAATTGCCTGATTTGTCTTGTATGAGCGAGTAAGGCACTTCGCTATAGGAAGCATCCAAAAAGGAATTGCACCAATTTATATTTCCTTGGGCATCAGCATTCACAATGTATCCGTGGTAATTTGAAGTTGGATAATCATAAAATAAGAAAGCAAATCCACCTTCTCTTGTTGCTATAAAATCAGAACCCCTCGTAGTTATTCCCGGAAATGAATAGTGTATTCCCCAGCTGAATTCGCCACAGCTATTGAATTTATAAACGGTTAAACTATCCAGTAAAAATAGATAACAACCATTGTCGTTGGCAGCTATAATTCTTGTTCGATTACTTTGCTCAATACTATGCAGTGATTTTAAGTAGGTTGGACTTTGCGCATACGCAAGCGAGGCAATACATAAACTAAAAAATAAGGTGGAAAAAATTTTCATACCAATTAGTTTTAAAATAAAGACACAACTGTTAATAGATTCGTTGCCTTGGAACTAATTTTTTTAGGTTCAATTTCAGCTGGTAAAAGTAAGCATCTTTCAGTGTAAATAGTTAAGGGTAATTGATTTACTAATCATTACCCGTTGTTTCGTCTTTACTTTGCTATTAAACACGAGTTCGCATCTGTAATTTTTATACTATTTTCGCAGCATGATAACAAGCGACCAATTAAGAGACGTGAGCTCCCGAAGAGAGGAACTGAGGAGGCATCTTTGACGTGGATAAAAAACGTAAAGACATTGCCGAAATTGAAGAGAAAACACTAGCCCCTAATTTTTGGGACGATCCTAAAAAAGCCGAGGAGACTTTAAAAAGTATTCAGCAGCTAAAACAGTGGACTTCATCTTTTACTGAATTAGAGCGAAGTAGCGATGACTTAACAACCATTTATGAATTTTTTAAAGAAGGCGAGGCAACCGAAAGTGAGGTGGATGAGCAATTTGCTGCTACCCTTGTTTTGCTTGAAAATTTGGAATTTAAAAACATGCTGAGTCGTAAGGAAGATAGCTTAAGTGCGATTCTTACTATTAACTCGGGTGCGGGCGGAACCGAAAGTCAGGATTGGGCCGAAATGCTTATGCGCATGTACATTATGTGGGCGCAGAAACACAATTGCAAAGTTACTGAAGAGGATTTGCAACCCGGAGATGGAGCAGGAATTAAATCGGTTACCTTGCAAATTGAAGGAGATTTTGCCTACGGTTATTTAAAAGGAGAAAGCGGTGTACATCGATTGGTACGCATTTCCCCTTTTGATGCAAATGCCAAGCGGCACACATCCTTTGCAAGCGTGTATGCATATCCCTTAATTGACGATACAATTGAAATTGATATTAATCCTGCCGACATTGAATGGGATACTTTTAGAAGCGGTGGGGCAGGAGGGCAAAATGTAAACAAGGTAGAAACCGCAGTTCGTTTGCACCATAAGCCCAGTGGTATTATTATTAAAAACCAGGAATCGCGTTCGCAATTGCAAAACAAAGAAAAAGCCATGCAATTATTAAAGTCGCAATTGTATGAAATTGAAATGCGTAAACGCCGCGAAAGTACTGCGATTATTGAGAGTGGTAAGAAGAAAATAGAATGGGGTTCACAAATTCGCAATTATGTATTTCATCCCTATAAATTGGTAAAAGATTTACGTACCGATAAAGAGACAAGCAATGTGCAAGCGGTAATGGATGGTGAATTGGATGAGTTTATAAAAGCCTACTTAATGGAATATGGTGCCGGTTAATTAATAGGGAATAAACTTAAAAGGAAGTTTAAAGTACTCGCCAAATTCTTGTCCCTTTTCGAGCATGTCTTCATCATCCGATTTATAATACCAAACAACGTTTACCGAAGTTAAATCTTTTGTGAGTTGTTGTATTTTTAAAATAATTTCTATCAGTCGCTTTTGCGAAGATGAATTGATGTAGTCAAATTTCAGTTCAATTTTAGTACTGCTGTTAGGTGCCTGAAAATAATCAGAAAACCATTTTAAAATGGGGTCATAAAAAACTACCGAATTTTGTACAAAGGAGCGTCCGGTAAGCTTAAAAATATTTTTCTTGGCATCCAGAATAACTTCGGGAGTTTCTTCGCTGGCAGCTATTTGTAATGGGTTCATGTGCTAATATGCTTAATTGTTAGTTAAATCAATTTCGAGGGTAAATAAAAACGAATCATCAGCAACAGGCCTAAATTTATACACGAGTTTATTGTTCGATTTTATGGCAAGTTCGAGCAAACCAATTCCAACTGAATCAAATTGACTGTTGCGTTCTTCAAAGAGTTTTTTCTTGCACCAGGCTTTTAATTCAACTTCGCTTTTAGTAACAATGGTATCCAGTTTCAACTTAAGGCTGTTCATTGAGGCGGTGTCTACAATATTGCCGGTTGAAATTTGCAATCCATCAGGAATTTCGCGCACTAAAAAATAGGCATTATTAAAACCCGTTTCATCGGGTGTTGCGTATTTGTGAATGTTTTGAAGTGTTTCAATAAATACCGAAAATATTTTTCGCTTAAAAGCTTGGGATTGAAAACGCGGATAAATTTTAGTCTCGGCCAGGTTTAAAAAAATAATAATGAGCTCTTGGGTAATTGCGCCCCGATAGCCCAATACAATCTCCTTCCATTTTAAATAATCAGTTAAGGTAAATTTTGATGCGTCCAACTTTAGTTACGATTTAAGGATTCTGTTTTTCGGCTAGTTGATTCAACAAATATACTTCTTCTTTTACCTGTATTAAACTCAATTCACACATTTCAACTATGCGTTTTACTTGTTCAGCAAATTTATCCAGGTTTATTTTTTGTTTGCAGTCGTACTCAATTTTCTCCAGCATCTTTTCAGCTTCGTTTAATCCGACATAGGGAACTGAAGAGCGCATTTTATGGGCGATTGCACTTAAAGAATTGTAATCCATCATATACAAACTATGCTGCAATATTTGCAGGTTTTCGGGAGTTTGTTTCAGATAAATTTCCAGCATTTTTTTTACAAAGTCCATGTTGCCATCTGCCAAATTATGCAAAAATGAAAGGTTAATTATTTTAGGAGTACCGCTGGTTTCCTTTTTTTCGGGTTCGCTGTTGTCGCTAATAATTTTATGCAAACTAGCCGCAGTAAATGGTTTTGTAAGAAATCCATTCATACCGGCCTCAAAACATTTATTTTCCTCGTCTTTAAACGTGTGAGCAGTAAGCGCAATAATGGGGGTATGTATTTTTAAATCTTGTCGAATAATGCGAGTGGCTTGCAAACCATCCATTTCGGGCATTTGAATATCCATTAAAATTAAATCGAAGCGTTGTTGCTTTACTTTTTCAATGGCCTCATATCCGTTTTCGGCAATTTCAACTTTGCAATTGGAATCTTCAAGTAATTTAACCACCAGTTTTTGATTCAATAAATTATCTTCGGCCAACAAAACTGTTTTGCCATCCAAACGTTCCGTAAATACTTGAGTTTGCTTAATGTTTTTAAGTTCACTACTATGTGTTTTCTGATAAGGAATCGTAAAGGTAAATGTGGTACCAACCTTAATATGACTTTTCAAACTGATGCTACCATTTTGCAACTCGAGCAATTTTTTTACAATGGCAAGCCCTAGTCCGGTACCCCCATATTTACGAGTAGTTTCAGGACTAGCTTGAGTAAAACTTTCGAATATGGTTTCCAATTTATCTTTGGGTATACCTATACCGGTATCCGAAACAATAAATTCAAAAACGTGATATTTAGGTGTTTCGTTTTTAATATTCACCGAAATGGTAATGCCTCCTTTGGAAGTAAATTTAATTGCATTGCTGATAAGGTTACTCAGCACTTGATGCAGCCGCACCTGATCGCCAATAACGTGCAAGTTGCGTTTAAAATTTAACGAGGTGGTAAGCACCAGATTTTTTTCCTGAATTTTTGGAACAAACTGATTTAGGATACTGCTAATCGTAGTATCCATGTCGAATTGAGAATGCTCAATGCTCATCTTACCGGCATCGATTTTCGAAAAATCGAGTATATCGTTGATAATTACCAATAAGTTTTCGCCCGATGTTTTTATTGCTGAAAGATAATCGCTTTGTTCACTGTTTAGATTTGATTTTTCGAGCAGTGAAGTAAATCCAATGATGGCATTCATTGGAGTGCGTATTTCATGGCTCATGTTGGCCAAAAATTCTTGCTTGATGCGTACCGATTCTTCTGCTATTTTTTTTGCTTTGTCTAGCTCCAGCAAAGTTTTGTGTAAGCGGTTAATGTTGAGCTCCGAAATTCGATTGGCAGATTCGAGTTGTTTTTCTATCAAAAATATATCGGTAATATCCTGAGAACTCGCAATTACGTAAGGCTCAGTAGAACCTTCCTGATGCACCACATTGCGATAAACCAGGTAACGTCGTTCATTATCTTTACTAATAAACTGCATGATGCCGGTTGATTTTTGCTTTTCTTTCAGTTCCTGCAAATAATCAACAAACATGTCTTTTTTTTCCTCCACCAAAAACTCACGCAAATTTCTACCAATTAAATCGCTTGCTTTAAACCCCAGTATTTTGGCTGCCGCACGATTTATCGAAAGTATTTCACCGTTCATACGATGGGTGCAAATAAATCCCTGTGTATTTTCAAACAAAACCTTGTAACGGTTTTCATTTAATTTGGCAATTTCTTTTGCACTTAACTCACTTTTCGTTGCAGAAGCAATGAGTTCATTGATTGATTTTGAAAATCCGGGTAATTTAATTTTTTGCGGAGAACAAATGAGTAGGGGAGCAGTATAACCCAACTTCTCGGTTGATAGTTTGCTTTTTGATGAGCTTACAACTAACAAAGGAAATTGTTTTTTTTTACTTACAAGAAGTTTAATAAAATCTGTTACTTTTTCGTTGCTATTGCCGGTATAAAAAAGCAAGCAATCATACTTTCTTCTTTTTAACAATTCAACCGCATCGGTAGCGTCAGCGGCCATTTGAGCAACATGAATAAAACCGCTTGCTTCAAATGATTTTAACATTGAAGCTCTATCTGACTTATTGAAATTAATTATCAATAATTTAGGATAGTTCATGATTTAAAATTCAATAAATTCAAAAGGCAAGCTTAAAAAATGACTCAATTCCTGACCAATTAATTTCATGTCTTCATCTTCCACATTGTAGTACCACGCTATGGTAACCTTAGCTCCGCTTTTGCTTAATTCATCTAAAATTTTAAAAATCTCTGTGAGGTATTTGTGTGAAGAGGTATTAAAATAATCAAGTTTACATTCGAGTCGTGTTTCCTTGGCGGGATGTTTCACATATTTCAAAAGCCATTCAACCAAAGGTGTATAAAAGTCGGAAGAATTATGAGGAATAGAAATCCCTGAAATTTCCAGCTTTCCGTTAGTTTTATCAAAACACACACTTGGAAATTCGTCGGTTGATTCAATTATTAAGTTCTCCATAGCTTTACTAAATTAGTAGTGATTTGAGCAATGCTTTTGTAAATTTAACGAATAAAAAGCTAGAAATAAGTACCGGCTTTTATTTTTTAACCCGGCCAACTACTTTAAATTCATCTCTTCGATTTAATTGATGCTGCCTCTCGTTACATTTAACCCTATCGCCGCAGTTATTAACCAAATTGGTTTCACCCAATGAAACTACAGCAATAATTCGCTCCCTTGCAATGTTGTGTGCTGCCAAAAAGTTGATAGCAGAAATGGCCCGTTTAGCGGATAATTTAAAATTATAGGTTTGTGAACCACGTGAATCGGTATTGGCACTAACTTTAATTGCCAACAAAGTATCAATACCCAGTTTGGTAATATTTCTCAACAAAGCTTCTTTCGCATCAGGTCGGATGGTGAATTTATCAAAGTCGAAATAAATATTTTCCAGTTCAATTGAAGGTAAAGAATCCGTATTAAATTGGTTTTCGGAAGTGGAATTAAACTCCGGAATTTTTGCAGTAATTTGTTTTTGAGCGCGAGCTTCAACTATTTTTTTGTAAGCGGCTGTATCGATTACCTCAATAGATTTTTGCAGTGTGCTTTTTTCAAATTTGCCGGTTACCGCATTTTGAAATACTGCATCCAACACAATTGGAAAGCTACCGGTATCTTTAAAACTATAATTGGTTTTAGCTCCGGATAAAACGCGGGTTGAATCGCCAAAGTTCCAGGTAGATTTTACAGGCTCTTCTGCAAGTTTATTAGGAGAAACAGACTTAAATTCGGTAAGTAAATTTAGTGTGGTTGTATCGGGGGCAATTATTTCCAATTCGGGTTTTTGGGGTTGCATATTTTTTGATGCCTCAGCCAGTTTTTCAAAACGTTCGAGCAACACATTTTTAAAGGCCTGTGTATCTATAACCGTAATATTTTTAGTAATTGAAGTTTCGTAAATTCCTTTTGATTTATTGTTTTGATAGGTAATATCTAATTTCACAGGTATGCTTCCAAGGGTATCGAATGCATGCGAAATGCGTGTTGTTTTTACTTTTTGAACAGAATCACCAATGGTCCATTTATATTCTAAAATTTTTGAATCAGCAATTTTTACCGGTTGAGAATTAAATATATTTTTCAGGTTTAAGGTAGTTGTATCAGGAGCTATAAAATCAACTGTAGATTTTTCCAATACAGAAGTTTCAAACGATTTTCTGGAAAGGGAATCTTTTCGAGCTTGTATTTTCACATAATCATCAGGACTCACCACTACTACATTTTTTTTAATACTTTGCTCATAAATACCTTTGGTTGAATCGTTTTGATACACCACATTTAATTTTACTTCATATATTTTTACACTGTCGAACACATGTTTAATTTGAGTGGTTTTAATTCGCTTTAAAGTATCTCCAAAATTCCAGTTGTACGACAGTATCTTTGAATTAGGGATAAATACAGGAGAGGCATCAAACAAATTTTCCAAGGTTAAAGTAGAAGTATCAGGAGCCAAAAATTCGAGATGGGTTAATCCAAGCATGTCTGAATTAAATCCTTTTCGTTTATTGGCGCGAACCACCGATTTTAAATAATAATTCATGTAATCTTCTTTGTTCAAAACAGTAATATTTTTTGTAACGCATTTTTGAACTATTTTATCGGTTGAATCATTGCGGGCAACCATGCTTAATTTTACCTCATAGTTTCCGGGTGTTGCATAATTATGACTTGCTGTCGAACTATCGATAATTGCTGTTGAGTCGCCAAAACTCCAATTGTACTTTAATACTTTCGAATCTTCAATATTATTAGGAGTTCCAAATACTTGTATTAATGAATCAATTGAAACCGTATCAGGACTAGTAAAATATGGCGTATTGAAGTTTAGCAATTTGATGATGGTATCTTTTTCGTAAACGAGGGTAGAAGCTATAGGATCGAGTACATATAATTTTACGCGATGTTCGCCCGGTTCTGTAAAATTTAGTTCAACATTTTCACCGCTTGCTTGTTTGCCATTATCAAATTCCCATCGATAATCCAAATTGGCCATTTTAGGAGCAGCCATAGATGCAGCACTCATACTTATTGGAAAAGCAGGTAATGCATTTAAATATTGGCAATCATCAAAACGAGGCGAATTATAATCGATCAGGCGATAAATATCATAATCGCCAAAACCTTTTTGCCGGGAGGAAGAAAAATAAGCCTGCTTTTTATTCTTGTCGTACTTGAAATAAATATCATCGCCTGAAGAATTAACCGGCATACCCAAATTTAGTGGGGGCGACCATTGTCCATCTTTAAATTCAGATTTAAACACATCAAACCCGCCCATTGAATTATGTCCTTTTGAAGAAAAATAGAGCGTATGGTTATCAAATCCAATGCTCGGACTGTCTTCATCTTCGGCAGTATTGATGGTTGCACCCAGATTTTGTGCTTTACCCCATTTTCCATCCGCATTTTTTACACTCAAATAAATATCCATACCACCATAACCTTCACTGGCATTGCTCGAAAAATACAAAGAATCATTTCCGGCTGATAAGCTTCCATGATTTTGGTATTCGCCCCGGTTAATATTTTTTCCAAATCTTATTGGTTTCGACCATGAATTCCCTATCCATTCGCTATACCACAATGAATTATTTTTATAAGTGATTAACAGTTTTTCATCGTACGATAAGGAAACTACCGACTCGTGTGCTCCGGTATTGCGTAGTTTCTTCGTTAAGGTATCACCCAACGAAAAACGCTCACCCACATGAAAAACACCATTTTCTCCCTTGCTGATAAACATATCTTCAAAGAAACGGTTCGATTCCTGATCCAATTCACCGCCAACATTACTTTTGCGTCGGGCAGTAAAATACATCACCGATTCATCACCTTTAACAACAGGAACATATTCAGCTTCATCGGTGTTAACATTGTTTCCAACATTGTCAATATTTACAATATTATTGAAGGTAGCCAAATAGCCTTTTCCTTGTTGGCATTGTTGTATTTTTTTCTCCAGATCGGCTAATTCAGCTTTGTTTTTCGAAATAAAACGCTTGTAATTTAAGTAGGCTTTGGTAGCCTCATCGTAGCGGTTGTTGAGCTGAAATGCCTGACCTAAATAATAAAAGGCTTTGGTAATGGTGTCCTTTCCTGAGTATTGAATAGTACGTTCAAAATAGGGGAGAGATAATGGTTGCTCAAATAAATTGAGGAAAAAATTCAATCCACATTCATAATTATACAAAGGATTTAGTGAATCGCGTTGCAGCAAAATCAGGTACATGGTTTTGGCTTCATCGTACACATCATTCGCAGCTGCTTTTCGCGCCTGGCTAAGCAATCGGGAATTTGAATATTGGATGTATTTTAACGAATCATTGCTCGATACCTTTCCGGATGCGTAGCCATTAATTCCATTCAAGCATAGAATTAACAGCAATACAGACCTTAAAAGATATTTCATAAATGCAATAATTGCCTTTTTGTTAAAGCAGATTAAGTTTTTTCAATAATGCTTCCTTGTGAGAACGACTAATTGGTATTGCATTTTCACCAATAAAAACAGTATTTTCTTCAATCTCTTTGATTTTATCAATACGAATAATATAGGAACGATGTACCCGTGCAAAATCTTTAGGAGGCAATTTACTTTCTATGCCTTTCATGGTGGTTAGCACCGTATAGCGTTGACCTGTGGTATAAATATTTACATAATCAGATAATGCCTCTATCCAATTAATTTCATTCGCATGTAGCTTTATCAATCGGGAATCCTTTTTTATAAAAATTTCATCCAAATTAATTTCACTGCGGGTGATGCTTGAATGCATTTCACGTGCTTTTTCAGCAGCTTTTAAAAAACGTGCATAATCAATAGGCTTCGAAACAAAATCGGTAACATTGTAGTCGTAAGCTTCGGCTGCATATTCTTTTTTAGAAGTTACAATTACCACCTGAGGTATATCGGTAAAGGTTTTCATAAAATCAATGCCACTCATTTCAGGCATTTCTACATCCAAAAAAATTACATCGGCAGGTTTTGATTTTAGTCCAACCAATGCATCTTTTGCACTTGAATAAATGCCTTCCAAACTTAAAAAGTCGGTTTTACTAACACAATGCTCAATTACACTTCGTGAATTTTCATCATCATCAACTATAATACATCTTAGTTTCATAAGTAAATGGTTTATTTGTTTAATAATTCTTTTGCTTCGTTCATGTCTATTTGACGGCCATTAAAAAATGCAATAATAAATGCTCCGTCAATTTTGTACTGACTAATTAATTCATTTTTGCGAGAAAGGGCTGAAGCGTAATCGCCATATTTTCCAACAGTATAACGGGTATTACCACTAGGCAATTTTTCAGCTTCTATATCCTTAATCGAAACATATTTATTTAATAATTCTGCAGGGACATCACTTTTGAAATTGCCGATTTGAATGGTAAAATAAATTTTCTCCTTGGTAATTCCATTTACTTCCTTATCTGTTTCATTGTCTTCAATGGCTTCTTTTTGCAGC
>DGQS01000175.1 GCA_002389785.1 Bacteroidetes bacterium UBA4408
TCGAGTCGGGCCCCCGCTACTAGTGAGCGATTCAGAAATGAATCGCTTTTTTTGTTTTTTAGATGTTTACCCTTGTACCCTCGAAGCTTTGCTTTGTCTGGTTCTTAATTGTTAGAGCTTTGCTCGGCATCCTCGAACTTGGGTTTTTATTGGACTAACTTCTGATGTTTACAATAATTAAAAACTATACAAGGAACAGCTTAGTAGGTAGGGTTTGGCTTAATTTTTCTAAGCGGAATTTATTGTTGCATGCGTTGCAAGCGCATACTTCAAGGCATCCGCGTTGCAAACGCGGACGAGTAGGGCAATTACTTCCAAAACACAAACAAACACTACATACCGTACTCACCATCAATTCCTTCGATCAATTCCCCACATTAGTTTTTTGCGCAAGGTGTCGTGAAAATGTTGGTTTTGTAATCTTACCAGATTAACTTTAAAGGGTGCGCGCTGTACCGTCATTTCAATCGAAGAATCAATGTTTTCAGAATGGGAATCCAATGAAACCAAAAAGTTTTTGTGCCGACCTTCAACCTTTAAGGTTAATATATCTTTATCTGAAATAATAATGGGTCGCACATTTAAATTATGAGGCGCTATAGGTGTTACAACAAAATTTTCAGAATCGGGAACTACAATAGGTCCGCCACAACTTAAGGAATAAGCAGTGGAACCGGTAGGTGTGCTAACTATTAAACCATCGGCCCAGTATGAGTTTAAGAACAATCCGTTTAAATAGGAATGTATGGTAATCATACTGGAAGTATCTTTCTTTAATAAGGTAAATTCATTTAAAGCAAAATTTAAATCGCCAAATAAATTATTGGATGTAGTTAATTTTACCAGGGTGCGGCTATCCAATGAATAATTATCGGTACACAACGAATCAATTGCATAGGCAATTTCACTTTCAGATACGCTTGATAAAAAACCTAATCGACCGGTATTAATTCCCAATATTGGAATCCCCGAGCCTTTAACCAATGCCAATGTTTCCAATAGGGTTCCGTCTCCACCAAGACTAAATAAAAAATCAATTTTATTTACAATGTGTCGGCTAGCCGAAAATAGACTCACTTCCTTACTAAGTTTAATCTTCGCTTTTATTAAGTCGTAAAAAGGCTCATAAATCGCAATTTCAATGGAGGCTTGCTCCAACCTCGAAATCAGCTCTACAACTGCATTTTCATTGAGCTTATCAAATTTTTTACCGTATATACCTACTTTCATGAGTACTTAAATTGGAGCTACTAAATGTAAAAATATTCCTGATTTATTTTGAGCATTTATGGTTGCTTCTATCCGAAATACCAAATCATAGTAAGTTACCATATCGAGCCCAAGGCCTGTTGAATAAATTAATTTATTGGCAAGCATATTTTGACTTTCGTAACTGCTATCGACAACATAGCCTGCATCGGCAAACAAATTTACGTAAAAGGCATAATGAAATTTGCTAAATTTTTCAGAAGGTACCCAAGCCAATTTTTGTATATGTGGTTTTACCAACTGATATTTAACATTGGTCTTAAGTAGCCCGTAATTTTGTCCATCAATTACATACAATTCGTATCCTCTTACAAAGTCTGAAAAGCCAAGCCCTCGTTGAACAAAATAAGGTTGTTGTGCATTGGGCGATAGCTTAAGTTTGATTCCTTCTGCCAGGTAAAATCGTTTAAATAAATGGTCGTAACGGTTGTACTGCAACTCAGTTCTAAAAATCGAAAAATCTTCGTCTTTCAAAATTCCAAATCCCACTTGTGTAAGATCCAAAACAGCCACAAAGCCTTGCAACGGATAAGGTTTATAATCGCGCTGGTCTTCACGTAATTGAAAATTAATGGAAAAAAATTGAGTTTTAGTTGCTCCTTTGCCCAAATAATTGGGAGCTAAAATTCTGATGGTATCGGCAATTGTAGCCTCATTGTAGCGCAATTCACCACTGTGCGAGCCGTAAATTCCAATGCGGTAGTTGAGCCGAATACGCGCACCTAGCTCTTGCCGCACATAGCTGTCGGGGTTTTTATAAAATACTTGTTTGTTATCAATGGAAGCATACTGTATTTCGTGGTTGCGCGAATAGGCAAAGGAAAAGCCCAGTCCAAGGTTTTGCTTTTTTGTCAAATAAGGAATGTTATAGGCAAATCCATACTGTTCGGCGTATCCCAAGCGAATTCTGAATTGTATGTTTTCTTTTCGGCCGCGGAAATTATTTTTAACTAAGTAAAAACCGTAACTCACACGGTAAAAATTAGGATTTTCGAGCCAGGTATTAAAATTTCGTTCTGCAATTTCAAAAATAGGGTTGGGCCACAAATACCAGCGTTCAACTACTTTTACATTTACTTGCAAATGCATCGAGTCAATTTGTAAAGTATCTACAGTAACAAAATTAAACAAGGAGGTATTCATAATATTTTGCTGCGATTTTTTTAGAAATTCAACAAGCGCATTGCTGTTTATGGAATCTCCCTGTTGCAAGGGAATTTCGCGAAATATAATTTTATCCTTGGTTTTTTTGTTTCCTTCTAGGTGAATCGTTTTAAGATAGAACCATTTGTTTGAAGTGCTATCATTAGCGAGTTGAGCATAGGAATGAGCGATGCTAAAAATCCATATAAAAAATACTCGCACATGAAGACGATTCATCAGCAATGCTGCTTACACATTAAGGTAGCTTAAAAAGGAATCGAAACGGTTTTTTAATTCGTTGTCGGCTTCACTTTCGTGGATGGTATTTTTTACCGAATAATTAAACCTGTAAAAGGTTTGAAGTATAGAGGATAAATCAGTGCGGTTAATTTTTAAAGTTACTTCTAATTTGGTTGAATCAGTGGGAGAGGAGATGTATAAACTTAAAATTTTAGCATCGTTGCTTTCTACAATTTTCGCTATTTCGGTTAAATAATAATCGTTGGTGTTTAATTCCAAAACGATTACTCCTCCTGGTTCTTTCAGCGAGGCCATGTCGGCAAACTTTTCGAGCAATGTCGATAGTTTTATACTTCCCAAAAAGTGTTCATTTTTATCGAGTACAGGAATCAATGAAAGTTTATGTTGCGAAAGCATGCGCAATACTTCATAAAAATGCTGATCGCTAAATACAAAAGGTCGCACCAACGATAAAGTATGATTGCCAATAGGGTCGTTGGGTGCATTTAAATCAAGAATGTCGTTTTCTGAAATTAATCCTAAAAAGGCAACATTATTTACAATAGGTAAATGCGATACACGCAACTCATCCATCCAAGCAAGCGCTCTTACTCCGGTATCCGAAGTTTTAAGCGGAGGAATGTCATCGGTCATTAATTCGTGTGCAAGCATAGTAATATATTGGTCTCACAAACCTAACGAATTAAATAGAAAGCACAAAGTGGTGCATTTCTGTAATTGTTAAACTTTTTAGTGCCGATCAAAATTTTATTTTTGCAAAGTAATTTATGCGCTACTACTTTATTTTTAGTTTTCTTTTCCTTTTTCTGCAAGGCCAGGCACAATTCTTTCAACCCCCTTATCGCTTTTCAGCATTTTATCAGAATGAGTTTAATCCTGAATTTATTCATCAACACAACATTAAGCAAGTAAAAATTACCTATTCTAGTAAGGCCGATAATGAACGAATCAAAGAAAGCCCCAAGCAAGAATTAACCTATTTTGACAAAAACGGATTCCCTGAAAGAAAAATTTCCATCAATGCCAACGACAGTGTTGAAACGTTTTACTACTATACAGCCAATCACATAAGCATCCTGCGTGAATTTAATTCGGGCGGTATTAATACCTTTTATTTTAGCTACGATTCTGCAGCTAATCTTACTAAGATTGTTCAATGCAAAGAGGAAAATGCAGCTGATACTAAACACTTTTTTAGATTAAAAAAGCAAGAAGTACTATGGCTCGAATCCTATACTTACGAGCAAATTAGTCCCAAGCAGATTCGAAAAAAAATATCCAACGATGTGGGAGCTGTTTACAAGGAGTCGTTTTTATACCTCAACGAAAAGGGCAAAACACTTGAAGAAAATGAGCGTTTTGTAGTAACAGGTGTTAGTCAAAATTTGCTTTATAGTTATAGCGAAGAAGGTACCGTTAAAAGCATCGATTTTGTCACCGATGTGGTTGGAAAATTGGAAGAAAATTTTACTTTTACATACGATAGCAAGGGAAACCGTGCAAGCGAAACTTTTTTTAGAAATCGAGAGCAACGCTGGCAAAAAACGTATTTTTACGATGCAAAGCAACAGTTTCCTGAAGCCATAATATTAAAGTACCCAAATCAAAGTACCTTCTATTTGCAAACTTTTAAAGTTGAATTTTACTAAGTAAAAAATATGACAACAGATTTTATCAGCCACCTCAGTACCGAACTTCAAGCAATTAAAGATGCAGGCTTGTTTAAAAACGAACGCGTTATTATAAGCCCTCAGGGAGCCGACATTAAAGTAAACACTGGCGCAGAGGTAATTAATTTTTGTGCAAATAATTACTTAGGTTTATCTTCCCATCCCAAGGTAATTGCAGCAGCCAAAGCAGCACTTGACACCCATGGATTTGGAATGAGTAGTGTTCGCTTTATATGTGGAACACAGGATATTCATAAAACACTAGAACAAAAAATTGCTGCATTTTTAGGAACAGAGGACACCATCTTATACGCAGCTGCTTTTGATGCAAATGGAGGAGTTTTTGAACCTTTGTTTTCGGAAGAAGATGCCATTATTTCAGATGCACTTAATCATGCTTCAATTATTGATGGAGTACGTTTATGCAAGGCAAAACGATACCGCTACGCAAACAGCGATATGAACGACTTGGAAGAACAACTGAAGCTTGCTCAGGCACAGCGCTATCGTATAATTGTTACCGATGGAGTATTTAGCATGGATGGTTACATTGCTAAGCTTGACGAAATTTGCAAGCTGGCCGAAAAGTACAATGCCATGGTTATGGTGGATGAATGTCATGCGTCTGGATTTATTGGTAAAACCGGTCGAGGCACGCACGAACACAACGGCGTAATGGGAAAAATTGATATCATTACCGGAACACTTGGAAAAGCATTAGGTGGAGCCATGGGTGGTTTTACTTCCGGTAAAAAGGAAGTTATTGCTATGCTGCGTCAACGTTCAAGACCTTATCTGTTTTCTAACTCATTAGCACCTTCTATTGTTGGGGCGTCCATTGCTGTTATGGATTTATTAAGTGAGACAACTGCTTTACGTGACAAGGTAATGAGCAATGCACTTTATTTCAGAGAGGGTATGACTAAAGCCGGATTTGATATAAAGCCCGGAATTCATCCTATTACTCCAGTAATGTTGTATGATGCGAAACTAGCGCAAGTATTTGCCGAGAAATTATTGGCTGAAGGCGTTTACGTAATTGGATTTTTCTACCCTGTAGTTCCAAAAGATCTCGCCCGAATCAGGGTGCAGATTTCGGCTGCTCACGAAATACATCATCTTGATAAAGCCATCGCAGCGTTCACCAAAGTTGGCAAAGAATTGGGTGTACTCAAATAGTATAGGCTACTTAAGATTTCTTCTTAAAAAGTTCTGATTTATCGACCTTTTTAACAGGTGTATTGTTTTTTAAAAGTTTAGAAACTGCGCTATATGGGGCATAAATTATTTCGTCGCCGTTATTTATTCCACTTTTTATTTCAATGAAATTATTGTCTTGAATACCGGTGACAACTTCAGTTAAGCGCGCTTTTTCGTCAGCCAACACAAACACATACTCTTTAGTTTTTTCTTGTCTTTTGGCAGTTGTTGAGGAAGAATTTGATTGATTATTTTCACTTTCTTGAGATGCAATTTCCGCATCGTTGCTTGTTTTGTTTTTTGCGCCAAATGAACTGGTGTCCTCTCGTGTTGTAACAGCTTGTATTGGTATTGAAATTACCTTGTCAACAGTTTGAGTATGTATATCAACTGTTGCCGACATGCCCGGTCGAAAGGGGGAATAATTTTTTTTATCTGCAGGAATCAACTCTTTGTAACTCTCTTGCAGAATGCGAATCTTCACAGTAAAATTGGTTACTTGATCAGCAGACGAACCTGTGATATTGGCTGAGTTAGCTACTTCTGTAACCAATCCGTTAAATTTTTTATCCAAATAGGCATCCACTTCAATATCGGCGGTATCACCCAAACTTATTCGAACAATATCATTTTCATTCACTTCAACATTCACCTCCATTTCATTTAAATCGGCAATGCGCATAATTTCAGTGCCTGCCATTTGAGATGTTCCAACCACACGTTCTCCCAGCTCTACATTTAATTTCGAAACTTTCCCGTTTACAGGTGATAAAATAGTTGTGCGTTGTAAATTATCGCTAGCTTCCTTTTGAGAAGCACTTGCATTTTTAACATTAAATTCACTTGCAGCAACTGTTTGTTTAGCCGCTTCCACATCAGCTTTTGCACTCTCGTAAGCAGCTTTAGCTGCATCAAAATCGGCTTGTGAGACTGCGTTTTGTTCGAACAATTTTTTAGTACGATTAAATATCAATTCGGTATTTGTAAAGGATGATTCAACTTGTGCTTGACGAGCTTTTGAATTAGCTAAATTTGCTTTCGAACTATTTACGGCAGCCTGCATTTTTTCGAGGTTCGACAAATAAATATCCGGATTGATTTTACACAATACAGTTCCCTTTTTTACTTCATCGCCTTCTTTTACATTTAACTCAACAATTTGACCCGATACGTCCGGACTGATTTTAACCTCTACTTCGGGTTGTACTTTACCACTGGCCGAAACCGTTTCAATAATTTTGCGCAAAGCGGCTTTTTCAGTAACAACTTCGGTTTTATCGACACTTCCAATCCAACCAACTTTTTTGGCAATTATTAGCGCAATAATTAAAACAACTGTGCCGATAAAAAGGTGCTTTAATTTTATTTTTTTCATGATTCATCTGTTGTTAACAAAGGTGCAAGCTAATTAAAAGGAAATAGGTTTTCCTTGATAAAAGTTAAGTACATTTAGTTTAAAAATAAAATCATATTTCGACTGTGCAAGTTCCGATTCAGCCTTGGCTAATTTATTTTTAGCATCGTTGTATTCAACTGAATTCAACATTCCCAAATTGTATCGTTGTTCACTATAGGAAAATGATTCACGAAATGCAGTTACAGCTTTTTGTGTAGCCACATTTTTTTTAAATGCAGCTTGTGCATCTGAATATGCCTGCTGAATAGATTTGTATAAAGTTTTTTCGGCAGTTTCTAAATTTAATTCGGCACTTAGTTTATTTATTTTAGCCCGGTTTATTGAATTTCGAACTTGAAATCCATTAAAAATGGGGATACTTAAATTAAATCCAAAAGACTTGTTGAGGTTGTCATTAATTTGTTTGGAGAAGGGAGTTTTTTCGTAATTATTAAGTAAAACAGGACCTAATACTTGCTCATTAGAAGAAGTTATATAAGGTGTTGCAGCTATACCATATAGTGGTTCACCCACCATTCGCTGACTAAGCCCCGAATAACCTGTACCATAAGAACCACTCATGGTTAACTGAGGGCTTAAACTACCTTTGGCGATGGAGATTCCTTTTTCGGCACTCTTAATTTTTAAATTAGCGCTCTTAATTTCAGGGCGATTGGCCAATGCATTTTGATAAATTGCACCAACATCTGAAAGTGCTTCAGCGCTAATATTTTCAGGAAGTAAAGGGCGTGCAATTTTAAAATTCTTAGTATCTTCCAATTCCAACAATTGCGCTAAATTTAAATAGGATATATCCAAATTGTTTTGTGCGGTAACTACCTGTACTTCTTCATTTGCGGCTTGCGATTCAATGCTTAGTAAATTCCCTTTGGCGCTGCTTCCTGCTTCAACTAATTTTTTAGTACGCTCAACTTGACTTTTAGTAAGCAACAATTGTTTTTGTGCCAACTCTAAAATTTCTGTGTCAAACAAAATTTGTAAATAAGCAGAAGCAACGTACAATGATATATCAGAAATTATTTTTTCAGTATCAAACTTACCCGCAGCCAACATAAGTTGATTTTGCTTAATGGTATTGTAAGCTTGTAAACCATTAAATAAATTTACATTGGCTTGCAAGCTATATCGGTCGGAACGAACTTTTTCGGTGGCAAAATTATTGGTAAAAGGGTCAATTGTTTTACCATAGTTGTAATAATTGGAAGCGCCTGCATTTACTGACGGTAAGAGTGCGGCTTCACTCTGTAGCAAATTCCCTTTGGTTAAATCGGTTGATAAAACGCTTTGCTTTATTTGAATATTGTGCTTTAACGCATGCTCAATACATTGCTGCAAAGTCCATGATTCTTCAGCTTTGGCAGTGAAAGCAAAAATCGGAAATAGGAGTAAAAGCAATACTATTTTTCGAAAACTGTGTTGCATAGTTTTTTTGAATAAATAGCAAATTTATAATAATCCTTGTACACCATTCGTTAATAATGTTTAATTAGTTTTCTGAAATAGGTTACATTTGAAAAATAAATCCCGATCAAAAATTAGAACGAATTAGATGAAAAAATTAATCCTCGAGGAAGACACCGATTTTCCCGGAATTATTTTAGACAAGGAAGCCGGAATTTTTAAAATTACCGGTCGCTCTATTCCTCATGATACATCAAAGTTTTACATTCCGGTAATTGAATGGTTTCGTGAATATTCGCTTAATCCCAACGAACAAACAGCTTTTGAATTTAAACTCGAATATTTTAATACATCTTCTCAAAAATACATTGCCGATTTATTTAAACTGCTGGATAAGATGTTTAAAAACGGTTACAAAACTAAAGTAGTGTGGATATATCAGCACGACGACGACGATATGCGCGACATCGGGAAAGAGTTTGATTATATTTTTGAATTACCTTTTGAATTTAAAGAATACTAAAGGCTAAGCTCTTTTCGCGGATCCCAAAAGTGCTTAGTGAAATTCAGAATCTGATCATCTTTTACCTTAACACCTTCTTTCTCGAGTAGCTGCTGCATGGCATCTGAAGTAACAAAATGATGTTTTCCCGATAACATCCCGTTTCTGTTAACTACTCTGTGAGCCGGAACTTTTGGTTTTTGTTGATGTGCAGCATTCATCGCCCAGCCAACCATGCGTGCTGATTTTGCACTTCCTAAATAGGCAGCAATTGCGCCATAACTGGTTACTCTTCCTTTGGGAATTAAACGTGCTACTTGGTATACTAAATCAAAAAAACCCGGCTCCTGTTGCATTGCTCTAATTTCGAAATAAATTAAACAACAACAATGTCGTAATTCAACAATAATCCTGCAAGACCGTTGTGCGAAAATTTTGCCTTCTTAATTTTGTTTTCCTCCGGATGAATTCTGTAATTAAAACTAGTACTGAAATCTGCTTTTTCGAGAATTGTTTCGAAAAATGTAGCATCCAGAAGATTACAATTTTCAAAGACTGAACTGCTTAAGTCAGCCTGTGCAAAATCGGTTTCATTTAAGTTACAATTCACAAAAGTTGTTTGCTTTAATTTCAACTTGTAAAACGAAGCTAAGTTGAGCAAACATCCGTTAAAATTTAAGGCTAACAAAAAAGGATTGCAATTGCTAAAATCACAGCCGGTTAATTTACAATTAATAAAACGTGCTGTTTTTAAACCGGTATTTTTAAACTTAACCAAACTCATATCACAGTCCTGAAAGCTGCAATCACTAAAGGTATAAGCGCCTAGTTCTGCTCCGGAAAAATTGCAATTTACAAAGCTGCAATTTTCAAATTCGCAAAGCGTTTTAAGTTCATCGGCAAAGGAAATTCCTTTGTAGTTTTTATCTTCTATTACTAGCATTCTATTAGTTATAAGCTAAAACGGATGTAACAAATTTTAAATCCTTTTTCAGAAAATTTTTTTTCATAAAAGGTTTGTATCGAAAATGTTTCTGTAGGATAACTTTTTTGGACTTCAGGTATTCTGCTTGAAAGCTCAGCATATAAATCGGAGCTGTGTTGCTGCAAAGTTAATTTTTGTTCCGCTATAATTTCAAGTGTATAACGGCACAGTAATTCACTATCTGTTTTTAAATGAATGCTTCCACCGGGTTTCATAATGTTTCTGTAATGCTGCAAGAAACGGGGTGAAGTTAATCGCTTTTTAATTCGGGCAATTTGTGGTTGAGGATCTGGAAAGGTTATCCAAATTTCTTCCACTTCTTGAGGTGCAAATGAAAACTCAATATTTTCAATACGTGTGCGCAAAAATGCTACATTATTAAGATTCGTTTCGAGAGCAGTTTTAGCTCCTCTCCAAATTCGGTTTCCTTTTAAATCAATTCCAATAAAATTTTTTTGAGGGTGATTGGTTGCAAGTCCTAACGTATATTCACCTTTCCCGCAACCAAGCTCTAGCACAAGCGGATTGGAATTGTTGAAATAAGTTGAATTCCATTTGCCTTTCAGTTTAAATTCAGGAATGTTTTCAGTGTGTTGTAGGTGGTGAAATACATTCTTAAAATTTTCAATTTCTGCAAACTGTCTTAACTTGTGCTTTGCCATTTCTTTATTTTCCTAATTTTTAATAAGGCGCAAAAATACAGCTTAATCAATAATCATCTTTTAAATTCATGGATTTGTCTATAGTAATTGAATATTTTACTACAAATTAAACGAGCTATTGGATTATTCAGTACACTTGTAACTCCATGAAATTCATAATACAATGACAGAACAAACCTCCGTAGGACAGTACCGGAAATTTAGTTTGTTTAAATATTCAAAACAGTCCTTATTTGGGTATACCTTAACCTTCATGTTGTTGTTGCTTGCCAAATTTATGGGCATTGTAAGTTTCGGATATGAGCAGCTAATTGTTGACGCAATATGGATCTATGCTTCGGTTGGAATTTTTTTATTTTGGATCAATAGTTACACCGAAATATCCGTAACAACTCGCACCTTAATTACTGTGATTGAGTTTGCCAACTGGCTGGCTATTTTTTGGTACACCATATTTTTTCTAAACGAAATTAGAATGGTGGCCTTGTTTTTTTCAATCATTGCTTTGGTGTTTATGCTTTCACATAGCAATTTCATCACCTCAATTGCCATTACCTTATTTTTTGCAATTACTTATATTATTATCACCTATATCTGCATCAATTTTTTGCAGCAAAAGGGACATTTTACAGAGCACTTATATTACGTGCTTGTATTTGTACCTACCGGAATATATATTTCTTGGATGTCAGAAGTGTATCGAAGACAATTATTGAAATCGCGTGCATCTGAAAAAGCCACTGAAAGTGCTAGAAAGGAATTGCAAAAAATATTTAACGAACTACGAGCAAATGAGATTGAAATAGAATCAAAAAATGCAGCGCTACAAATAAAACAAATTGAAATTGAGCGAATAAATAATAGTCTTAAAGAAGCGAATAGCGAAGTATTTAAAAAGAACAGCGAGCTAACCGACAGCATAAATTATGCACGATACATACAAAAGGCAATAGTACCGGGTCAACAAATTATCAAGCAAATTTTTCCTGAAAGTTTTGTGTTTTTGAAACCAAAGGATATTGTGAGCGGTGATTTTTGCTGGACATGGCAAAAGGATAATTTTGCATGTATTGTAGCTGCCGATTGCACAGGACATGGAGTTCCCGGAGCAATGCTCAGCATGATCGGAGTTTCACTGTTGAACGAAATTGTAAATGTAAACACCATTACACGACCTAACTTTATTTTAGAAATTTTAAAAATGCGACTCATTAATTTGTTTCGTTACGAAAAAAATGGGTCAATAAAAGACGGTATTGAAGTTGCCCTTTGTTGCATTGATTATTCAACCAATAAGCTTTATTTTTCAGGATCCAATAATCCATTGTATTTATTTTCCAATGGTGAATTAAAAATTATTAAAGCCGATCCAATGCCTATTGGAAATCATAGCTATACCATTAACAAAGAATTTACGAAACATGTAATTGATGTAAAAATGGGAGATTCTTTTTACATCTTTAGTGATGGATTTGCCGATCAATTCGGAGGTAAGCAAGGTAAGAAATACATGTACAAACGTTTGCAAAATTTGTTTTTAGAAATTCATACTTTAGCACCTGAAGAGCAACGAAAAAGAGTAATTCAGGAATTTTACGACTGGAAAGGAATAGAAGAACAGGTGGATGATGTGCTGGTGGTTGGCGTAAAATTGCAGTAAAGGTTAAATAAAACATACGGAATGTCAGAACACCATCATCATACAGAGCAACATTTTCAGCAATCTGAAATTATTAAGGACATTGTAATTGGAATGGCTGACGGACTTACGGTTCCGTTCGCCTTAGCAGCCGGACTAAGTGGGGTGGTTGATTCCAACAGCATTATCATTACAGCAGGTATTGCCGAAATTTGTGCAGGATCAATAGCAATGGGTTTAGGAGGGTATTTAGCCGGGAGAACCGAAATAGAACATTACAATTCGGAACTTAAAAGAGAGTACGATGAAATAGTAACGCATTACGAAACCGAAAAAAGAGAAGTACGCGAAATATTTGCCGAATATGGATTGTCCGAACAATCGCAACATCTGATTGTTGATGAAATGGCGAAAAACGAAGACAAATGGGTTGAATTTATGATGCGTTACGAACTTGGTCTTGAAAAGCCGGATGAAAAGCGTGCCAGCAAAAGTGCCCTCAACATTGGGATCTCTTATATTGTTGGTGGAATTATTCCTTTGAGCGGATATATTTTTGCAAGTAATCCCGAACACGGACTTATTTATTCATCCATTATCACAGTAATTTGCTTGTTTATTTTCGGATATTTTAAAAGTAAACTTACCGGACAAAATGCATTTTCGGGAGCACTTAAAACCACACTTATTGGAGTTACGGCAGCTTCAGCAGCATTTTTAATAGCCAAACTTTTTGGTAACTAAAGCAAATAGATGGATACTTTTTTTTCGAAGTACAAGTATTTTTTGCTGTTACATTTTGTAATTTTTATCTGGGGCTTTACCGGCATATTAGGCGGTTTAATTAGTATTCCGGCAGTTTCATTAGTGTGGTATCGAATGCTCATCGCAGTAGCCGGCGTAGTTTTATACGCAGGTATTACACAAAAATCACTTACTCTAGCCCTGCCGCAAATCGGAAAAGCAATGGCAGTAGGTTTAGTCATTGCTTTGCATTGGGTGTTTTTTTATCAATCAATTAAAAGTGCCACAGTTTCAATTGCAGTGGTTTGTTTGAGTTTTGCAACTTTTTTTTCAGCGCTTATAGAGCCCCTGTTTTTTAAACGTAAAATTTACCCCTATGAATTGATTTTTGGAATTCTGGTTGTAATTGGGTTGATCTATATTTTTAATTTCCAACCGGGATATTCAGAAGGAATATTTTATGGAGTAATCTCAGCCTCATTATCAGCCTTGTTTACGGTGCTCAACGGAAAATTGGCACCCAAGTATGAAGCTGTTGCATTATCGACATACGAATTATTGGGTGGTTTTTTGGGAATCACCATCTATTTTTTTTTCACTTCAAAATTAAGTCCAGAACTATTTCATATTTCAGCATCTGATTTATTTTATCTTATCTTACTGGGAATTGTCTGTACAGCTTTTGCTTTTGTTGCAAGTGTTTTGGTGATGAAACAATTGAGTCCGTATACAGTAGTTATTTCAACCAACCTTGAACCGGTTTATACCATTTTATTAGCATATTTTATTTTTGGAGAAGAAGAAAAAATGAATCTACAATTTTATGTAGGGACTTTATTTATTTTGCTCATTTTATTTGCAAATGCATTTTATAAGCAAAAGAGCAAGGCAAGTTGATCCCATACATGAAACATTTTAAAGAAATTCCATAAAATCCAATTTAACTTGGCTGAAGTTTTAAGCAGGAATATTCCTGTTCAGAGCTAAATGAATAATACTATTTTTGCCACATGAATTTACATAACGATTTGTTACTGCGCGCTGCAAGAGGCGAAGAAACCGAAAGAACACCTGTTTGGCTGATGCGCCAAGCCGGTCGAATACTTCCTGAATACCGTGAAGTTAGAGCCCAAATGGGAGGATTTAAAGACCTGGTAGAAAGTCCTGAATTTGCATGCGAAGTTAGCTTGCAGCCGGTAGATATTTTAGGTGTTGACGCAGCCATTATTTTTTCGGATATATTGGTAATACCTGAGGGTATGGGATTGCCCTACAAAATGGTTGAAAGTAAAGGCCCTTGGTTTGAAAAAACAATCAAAAGTGAGCAAGATGTTGACGGTTTACAGGTAGCACAAGCAGGTGATGTGCAGTATACCATAGAGGCAATAAAAATGCTAAAACGAGCGTTGAATAATCGCGTTCCACTAATCGGATTTGCCGGTGCTCCTTGGACATTGCTCGCTTACATGGTTGAAGGTAGCGGGTCAAAAACTTTTTCAATGGCTAAGAAATTTCTCTATACTCAGCCGGAAACAGCGCATAAATTATTACAGAAAATTTCTGAAAGTACCATCAATTATTTACGCGCACAAATTGATGCAGGAGCTGATATTATTCAACTTTTTGATAGTTGGGCAGGAATTCTAAGCCCGGTGCAATATGCCGAATTTTCGCACAAATACATTAATCAAATATGCAATGCAATAAAGCAAAGTCATCCAACCACGCCCATAACTGTTTTTGCTAAGGGAGCTTTTTTTGCCTTAGCCGAATTTTCGAAAACAAAATGTGAAACCATTGGATTGGATTGGAACATGGAGGTAGTTGCATCACGAAATGCAGTTGGATCCTCAAAAACCTTACAGGGAAACATGGATCCATGTTTACTATATGCCGACTATAAGACAATTAAAAAGGAGACCGAAAAAATGCTCAAAGAATTTGGTCCTTATCGTCACATTGCGAATTTAGGTCATGGTGTATATGCCGATATTGAAAAGGATAAAGCAAAGTGTTTTGTTGATACAGTGAAAGAGTTTAGATTTAACAGCTAAATATATCTTCGCATGGAAAAAGGAAATCGAAAAGTTATAACAGCATGGACATTTTATGACTGGGCTAATTCAGTATATAACCTGGTTATAACAGCGACTATACTTCCCATTTATTATAAAGCAGTAACTATTACCAAAGACGATGCTGGTAACGAAATTTCGAACGTAGTTACTTTTTTGGGTATGCAGTTTAAAAATACAACCTTGTATGATTACTCCTTAGCATTTGCTAATTTAATAGTAGCGGCAGTTATTCCTTTGCTTTCAGGTATTGCCGATTATGGAGGAAGTAAAAAAAAATTCATGCAATTTTTTTGTTTTCTCGGTGCTGCATCTTGTAGTTTAATGTATTTTTTTACACGTGATAATCTGGCATTGGGAGTATTTTTAATTGTTTTTGCTTCAGTAGGATTTTGGGGAAGCTTGGTTTTTTACAATGCATTTTTACCCGAAATTGCCGAAGTACAACATCAGGATAAAGTTAGCGCACGCGGCTTTGCAATGGGGTATGCAGGAAGCTCTTTGTTGTTGATTTTTAATTTAATGATGGTTCAAAAGCCAGAATGGTTTGGTATTTCTGACGCTGGCATGGCAACACGTATTTCATTTTTAACAGTTGGAATTTGGTGGATGGGTTTTGCACAAATCCCATTTTATTACTTACCAGGTAAAGCAGCCATTGGTAAAAGCGGTGAGAATATGCTTACCAAGGGATATCAAGAATTGCGTAAAGTATGGAAGGATATGAAACACAATTATGTTTTACGCAGCTATCTGCTGGCGTTTTTTGTGTACAACATGGGAGTTCAAACTGTTTTATTGGTAGCCACTCTTTTTGGAGCACAAGAAATTAAAATGGAAACTGGCCAATTAATTACTACCATTTTAATTATTCAATTTGTTGCACTTTTAGGAGCTTACCTTTTTTCATTTGTGTCGAAAAAGATTGGAAATATACGAACCTTAATGATTGCTGTTTGTATTTGGATTGGGGCTTGTTTGGGCACTTATTTTTTCTGTTATTCACCTACTGACTTTTTTGTTGTTGCCGGTTTTGTTGGATTGGTAATGGGAGGAATTCAATCATTATCTAGAAGTACCTACAGTAAGTTATTACCTGAAACTGACGATCATGCCAGTTATTTTAGTTTTTACGATGTAACCGAAAAGGTGTGTATCGTTTTAGGAATGGCAACTTTTGGGATTATTAATGAAATGAGCACCAGTATGCGTAAACCGATAATCATGTTGATTGTGTTTTTTATTCTAGGATTTTTATTATTGCTGCGTGTGCCAAAAGGCAAAATGCCAACAAGCAGTGCGAACGCATAAAACGAATTGAAGGGTAATGATTGTAGACTTATTTATTCCGTGTTATATCGACCAGTTTTATCCTGAAACTGCACTCAATATGATTAAAATATTGGAGAAGGTGGGATGCGCAGTTAATTATAATCCCGAACAAACCTGTTGTGGGCAACCTGCATTTAATATGGGTTTTTGGGACGAAGCCAAAGAGGTAGGCGATAAATTTATCCGCGAGTTTCAAAACGATCGTTACATTGTTTGCCCTTCAACTTCCTGTGTTGGATTTGTAAAAAACCAGTACAACGAAATGTTTCATAATTCGGTGCTACATAACGAGTACAAACAAATTCAAAAAAACATGTTCGAATTCAGCGATTTTTTGGTGAATGTGTTAAAAATAACCAACATCGGAGCAACCTTAAATGGTGTTGCAACCTACCATGATTCATGCACCGCACTGCGCACGTTTGGAATTAAAAATGAACCACGTATTCTGCTCGAAAAAGTTAGAGGATTAGAACTAAAGGAAATGAAACAGTCTGAAGCTTGCTGTGGTTTTGGTGGAGGTTTTTCAGTAAAGATGGAGCCAATAGCTGCGAGTTTAGGGCATCAAAAAATTGAAGACGCTGAAAGTACCGGTGCCGATTATATTATTTCTACGGATGCTTCCTGTTTATTGCACCTTGAAAGCATTCTGAAGAAAAACGCCAAGCCCATGAAAATAATGCACCTGGCAGATGTACTTGCTTCAGGTTGGGATTAAATGAAAAGGATTGAAATTTAAACTGCCTTTTTGTGAGCAGGCTGTGAGATAGTACCATAGGCAGGACAACGCTCGTGGGTTTTGCAAGAAGAAAGTACAAAAGACCCTAGTGCTATTACAATTGTGGCTACGATTATCTTTTTCATCAGGAAAAATTTGTTGTTCGGTTGTCTGTCTAAAAAATTCAGCGACAAATATAAATAATTTAATGAAATCAAAAAAGCATCAAAAACAGCGTAACAATTGAACCAAATATGAGTATCGAAATTGAACCAAGTTGGAAGAAGGTTTTACAAAGCGAATTTGAATCGCCTTATTTTGCGCAACTCAAAGAATTTTTAATAGCAGAGCGCGCTCTATACAAAGTATTCCCAAAGGGTGCTTTAATTTTTAATGCATTTAATACCACAGCCTTTCACAATGTACGTGTAGTTATAATTGGGCAAGACCCCTATCATGGAGTCGGTCAAGCAAATGGATTGTGTTTTTCGGTTGCGCCAGAATGTAAGATTCCTCCTAGTTTGCAAAATATTTTTAAGGAATTACAGGACGATTTGGGTGTGCCAATTCCCAACAATGGCAATCTTGAATCCTGGGCCCAACAAGGAGTTTTGTTGTTAAATGCCACATTAACCGTTCGCGAAAATCAAGCAGGTTCTCACCAGGGTAAGGGTTGGGAAGTGTTTACCGATGCAGTTATTAAAGCCCTGTCGGAACAACTACATGGAATTGTATTTCTACTTTGGGGAAAATTTGCACAAGGGAAATTACCGCTTATCGACACACACAAACATTTTGTTTTACAAGCTGCGCACCCATCTCCATTTTCGGCCTACAATGGTTTTTTTGGGTGCAAACATTTTTCAAAAACGAACGCGATTCTAACCGAAAATAAATTGAAACCAATAAATTGGAGACTTTAGAAATGTTAAAAAACCGCTACATGCACTGTAAACAAATAAATTTCCTATTTTAGCAGTCAGAATATTAAACCCTTAAATAATTAATCTAACAAACGATGAAAAAAATTTTACTAACACTTGCTGCTATTACAGCCTTAATGACAGCATCGCAGGCTCAAACAACTGGCGGACCAGATGCTTACGGGTATATTTGGCGCGACAGTAACGATCCTAACGGGCCGGCTTACAATTGGATTGACATTACCACATTGGGTGATGCAACTCAAATTAGTGGTTTATCTGACGATAACAATGTAGCTTCAACCATTGGATTTCCTTTCCATTTTTATTGGTACGATGTAAACAACATTTGGATTGGAAGTAACGGGTACATTGGATTTACAAATAGTCCGATCGCTGCCCCAATTCCAACTATTCCTTTATCAACTGCACCCAATAATTATATCGCACCATTTGCATGCGATTTGAACTTTGACCCGCTTCCAGGAAATACAGCAGAATGCTGGAAATGGAAAAGTGCTGATAACGATACTTTGATTATTTCTTGGATTAATGCACCTTTTTGGGAGCAAGTAA
>DGQS01000139.1 GCA_002389785.1 Bacteroidetes bacterium UBA4408
ATGGCACAGTTAGCCGAGTGAAGTTTGTAGTGAAGTAATTCGCAACACATAATTAACGCTCAAATTAAAAGGGCGCTCCGGAGTAAAACACGGAGCGCCCTTTTTAATTAATTTTATGCCTCATCCTGAAAAAGGTTGACACAAAGTTGACTTATATGATAAACACTAAGGAAAAGGATTATTTCAAAAGGACAAAAGGAATACAGTTGGGCATTCAAACTTCAGCTTCTTGATGAAGTAGAAAGAAATACTCATAAACCAAACCGGATCCGAAAAAACCAAGTTCATCAGCCAAATCAGATTTCCTTTTCTAGATTCTAATAACAAGTCGATTTCAATTATGTTATAATGATTTTAAAGAAAGGAATGTTAGCGGACAACCATTTTATGATTATTGAGAAAAGGAGGTAATTTATTTGAGGAATTTTTAAACAAGTATTCATTCAATGAATTGACGAAAACTTTACCATCTTAATCCAATATAAGAAGTTGAATTGTAACCGAGGTACCAACGCCAACTTCACTTTCAAGACTAAGAGTGCCTTTTATAAATTCCAACAATTCACCAATGATAATGTAGCCTAAACCATTTCCATGATCGCCGGTTACCGGCATAATACTATGACCAGAAACTTTAGTCACAATAGAAAGGATTCGTGCTTTTTGTTCTTTTTTCATACCACTGCCGTTGTCTTTAACAGTAAAGGAATAGCCGGTAGGAGTGAAACCTCCAATTATTTCAATACTGCCATTTTCGGTGAATTTACAAGCATTAGAAATAAGATTGTGAAGCACAATTGATAAGATTGTAGCGTCCGACTTAATGATATCTTCTTCAGATATTGAAACGGTGATTTGTGATTTTTTTGATGCTGCTATTTCAATAAATTGATCACTTATTTCTTCAACAAATGCAGCAACTGCAATATTGCCCTTGTTAATTGTGATACGCTTGTTTTGATGCTTAATCCAGCTCAAAATATTTTGTGCATTATCACGAAGTTTTTGGGTAGTGTTCTTTATATCTGCCAACACAGACTGCATATTTTCATAGTCGAGTTGGGTGTTTTTACGCGCACTTTTTTGTGCAACAACGGTTATAAAATTTAATGGTGTAATTATATCATGAGCTATTATCGAAATGAGTTTATCCTTAACACTCACCGATTGTTTGAGCTCATCATTTGCTTTTATTAACTCAGCTGTTCTTTGCTGCACACTTAATTCCAAAGCTTTGTTTCGTTTGTTAATATTGAATGCATATATACGTGCTACAATAAAGGTGAATAAAGCTGCTAATAAAATACATCCCAGCAAAAACCAAATTGTTTCGTAGTATTTTTTTTCAACGACAAAAGGTATTGAAGTAACTATAAAATCATTCGGATTTAAACCACTGCGCTTACGTAGTTTAAAAACATAGTTACCCGAAGAAAGGTTTGAAAAGGAAAAACTATTTTGATTACTCGTTAAGCGCAACCATTGTTTCGAATAACCTTCAAGTTTATATTCAAGCATTAAATTATCGGATGTTCCCCAGAAAGGGGTTGAAAAATCTATTCGCACTAAACGACAATTACTTGGAATTACATTCAGCTTAGATTGTATTTGTAAACTGTCATCCGCATATATTCCATCAATGTATACAGCAGATGAAAAATCAGGATTATTTATTTCGGAAGGCTTAAACCATACCAAACCTTCACCATTAGGAAGCGAAGTATAGCCATTTTTTAAGGTAATATAGGAAGGAACACAGCCACCATTAAATTCAGGACTGGCAATGCCCTCCTCTTCTCCATAATGTAAATAACTTACAGCATAGGTAGTATCATAAAAATATTTTTCAAGATCAGCAAAGCGTGTTTTGTAAATTCCATTGCTGGTTGCTATCCAGGTATAACCTGCCGAATCATTCACAAAAAGATAGGCTTGTTGCAAATAATGATTGGCATCTTGAGGCATTTTACGCGTGATACCATCCTTGTAAAAATAATATCCACGACCAAATGTACTAATCATCAAAAAGTCTTTGTAAACAATAAAACTGTATGGATATTTTTGATATAATTCTTTTATTGTATCTAAATCTTGTGTGATAGGATCGTACTCAAATAGTCCGGTATAATTGCAAACTAGAAGTTTATTATTTTTCCACCTCATCAGTTGAAAAATATTGGAATTTGAATTGTTATTTTCCAGTTCTTTAACAATTCTCAACGTGTCATTTTTTACATAACCTATACTTTGTGTGCAACCTACCCAAATAGAGTCACCCTCCTCGTAAAAGCACAATACCAATTCGTTTTTTGGATTGAAAATAGTTTTAACTTCCTTCGACCTTGGATTGTATCGTTTTAAAATTCGCTCATTTTTCATATACCACAGCCAACCCGATTTATCACGAAATACATTTTCCGAATAATTTCTATCCAAATTCAAGGAACTTTTTCGACCGCCCTCCTTGGTAAACTCTCTACCCCAATCAGTATAAACAGTATTGCTGTCAATATCGAGTTGGAAGTAATATGAATTGTTTGTACCTCTTTCAGGATTGGGATAGGTTAAAAATTTGAACTTTTGCTCCCTAAAAACAAAAAGTCCCCTGCTATCGGTTGCCACTAAAAGTAGTTCATCTTTGGGATGGTAAATAAGAGAGGTAACCAAGCAGTTTTGTGGTATTTCACTGGTAAGAAGCTTGGTTTTAACAAGGTTGGGCGCCGATGCATCGGTTTTTAATTCAAACAAACTGTTTTCAAACAATAAACAACTGGAAGAGGTTGAATAATCCCAAAAAGTATTACTGAGTAATTCGGGATGGTTTTTAAAGAGTACAGAAGTGGCTAAATCTCCGATTAAGTTGCAAGGTATTACTTTCCATAAATTTATATCAATTCGATAGATTTGATTGTTGGCAGTGAAAAAATAAATCTGATTATTAATGCCAATGAAATGTGTAGGAGAATAGGATTGCAAATCAAGACTTCGTTTGAGTTGTGTAAAATGGTAATATCCTACACCTGTTTTTGTTCGAATTACTGCGTCTTCACCAGTTATAGGAAAAACTGTTAATGGGGGATAATGCCAATTTCTATCTCGTTTTGTATTAAAGTGGGGTGTTGTTGCATTTAAGTAATACGATTTACTTGGAAGTGTTCCTTTTAGCGTAAAATAGTTTATTGAATTTACGGGCCCTTTTCTAAGGCTGATTATTTTTTGGTTTTTAATTTCAAAAACGGTTCCACTGACATCCCATGCCAGCAATTCTTGTTGAGTTGTTTTGTTTATTGAAAAGCTTGAGTAAGGAACTGAACTTGTCGTATAATTACGAAAATTAAAACCATCAAATCGTAACAAACCGTTGCTATAACTTATCCACAAAAAGCCAGCACTATCAAATTGAAGCGATTGTAAATTATTTTCGGGCAAGCCATTTTTTGTAGTGTAATTAGTAATGTAGTACTTGTTTTGCGCCACTGAACAAAAAAAGCATAACTGCAAATACACTATAAAACCAAAGTGTTTTAAGCTTTTCATCCGGCAATTTCAAAATTGTACAAATTCGCCATATTTTGTAAATCTATGATGTTTGATACACCTAATTTATCAAATAAACGAGCTTTAAATGTGGTAACCGTATTGGACTTTACACTTAATTTTATTCCAATTTCTTTAATACTAAGTCCTTTTAATAAATAATTCAACACTTCCAATTCACGGTCGCTGAGCTGTTTAAAGGGGTTGGTATCCAGTGATTTCGTTTTCAAATCAGCATTTCTAAGCATCTGTAACTCTGGACTCACGTAATTTTTACCGGCTAGAAAAAGCTCCAAAGCAATTAACACTTCCGATTCGGGACTTTGTTTTTTTAAGAAACCATTTGCTCCAAGACGTAATACTGGTTTTGCAAAAATTTCTTCTGGGCTCATGGTGTAAATTAAAATAAAAACATCCGGAAATTCGCTTCTAAGGTTGTTAAGTATTTCCATTACATTCCCATCCTGTAATTGCATATCAAGTATGAGATGGCTAATTTCATTCACTTTAACCAAATCTTGAATTCCTTTGCAGGTTTCAGTTTCAAAGAGTTCAATCTTGCCGAAATGCGTGTCTAATAAAAACTTTAATCCTCTTCGTATAATTACATGGTCATCCGCAATTAATAGTTTCATTTTCGGGCTGTTTAGGAATTTATTTTGTTGATGCTAAATTAGTTTTTTTAAGAAATGTAGATTAAAAGAATAAAAAGCTATGGATTTTTTCATTGATACTTACCTTTACATGTGTTATCAAGAATTCTAAATGACAGATTTTCGTTTTTATTATTTCCAAATAAAAATTAGCAATGGATATTTTGATATTTCAATGATTTACTAGCAGTATATGGGAAATAGTTAATTTAGAAATTAATTATATCGAAATTTCTCTCCGATATATTACGGTAACATGGGTGGAAATAAATTGAATTCCTGCACTTTGTAGTCTTAAAAATGGGCAAAAGGAGCCCCCTAATTTCATCCCTAATATTTTACCACTCATCGATTTTGTGGGCCTTGTAGGGTTTCCCTTACAGTTCTATTTGAATTCTAAATATAGATTTGTAGTAAGCACAATTCACGCTTAAAATTTCAATTATTTGCATAAGTAAACCTAAAAACAAACAATAAAATAAATTAATCATGAGTAAGAGCTACACTACATTTCAACGAATCAAACAGCTAAAAAACCTTTTAGCTATTTTGTTTTTAATTTTCTCACTATGTGTCGGTAATTTACAGGCTCAGGTAACGGTGAGTCCTGGCGTGGGAGGTCCTTACGCAACCGTAAATGCAGCTTTTGCAGCAATTAATGCAGGTACTCATACAGGAGCGGTTACCATTGCAATCTCAGCAAACACAACTGAGCCAGCCGCACCAACCGTTTTGGCTGCTAGTGGTGTGGGTGCTGCTAACTATAGTAGTATAACGATTTACCCAACCGCAGCAAGTGTTGTAGTAGCAGGTGCAAGCACTGCTACTAATGGTGTTTTAGTATTTAACGGAGCCGATAATATTACCATTAATGGTAATTTGAATAATGGGTCTGGTACAACAAGAAATCTCACTATCCAAAATACACCTGCATTAGTAACAACAGCGCATAGTGTGTTGTGGTTTCAAGGAACTGCAACCGCTCCTGCTTTAGGATGTACCAATATAGTTGTAAAAAACACTAACATTCAAGGTAACGGAAACTTGGCAGGAACAAGTGGAACTACAACTTATTCAACAGGTATCGTTTTTGTTGGTACTACAGCAGCGTCCTCAACCACTCTTGGAGCAAATCACGATAACATTACAATTAGTAATAATTTAATAAAGAGAGTTACTAATGGAATTCACATGGGAAATGCAATAGCTACTCCTATCACCAATTTAATAATTCAAGATAATGAAATTGGTTCTGCAGTAGCTGCTGAGGCTGTTTACTATCGCGGTATGTGGTTAAGCAATATTTCTGGTGCTATTATTCGTAGAAACCATGTTTTTAATATAATCCCAACACTTTCTACCCAAACTTTAGATAGAATGGGTATCGAAATAACAGGTACAGGTAGTGTTAATTGTTTGATTGAAAGAAACCAAATTCATGGATTGGCAACTTATAGTACAAGCGGTTATGGTGGTTATGGAATAAATATCAATGGTGGAAATAATCATACAATAGTAAACAACTTGGTTTATGATATCCAAGGATATGGATGGACTACACAAGCTAATTGCCCGGAAGGTATAAGATTATCAGCAGGCACTGGACATAAAGTTTATTACAACTCTGTTCACCTATATGGACAATTAACTGGAACAACAACTCGATATTCGGCTGCATTTGTTGTAGCTGCCACAACAGTTACAGGTATTGATGTAAGAAATAATATTTTCAGCAATCAAATGACTGCACCCAACTCAACAACAACTGAAAATATGGTGATGTGGTTCGCTGCTTCATATAATTTTGCTACAGCTGGAAATACCATTAATAATAATGGACTTTTCCTTACCCCATCTTCTGCAAATCATATACTTGGGAAGGTCGGTACAACAGCAGGAACTGGAAATTCTACCTCGATAGGTGCATGGCAATTAGCTTCAACTGGTGATGCTAATTCGGTTCCTTTAATCGCTTCGGTTGCTCCATTCACTTCAAATACAAATCTTACAATTCCAACCTCCACTAATACATCACTTGAATCGGGAGGTATTGCAATAGCATCCTTAGGATTACCTAATACAGATTATATCGGAACAAATCGCCCTGCCGGCACAGGAACTGCACCGGATATAGGAGCATATGAATTTGAAGGTGTTGCTGCGGGATGTAATTCTGCTCCTTCAAATGGAGGTTCTGCTAGTATTAGTGCTGGAACTGCTTGTTTGGGAGGTACAGTTATACTTAGTGCCACCGGGTATACAAGTGATTTAGGCATAACCTATCAATGGACTCAAGCTTCTGCAGTTGGAGGTCCCTATACGCCAGTGCCAGGAAGAACAAACCCAAGCGGATTTACTACCGACCCATTAACCGTTTCAACTTTTTACAGATTAGAGGTTACCTGCAGTAATACTAGTCAAACAACAGTATCAAATGTTGTAAATGTTTCTGTATATGACCCACAATTAACAGGTACCAATAGCCCTCAAAATTTGTGTGGAACGGGAAGCCTTAATTTTACGGCGAGTGTTTCAAGTGCTGTATCAGCCAACTGGTATACAGCAGCTAGTGGAGGAACACCTATTCATACAGGTCTTTCATTTACCACTCCCGTAATTTCTACAACAACCAATTATTGGGTAGCTGCTACCTCTGGTGGTTCTACTAGTAATGTTAGTAAACTTGCACCAGAAGTTGCGTCAACAGGGACAGTACTAACAACTTATGGACAAGATTTTACTGTTACAACAGCGTTTGTATTAAATAGTATTCAGGTATTTTCAACAACAGGTACTTCAATAACTGTAGCGCTTTATAGTGCTGGAGGTACAACACAACTTATGTCAACAGGCCCTGTTGCAGTTACTGCAGGAACTTCACCAACGATTAATCTTGGATGGTCAATTGCACCTGGAACTTACCGATTGTGTGCTCCAGGAATGACTGGCAATTTTATTCGTGACAATACAGGTGTAACTTATCCGTTCTCACTCACCGGTATTGGTACCATGAATGGATTCGTTTCTTCAATTACCGGGTCTGTAACTACCTCAAGTAGTTATTATTTTTTATACAATTGGTCTGTAACTACAGGTTGTGAAAGCGCCCGTACAATGGTCACTGCAAATGTAACATCAGCCCCAACAATTAATCCAAGTTCACCATTGACCTTGGTTTGTAGTGGCGGTAGTACAACTTTAAATGTTAGTAGTACCAATGATCCGAATTATACTTATACATGGAACCCTGGTAATTTAGCCGGTGCTTCCGTAAATGTAAGTCCTACTACGACTACTACCTATACTGTTACGGCATTGGATAATTCAGCCGGTCTATATGCCGGTTGTACTACCCTTAATACCCTTCAAATTATTGCACAACCAGCATCCGCTACAATTTCTGGAACACCGGAAGGATTTTGTGTGACTGGTGGAAGTGCTACCTTGTCATTAAATCCTTCAACTGGATATCCTGCGAATTCATTACAATGGCAGGATTCACCAAACAATTCTGTATTTACAGATATTGTAGGTGCCACTTCTGCAAGTTACATTACTCCAACCATTTCTGCAACGACCTATTATAAAGCTTTAATTAAAAATGGGAACAATGTAACATGTATTGAGCCAACTTATGAATTGGCAGTAAATAACCCAATTATCACTGGTACCACTCCTGCAAGTCGTTGTGGAACTGGTACTGTTCAATTGGGTGCATCTGTTTCAGGAGCTGTTTCTGCAAATTGGTATGCTGCTGCTTCAGGCGGTGCAGCTATTGGAAGTGGAACTACTTTTACTACCCCAATAATAAATGCTACAACTACCTATTATGCGGCTGCAACTGCCGGTGGCTCAACTGCTTCAACTGCACTAGCTACTTTACCATCCGGTCCTTCATCTGGTGCTGGAACTACCAACTTTGGGTTGGTTTTTGACGTTACGGCTCCATTTACGCTTTATTCAGTTGTTGTTTATCCAGTTGCTGCTTCGGCTAATACAGCAGGAACAGTAACTATTGATGTAGTAAATGGTTCAGGTACAGTATTGCATACAGCAACAGTAAATGTAATCGGTAACCCTATAGCTTCGGTTACACCACAAACAGTAACATTAAACTTTAACATAGTACCGGGTACAAATTACAAATTGAGACCCGGCTCTCGCAGCGCTTCTATTACAGGACTTGCATTTGGGCCTACAGCCTCTGCTCCTCCGGGAGCTAATTACGGGTATCCATTTGTTGTGCCGGGAGTTTTGTCAATAACATCAAGTACTCTTACTGCAACTCCAACTAATACCCCACGTTTAGATTTATATTATTACTTTTTTAACTGGCAAATTAGCACCGGATGTGAAAGTGCACGTCAACCAGTAATTGCCACAGTAACACCTGCACCGGCAATAACTGTTAATGCTTCAGCTACTGCAATTTGCCCTGGAGGGACTGCTGACATTAGCGTTCAAAGTGTGAATGATCCAGATTATACTTATACTTGGACTTCCAGCCCTGCCGGATTCACTGCCAATGGTCCTGGACCACATACTGTTTCACCTTCCATTACTACTAAATACTATGTGAATGCAGTTGACAACAGTGCTGGACCTAATCAGAATTGTGCCATGATTGATAGTATTACAATTACAAATGGGGGGCCATTGGTAGCCGGTACCATTTCGGCAGGACAAAGTGATTTCTGTGTCTCAGGTTCTACAACTTTAACATTAACTGGGGCTTCAGGTGGTACTAAACAATGGCAAGTTTCAACTGTAAGTGCTTCAGGTCCTTGGACAAATATTGGTTCAGGTGCAAACACTTTGGCTACTGGAACAATTAGTCAAACTAGTTATTATCAAGTTTCATTAAGTTGCAATGCTTCAACTGTTTTCTCAAATGTTATAACCTTAACAGTTAATAATCCGCAAATTACTGGAACTACGCCTGGTACAAGATGTGGACCCGGTTCAGTTACAATCGGAGCAACAGCCTCGCAGGGAGTTGTAAATTGGTTTGCAAATGCTTCAGGAGGTAGTTCACTAGCAACTGGAAATACCTATTCGCCTAATGTAAATTCCACAACCACCTATTATGCATCTGCAATTACAGGAGCTGGCGGTACGTCTACAGTTGGTGCACCAAATAATGGACAAACGTCAGGTTATACTTTAGAAGCAGGTTTATTTTTTAATGCTTTATCCGATTTTAATTTGCAAGGAGTTTATGTATACCCTGTTGGAACCGGAGCAGGAACTGTTGATATTGCAGTTATGAATGCATCTTCAGTTGTTATTTTAACTACAACAGTTAATTTAGTTGGAACAGCAGCACCAGGAATTAAAACTTATGTTCCTTTAAATTGGAACATAACTACTGGAACTGGATACAGTTTGGTAATGCTTCAAAGAACAGGATTGGTAGCAAATTTAGTTAGAGATCCTGCGGCAAACATTACTGGAGGAGGGTTTCCATTTACGCTACCTGGAGTAATATCAATTACTTCCGGCAAGTGTTGTCCTTCAGCTACATCTACTTCTTATTATTATTTCTACGATTGGAAAATTGCTACCGGTTGTGAGGGTGTTCGTGTTCCAGTCTTAGCTACAGTAACCGCACCACCGGCCGTAACAGTTTCATCAACTTATCCGGCTGTTTGTAATGGTGGTAGCACAACATTAAATGTAACTAGCCCCAATGATCCGAATTATTCCTATTCTTGGACGTCTGTTCCTGCCGGATTTACAGCCTCAACTGCCGGACCACATGTAGTAACTCCAACAGTAACAACAAAGTATTTACTTACTGCAACTGATAATTCTGCAGGTATTAATGCAGGTTGTGTTGCAAATGATAGTATTACAGTAGTTTATAGCAGTGGTTCACCAACTGCAGGTACTATAACTGCTTCACCTACAGAAATTTGTGTTTCAGGTACATCAACACTTACTGTAACTGGTGCTAGTGGCGGTGCAATACAATGGAAGGAATCTACTGTTAGTGCTTCAGGACCATGGACAAATGTAGGTACTGGTGCCACTACTTATTCAACAGGAACGCTTACCCAAACTAGATATTATCAAACTGAAACAAGTTGCAGTGGCACTACAGTGTCATCTGCTACTCAAACCATTACTGTAAACAACCCAAGCGTAATAAGCACTACACCTGGATCAAGAATTGCAACCGGTTCGGTGCAACTTGGTGCTACTGTATCTGCTGGAGCAACAGCAAATTGGTATACCGCAGTAAGTGGTGGAACTTCTATTGGTAGCGGATCTCCTTTTAATACACCGGTTATTGCTTCTACAACCAACTATTATGTAGCTGCTTCCTCGGGAGGTGGTACTGCGTATACCGGTAAACCAAGTATGGAACTCTCTGCTACTACAGGTGGTGGACTAACTAGTTATACAATTTTTGATGCTCTTTCAAATTTCGTTTTGGAAACTGTAGATGTATATCCTTATGGTGCTACCGACGGTGCTCCAGGAACAGTAACAGTAGAACTAAGAAACTCTGCCGGAACATCACTGATGACACAAGTTGTCAATGTAATCGCTCATAGTTCAACTGCACTTAGTGTTCCTCAAACAATAACATTGAATTTTCCCATTACTCCGGGAACAGGTTATCGTTTGGGAGTAGCGTCTTGGACAGGCGGTGTTACCAATATGTATCGCAATGACAATGGTGTTTATCCTTATACAGTGCCGGGAGTAATTAGCATAACAGGTTCTTCAATCGCATCTCCTCCTTATGTTTACTTTTATTATAATTGGCGAGTTACTACGGGATGTGAAAGTGCTAGAACCATGGTTACAGCAACTGTAAATCCTGCACCTTTAGATGCAAGTATAGCTCTGGTTTCGCCAGTTAATCCGGCAAATGCTGGAAATAATACCGTTAGTGTTAATATCACAAACAACAGCTCTTCCGACCCAATTACCAGTTTAAGCTTATCGTATACCGATTTTACAACAACTAATACTGAAAGTTTCACCGGATTAAATATTCCAGCCGGTTCAACTCAATTGGTAACATTTGTAACACCATATTTTGCTGCTAACGGTTTTAGTTTTCAAGCATCTATTCAAACTGTTAACGGTGTAGTTGATTATAGTCAAGCAAATGATGTTACACCAACTCAAAATTTCTGTGTTAGTTTGAATGGAACTTACACTATTAATAGTGCTGCACCTACTTCAGGTACTAATTTTAACAACTTAAATGATGTAGCTTTTGCACTTTCTTGTGGGGTATCTGGTCCGGTAGTCTTTAATTTACTGTCATCTTACAATGCTCAAGTCACAATTCCACCGATAGTTGGTGCATCAGCTGTTAATACAATTACATTTAATGGAAATGGAAATGTATTGACATTTGCAGCTACAGTAAGTTCAGCTCCGCATACTCTTGCTTTAAATGGAGCCGATTACCTGCGCTTTAATGACTTAGTTATTGAAGGAACAGGCGCAACTTACGCTATGGTGTGTCACTTATGGAATGGGGCAGACAATAATACATTTACAAATTGTACATTTAATGCTCCGGCAAACGGGACTTCAACTACACAGGTACCTTTCTCAATTAGCGGATCTGCTACTAGTGCAACTGCTACTGGTGTTAGTGGTAATAACAACATCGTTACCGGTTGTACAATGTTTAGTGGGTATTATAACACTACACTTATTGGTGCAAGTGGTACTCCAAATACGGGTAATCAAATTATAAATTGCAATATTCTCGATCAGAATTTTTATGGAATTTATAATTCTTATCAAAATGGAGCAATTATCAGAGGAAATAATTTATCTCGACCAACGCGTACTACCTTGAATACCTATTATGGGATTTATTTAACAACCGGATGTACCAACATGTTAGTTGAAAAAAACAGGATTCATGATACCTATGCCGCGGGTGTTGCCACAACAGGTACAACATATAATATTTATTGTACCATAGATGCAACAGCTGGTAACGAGAACAAATTCTTCAATAACCTTATTTCAAATATAAATTTTGCAGGAACCATTTATGGAATGTATATGTCGGGTTCTGATTATTGGAAAGCATACCATAATACAATTTCACTCGATCAAACAACTGCAAGTGGAACAACTACTACTTATGGAATTTATGCAACCGGGACTGTAAACTACGACGTTCGAAACAACATTGTTTATATTACCAGAGGCGGAACCGGAACCAAATATTGTGTTTACTATAGTACACCGGCAGCTGCTACAAGTAATACAAATGATTTATTTATGAATTCCAGTGGAGGCACAAATAGTATTGGGTATAATGGAACAGCCTATGCCACACTTTCGGCATGGCAGGCGGCAAACCCAACTTTCGACCAATTATCGGTTTCTGTTGATCCATCTTTCTCAAATCCGCTTGGTGGAAATTATTCGCCAAATGAACCTATTTTAAATGGAATAGGATCCAATTTAGGTATTATTGATGATATTATAGGTACAGCAAGAACAATAAACCCTGACCCTGGAGCTTTTGAATTCGGTATAGCTACCGCACCTCCTTCTTGTGCCAATGTTTCTGTTTCAAATGCCACTTGCATTACTGCAACAACCCTTAGTTGGCCTTTCGCTGCTGGTTATCCATCAGGTTATAATATCTACCTTGGTACCGATGGAGGCGGCGTTACTGCACCAATAGGATTACTTTCCGGTTTTAATATTGGTAATTTAACAAGCACAGTACTTCCAACATTATTGCCAAATACATTGTATTATTATATGGTTGAACCATTTAATTCAATGGGAGTAGCTACCGGATGCACAATTGGTTCATTTATGTCAGGTGCAAATGTCATTCAAACACCGACACAATCGGCCAGTTCGTATACCGAAACTATGGACAATAACGTAACACCACCTGCATTACCTTGTGGAATGACCTCTTCGAACGAAAACTTCCCTGCAGATGCATTTACCTGGTATACTGCAAGTGGAGCTGCAAATGCTCACGCAGGTACTCGTTATTTACGTATCGATAAAAATACCAACAACACTACTGCTAAAGACGATTGGTTCTACAGTGCTCCAATGAATTTAACCGGTGGTAAATTGTACCGTATTTATTTCTGGCACCGCGTAGGAACTGCAGGAAGCGAGAACTTTGAAGTTTTCTTAAGCAACAGCAACGATGCAGCAACCATGTTAACTACTTCAGCAGTATTTAACGGAACAAGTAATTTGTTGACTTACAAACTGGATTCCTCAGCCGATATTTTACCTCCATTTAGCGGTATTTATTATTACGGTATTCATGCCAATGGTGCTGCCAATGGCCGAAGTTTGTATATGGACGATATTCAAGTGAAACAAATACCTGTTGCAGCTATGGATCCTGCATCTTGTATCACTGTTCCAAGCTTGTACGATCAGTTATTAGTACAACCGGTTTATCAGGCTCAAGATTACAAATTCAAAATTGAGAACCTTGCAAACAGCTTTAGTTATGAGTATACTCGTAACTTACCAATTCCTGATTTCCGCTTGAAGTGGGCGCCTGGAGTAACGTATGATTTATCATACGATGTATCGGTATCATACAAAAAGAACAATGTATGGAGCCCTTATGGACCACCTTGCGTTGTAACCATGGGCCCTTTCCCAACTACTCAATTACGTGGTGCATCTTGTGGAGCAACCCTCACCGATTTGTATACTCCATTGTACATTGACTCAGTAGGTGGAGCGAACGATTACGAATACAGAATTGTACAAAATACCTTGGCATACGACCATACTTGGATGCGTGGTGCTCCGGTATTAGACTACCGTTTATATTGGGCATATCAAACATCGCCACTATTGGTGGAACGTGTACAATTTGGATTTACTTACGATGTACAAGTGCGTGCTTTAGTTGGACGTACCGGACCGGCACAAGGAAACTTACCGGGAACATTGGGAACCTTTGGACCGGTTTGTACAGTAACTTTGAGTGGTCAACCACAAACCCAACTTGTAGCAGCACCTGGACCACAGCAATCCTGCGGTAAAACGTTAACCAACATTACCGATCAAATATTCTGTATTCCTGTGGTAGGAGCAAGCAATTATCGCTATACTGCTGTAAATGCTGCCTTAGGTTACAATGCAACTGCTGATCGTAATTCAACCTTAAATGATTTCCGATTAAACTGGTTACCAACCGTTGGCGGAGTAGGATTACGTTATGGAACCACTTACGACATCACCGTTCAAAACAATGTAGGTGGAGTATGGAGCACAGCAGGAGCAATGTGTCAGGTAACTACTCCTGCACAGCCGCTTACTCAATTGCAACCGGCGTATTGCTTGTATACTTTACCAACCTTTAGTACACCAATTTACTGCAACGCAGTACCTGCTGCTACTAACTACCGTTACCGCATCACAGATGTTGCAACCAGCGGAGCTACATACACTAAGATCATTGACCGTAATGCACCATCAACCGATTTCCGATTTACTTGGACATTGGTATGCTGCGGCGGATTGA
>DGQS01000141.1 GCA_002389785.1 Bacteroidetes bacterium UBA4408
AAAAGCAATGTCCCGGATTTGTTCATCGCTACCATTTTCATATCAACAGATGAAATGCTTGAGGAATCAGCTAAATCGTGTTTAAATTTTTTGAAATTATAGCCATCAAAACGCGTGAGTCCACTTTCACTCAGCAACCAAATAAATCCCATTTTATCTTTAAAAATGCTTTTTACCACATTTGATGAAAATCCGTTTTCACTGTTGTAAATGGTTAATTGATAGGAAGTATTATGGGCAAACAGCGGGGCTATACCTAATAGGATATTCACTAAAATTATTGCTCGCAGCAAATTAACTTTAGCCAAACAAAAACGTAGTGTTTTAAACCTTAGCATCTAGCGTGTGAAATTCATATTTTTCAAAATGAAATTAATTGAAGCCCCTAAAATTAGGTATTTTATGGCCTAAATTAAACATATATTTTTGAGAAAATAATGCGTATGAAAAATTCACTTTTGCTCTTTGTACTCCTAGTTACTTTAAAATCATTTTCACAAACTACGGATACAATTTCGGTAAGCTATAATTTTAACACTCTTAGCACCGGAAATTTAAATGGTCAAGGTGGTTGGCTTACGAATAAACTAAATACAGTTCTGGATGCAATTGTTCAAAACACCACCAGTGTGGATGGTACAAACTCGATTGGTTTTACCGGTTCAGGACCAAGTGTAGGTGTAGATGCTTGCCGAAGTTTAGATACAATTTTCTCGGGGGTTCGATTTTCGGACATGCAATCCACGTATGTTATTAGTTTTGATATTATGCGTAATTACTGGGGTGTGAATGTTGGAGTAGGAACGGATTTCAATAACGATGGTAAGATAATACATAGTGCAGCCAATGAAAAAGCAATTGATTTTAAAGTTTCTTCGGTTACTCCAGCCCAAGAAAAGTTAACATTGCCCAACGGTACTAGTACAACCTATAACAGTATTGCATCGAATGTTTGGACCAATGTTGAAATTACCTTACATGATTTGGGTACTTCAACAGGTGGAAAAATTTCAGTTAAAACGAAGGCGGCGACTGCATCTAATTGGACTAATTTAATAAGTGGCTCAACGCTTGGCATTGACACAATTTCAACATCCAAAACAAATCCTAAACTTTGGGATATGGTTTATGTTCATTTTGAAGGAGCAGGTGGATATTTTGATAATTTTAAAGTGACGCGAATATATACTCCGCAGCCAACGGCTATAAAGGATCAAGAACGTATCGTTGCAGTACATGCTTTTCCTAACCCCTCCGACAATCACATCCAGATTGATGTTTTGAATAATAGTAGCGAACTGGAATTTAATCTTACAGACGCTTTTGGTAAATTGCTACTAAAGCAACTAGTTCAAAAAGGGTCTAATTTTATTGATTTAACCGAAGTTAAAAGTGGATTTTATTTTTATACCATTAGGAATTCTAATTACCTCCTTAAAAGAGAGAAACTGGTTATTAAACACAATTAGCTACTGCCTTTTTTTACAACTTCTAATTGCATTTCCTTTACCACTCATCCAGCAAATTAAACCAATCGTCAAAACCCCTAAAATTAGGGATTGTAGCTTTGGTGACAGGTTGCATATCTTTAGAAAAATAAGTCGCCAGCTATCCCTAAGAGTTTAGATTACATTGCTTGATTTTGTTTGCTTGTAGAAGGTTGGCCCATTGAATTTTTGAAGTTTTTGAACTTCACTCTTGGGATGTATAATTGAAAGTATGGTCATAAATGTAGATGTTATTCTACAAGTACATGGTAAAAATGTATAGAGTTATTTATCCCCCTAAGATTAGGGGTTTTAGGCAGATTAATTAATACTTAGTTTAGCAAAAAAAATAAAATAGAAGAAAGTGTTTTTTATGCAAAAAATCTTTACACTTACAATGGTTTATATGGCTTTCGCTTTCAGCGCTTTAGCTCAATACTCCAATGTTTTATGTACCGGATTTAATAATGATATTGTTGCAAACGGAACCGGAAATAATTCTATTCCGGGTACTAGCTATCCCTCAATAGGTATGGATGGTGCTGGGTATACATTTATTGATAATACTTATAAATATTCTGCCAGCAGTACATTTCCCATTTGCTTTTTACCGGTTAACAAGCAAATAAATAGCACAAGAACACCGGGACTTACCTATATTTTACAAAGTTATTCAGGCAATAATTCGATGACAATTGATAACGATAATACCGCTTATTTAACTTCTCCTTTTGCTAAAACAGGAACATTAACCTTAACCAATCCGGCCAGCTATACGAAACTATATGTGTTGTATGAATCAGTAATGTATCTATCGCCCATGACAGTTGATGTTGTAGTAACATTTACTGATTTAACGACCCAAAGTTTTTCCGGCAATAGTTGTGTTAACTGGTTTACCAATACCTTGCCTACTTATAGTGGTATTGGCAGGACTTCGCCGGCTGGAGCAGTACAATGCGGGCTTTCACCGAATTTTTATCCTAATTTATTTGAATTACAATTAACTCTATCTGCTTCCAATATTACGAAACAGGTACAAAGTATTAGTTTTACCTTACCCACAGTTTATACTGTTGGAAGCACCGCAGATAAGGTGAATTATTTTCATGCTTTGGCCATTGGTGGATTTACAGGCCCAACGGGCATTATGAATGAAAGTACTAACCTAATATCTATTCACCCGAATCCAACTGCTGACTACCTATATATTAACGGTTTAAATCAATACCCCTTGACTGGTAATGTTTCAATTCGATCAATAGACGGACGTGTTGTCAAAGAACTATCCTTGTCGGAGGTACAAAACGAAACAATTAACCTTGCGAATATGCAGGAAGGACTCTATTTTATTACTATTCAATCAAACAAGTATCAATCAACCTTTAAATTCCTTAAGCAATAACCTCTAATTAAACCAGAATGAAAACAATCAAAAACTCAAACGAAGTAAAGCGTTTTATTACTTACAGATCAGCGAGGGTCAGTAGATGGCTTGTAAGCTATCTTGTTACAATTGTAATGTTTATTACAACTGCGGCCAACGCACAATCAGACATTCCATGTACGGGTTACAACAATGATATTGTAGCGAATGGAAGTGGCGTAAATGGGTCTCCTAATACAGGAGTTTCTTTTCCGGCAAATGGATTCGATGGGGCAGGTTATTGCTTGGTTTCCCAAGGCTATACAATTGGTGCAGCCACTCCTACTTGCTTTATGCCTGTGTCAAACACAGTTACAAGTTTACGAACTCCTGCATTAACATATACCTTACAGGGTTATGGTACAAGTGTATTGAATAACAACAATGCATTAACCATTACTTCCCCTTCAGGAACTTATACTTCGCCATTTCCATCAACGGCTAGTTTAACTTTAAACACACCTGCTAGTTATGGTAAATTATATTTTCTTGTTGGATCGGTAGTTAACAACGTAAGTAATACAATGAATGTAACCGTTACTTTTACCGATGCTACAACGCAAACCTTTACGGGTGCATCTTTTGCAAACTGGTTTTCAGGATCAGCAGCTACCACAGCATTCTATCAGTTTAACCGAATCAATCCTAACAATGGCGGATTTTTAAATGTTTGTACTTCTGGTACCTATACATCTCAGCCGAACATGTACGAATACAGTGTTAATATAAGTCCTGCAAATTACGGCAAATTGGTAAGTAGTGTAGCGTTTACTGCAACTTCCACTTCTTCAACCGGAACCACTCCTTCATCAGTTAATTACTTACACATTATGGCAATGGGCGGTATTGCACCTTGTACTTTGCCAATCGATCAACCTACAGCATTGAACCTTACATCTCCTTCGGGAACAATTGTTAGCGGAACTTTTACTGCTGCTTCGAGTGCACCAACAGGGTATTTAACTGTTGCTTATCCTGGAGGATCAACGCCTACAGCACCCGTATCGGGAACAGATTATGTTGTTGGGAATAGCATTGGACTTGGAAAAGTTGTTGGTGTAGGAGCAGCAAGTTCTTTTGGGGCTACTGGTTTGTTACCGGGTATAACCTATGATTTTTACATTTATTCTTACAACAGTGGTTCTTGTGCTACTGCCTATAATACAACCAGTCCTTTAACCGGAACAATCACCACCAGCGGAGTTGGAGCAACCTTGTTAATTAATCCTTATGGTGATGGGGGATTTGAAACTGGAACCACATTAGCTTTAAATAACTGGCAAGTAACAAATAGTACTCCCAATGCATGGACAGTTGGAACTGTACCAACAGGATTTACCAATCGATCGGCATATATTAGTAATGATGGTGGAACTACATGGGCTTATACAAATACAGCTTCAGGAACCGCTTCTCATATTTATAAGGACATTACTTTTCCGGCAGGTCAAACTGAAATTACATTATCTTTTGATTGGAAAGCTTTAGGTGAGACAAGTTCATGGGATGCAATTATCGTTTACACCTGTCCAATGTCGATTACTCCACTGGCAGGCTCTCCTAATAATACTACTGCAAATACTGCTACTTGGACTGGTGGTTCTCCAACTGCATTGGGTTCACAATTATGGAATCAGGGAACTAATTTGCAAAACTTTAGCATTTGTTTACCTGCTTCTTTTGCCGGAACAACACAAAGAATTGTTATTACATGGAAAAATGATAACACATCTGGTACAAATCCGCCTGCTGCAATTGATAATGTTACCTTGGTTTCAAATACACCCACTGCACCTGCTAATCAAGCTACTGCTTTAAATTTAACTGCTATAAGCACCTCTCAAATAAACGGAAGCTTTACAGCTGCTACTAGTGCACCGGTTGGGTATATAGTTGTTCGTTACCCTTCAGGAGCCCTTACAACCCCTCCGGCAACCGGAACGGTTTATTCAGTTGGTAATTCACTGGGACTAGGAACAGTTGTTTCTGTAGGAGCAGCAACTAGCTTCAACAATACTGGCTTATCCGGTGCAACTACTTATGATTATTATGTATATGATTATTCAAATTCAACCTGTGCGGGTATTGTATACAATACTGTTAGTCCGCTTACAGCTTCACAAACTACTAATTCATGCGGAACCATGAGCGGTACTATTCCGATTGGTGCTACAGCTCCTGCCTCACCAAATGGGTTTACAAGTATTACTGCTGCCTTAGCATATATTAATGTAAACGGTTTGGGTGCAGCGACAACCTTAGAATTACAAACAGATTACAATCCGGCAGGGGAAACCTACCCAATAACATTTCCTTTCAATGCTTGTGTTAGTTCTTCACGGCCACTCACCATACGACCTAATGCCTCAGTTGTAAGCCCATTTGTTTTAACTTCGGCTAGTACAGCTGCAACCATTGTTTTTGATGGAGCTAGTTATGTAACAATTGACGGTCGTCCGGGAGGAACTGGAAGTAATAAATATATTCGAATTGCGAATACCAGCTCCACAGCTGCTGCAGCCGGGAATGCGGTGCACTTGAAAAATGATGCAAATAACTTGTTGCTCACCTATCTCGATTTACAGGCTTCAAATTTAAATCCTGCAACTAACTCGGCAACAGTTCCAGCGGTAGGAGCGGTACCGGGAGTGCTTGCAATTTTGTCAACTACCGGGATTGCAGGTAATGATAACAATACCGTATCTTTTTGCGATATTCACTCAGTTACAGCATCTGGCAATATTTTAAATGTGGGAATTTTTGCAGTGAATGCAACTACTTTAGGTTCCCCAGCCAATAATGATAATAACTCTATTTTAAATAATAACATTTATGATTGCTTCAATGCCAATACTGCAACCGCAGGTATTGATATTTGTGCAGGAAATAACAACTATACTATATCAAACAATAGTTATTATAAAAGTGCTGCAATTACCTTCACATACGCAACAGCAGCAATTACTCATCGTGGATTTTGGATTACTCCGGGTGGTTCGGCTGTAGCATCAAGTGGTTATACTATTTCAGGTAATTATATAGGAGGTACTGCTGCTTCTTGCGGTGGTTCAGCTTATACCATGTTGGGAGCAGTCACAACTGTTTGGCATGGAATGGATATTTCTGTTGGAACGCTGTCTGTTTCAAGTGCGACAAACAATACACTTCAAAATATAGCTTTCACCTCAACTAGTACTTCAAACCCATATTTTACAGGGATAAGTATTGCCAGTGGTAACGTTAATGTGGGTCTTGGAGCAGGAACCGGAAATACAATAGGATCGACTACGGGTAACGGGTCAATTACATTAAATAACTCTACTACTAGTTCATCAACTAGTGTTGCCTATGGTATTCGATCAGTTGGAGGAGCTCTATTAAATATAAATTACAATAGTGTTGGATCAATAACCATAAATAATGGTTTAATATCAAATACATTTGTTGCTATAGGTATTTTAGGAGGGGGTACTACCTCTAACACTATTAACAACAATACCATAGGAAGTACCTCTACTGCTAATAGTATTCAGTTTACCGGGGTTGGAGCAGCTGCAACAGCAATGGGCTTAAGTGGTATTTTTGTTTCAAGTGGTCCTACTAATAGCACCATTAATAATAATACCATTGCTAATTTGAATAATACCTATACCGGAACATCTAGCACAACCGCGCTTACAGTTAGAGGTATTGATTTGGCAGTAGGAGCAAATACAATTGATAACAACATCATTCGTAACCTCACTTCTGCGTCCACAATAGCCGGATCTGGTACAACTGCCAATATATGTGGTATTGTGATGCGTTCAACAACGGCTCCGTCCACCGTAACGAATAATAAAATTTATTCATTAAAATTAACCACAACAAGTACTACTACCAATACGCAAATTACAGGAATTGTTTGGAACCCGGCGTCTTCAGGAACCAATCTTTTGGCTCGAAATTTCATACATAGTTTTGATGTAGCTTACACTACCACTACAGCAACAGCAGCAACCTTTACTGGTATTGACAATGGAACAGGTACATCAACTATGCAAAATAACATGATTCGCCTTGGGGTAAATGATGCAGGTGCTTCTGTGACTACCCCATTAGTAATGCGCGGATTCTCTATAGGAACAACTTCTGCAACGAATGTTTTCCACAACAGTGTTTACATTGGAGGTACTGGAGTTACTTCAACTGTTTCTGCCAACCACTCTGCTGCTTTCAATCGCTCAGCGGCTTCCGGAACTTTAGTATTGCGTAACAATATTTTTGCTAATGCAAGAGCGAATGTGGCTACAGCTCAAACCAATAAACATTATGTTATGCGTTTAGGTACAGCAACTACAGGATGTGATTTTGATTACAACGATTATTATGCAGCAGCAGGAAATGATAACTCATTTGCATTAAACAATGTAACCGGAGTTACAGCTTATTCAAGCGGTTGGATTGCCGGCGATTTAAATAGTTATACTGGCGATCCAATGTTCCTTGTGCCAAACGGTAATTCAACTACAGTTGACTTACACATTAACCCAACTCCTCAAACAGTAATTGAACAAGGAGGTGTCGTTGCTTTCACGATAACAGATGATTATGATGGACAAACACGCAATACACTTTCACCAGTAGATATTGGTGCTGATGCCGGAAACTTTACTCCGTTAAATCCTTGTTCAGGACCACCCGCTTCAGCAACTTCAGCATTTACAAATGCAACGCCAATATGCGGAACAGGAACTAAAACATTAATTCTTTCCGGGTTTACAGTTCAACCTGGTTATACTTATCAATGGCAAGAATCGGCTACTGGTACTTTGGGTTCATTCGTGAATGTTACAACAGGTACAGGTGGAACCACTAATAGTTACACAACTGCTACACTAAGTTCATCCATGTATTATCAGTGTGAAATTGGTTGTTCATTTGGAGGTGGTACAATTTTCTCATCAACCTCACAAGCAGTTGTTAATCCTATTCCAACAGTTACAGCGACTCCTTCTACCGGAACAAGCGTATGTAGCGGTTCACGAGTTGATTTATCAGCTTCAGGAGCAAGTACCTACAGTTGGGCTTGTAACCCAGGAACTGCAGGTTATCCGGGAGTTTCGTTATTTATTACTCCAACTAACTTACAAACGGTTACTTCTATTCCAACATCTACCTTGGCTTCAAATACATCTGCTCCTCCTTCAACAATTTCGTCATTAACTTGGACATATACCGTAACAGGTACCAGTGCAGCCGGTTGTGTGGCTGCTCCAGTAAATGTGGTGCTCAACGTAATTACAAATCCTGTTGTTCCAAACGTATTAACTTATAGTTCTTCTCCAAGTTCAATATGTGGTCCAGGAACACCTGTTACTTTTACTGTAAACAATAATGGTACAATTGGAGCAGGCCAGTGGACTTATAACTGGTACGACCAGGCTGGAACTACCTTGTTGCAATCAACTACAAATACAGCAGCTACAGATAATTATACACCGGCAACAGCAGTTGCTAATGGGAATTATGTTTATACAGTTAAGGTAACGAATTCTGTATGTCCTAGTTCTTATGCCATCGCATCGCCCACCTATTATGTTGGATACTCATCTTTAAACGTAGTAAACAATGCAAATTGTGGGAATAATGGGGTAATTAATGTTTATCCAGAAGGACAAAATAATTTTACTACTTGGTACAGTAATGATTTTTCTACAGGATTATTGGGCGCTGCTTTTGATGCTAGTTTAGGAAATCTTTCTGTAGCTAGCGGGCGCTGTAATATTACGAGCCAGGTAAATGCACAAAATGGTACATTAATTATTAGAAACTCTGCAGCAATTAATACAAATAATTTACAAGTTGATTTTAAATTGTCAACTGCGCCACGCGGATTTGCATTTAATATATTAGGTGCTGATGGTTTAGCCTGGAGTTATGCACCTGATGTGTATACAGCAACTACTTTGACTCCGGGTACCGGAGGTTTCAACGCTGAAAGTGGTTCAGGTTCAGGATTTAAATTGGCATTTGATGCTACCGCCAATGGTGCTATTAACACTCCTGGGGTATATTTAATGTACAATTGTACTACTCCTGATCAAGGTCCATCTTCATCTGGTGTACTTGCATTTAAACAAGGTTCTTTCTGGCAAGGTTTGATTGATGCACCTGTATCAATCGTAATTTCTCAAAACGGATATGTATCAGTATCCATCAACAATACATTAATATTTGACCATGTTGCACTTCCTCCGGCTGCGTTAACTTCATATTTGAATGCTAACAAAAGCAATTGGATTCACACCTTTACAGCTCGTACAGGAGGTTCAAACGAATTACATGCCATTGATGATTTAAATATTCGCTACAATACTTACGAATATAGTATTAACAGTACGAATGGTACAGATGGTACTTGGCAAACTAGTAATAAATTTACCGGTTTAGCTGCAGCTTCATACCCGGTTTGGGTGCGTAACCCGGCAAACATCAGCTGTAACGCAAACACCGGTACTGCTGTAGTTGGAACCAGCCCATCTCCTTCATCAGCAAATACAGTTGCTGCATTTGGATTTAATACCACTATTTGTGCAGGAAGTAGCACAGACTTAACAACCGATATTGAAATCCCAGGAGCTACCTACTTGTGGGAATCGTCAAGCACAATAGGTGGACCCTACACTACTGCATCAGGTGTAAACAATTTAGCAACTTATTCAACCGGACCTTTAAATGCTAGCACTTACTATAGAGTAACTTTTACTTGTCCAAGTTCAAGTCCTGTTACTTCAACTCCAGTTTTAGTTACAGCAAATGCCGGTTCAATTTCAGCAACCAATTCACCGCAAATGGTTAATTGCTTGGGTGATGCAGCTAATCTTACGGCAACTCCTGGATTAAACACAACCATAGTTTGGTACGATGTTGCAACGGGTGGTTCTCCTCTAGGATCAGGTAATTCAATATCTGTTACTCCTACAACACTACCGGCAACTTATTATGCCGAACCAACCACTACTGCTTATACCAATCAATATACAAACGGTGGTCAAAAAGTATTGTCCAATGGATTTGGTACTTCATCGTCTGGTACCGGCGTATCTACCCGATTTACAACGATTGCAAGTATTCGAGTTGACGCAATAAAGGTATTACCTACAAGTACAGGTACATTAACGGTTGTTTTACAAAACTCAGGCTCATCTACAGTATTACAAACATTTTCAATGGCTGTGTCTGCAGCTCAGGTAGGTAATTTTATTAATGTACCGGTTAACTTTGCTATAGCTGGTTCAGGAAGTTTTCAATTAACTACTTCAGGTGTGCCTTGTACTTATTATAGTTCCGGATTCCCTGTAGGTGCTTATAGTGCTTCTTATATGTTTATGGGTGGAGTTATGACCATTGTTGGATCTTCTTCTACTGAAACAGGAGCAACAAGCACCTCAGTATATGGTACTGCATTCGATTGGACAATTACTACTTCTTGTCCTTCAGGTTTAGCCGCTAGAATTCCTGTTGTTGTGAACGCAAATCCTGCTTTCTTTGTGTCAGTCACTCCGGCTACAACTGCAGCTTTATGCTCAGGAACCATACAAGCATTAACTGCTTCAAGCCCTAATCCTTATTCAAGTTATACTTGGAGTCCTGTTACCAATTTATATGCTGATAATTTAGCAACTATACCTTTAACAATTACCGATAATCAGGCAACCGTTTACTTTAAATCTATCACTGCCGGCAGCTCTTCGTATACAGTTTCAACCGCAGGAAGTGGTTGTACCAATACTGCAGGTGCTTCGGTAACAGTGGTAGCTTCACCGGTTGTTAGTGCAACAGCAACACCTAGTGTAATTGCTTCCGGTGCTAACTCACAGCTTAATGCAGGAGTAATTGCAACAAGCGCAAATAATTACACATTTACAGCATTGAATGGAAGTTTTACTCCTCTATCTGGTGGTACTTTAGCTTCAGTTACAACCACTGCCGATGAAGAAATGTCAACAGCCTTCAATATTGGATTTAACTTTGGTTTTGCCGGAACTACTTATTCTACTGTTCAGGCAGGCGCTAATGGAGTTTTATTGTTTGGTAGCGGAAAAACAAATACTTTAACTAACAACCTTGCAACAACTACTGCTTCTCAAAGACCGGGTATTGCTCCATTATGGGACGATATCCAGTGCTCAAATGGTATTAAATACCAAGTATCGGGTACACCCGGAAGTCAAGTATTAACAGTAGAGTGGATAAATATGGAATGGAACTACCAGTCAAGTACTACCGTAATCTCATTCCAGGCTAAACTGTATGAAGGTACCAATGTAATTGAATTTGTGTATCGTGATGATGGTGCAGCTGTAAACTTAGGTTCAGCTTCAATCGGAATTATGGGAACCAATTCATCAGATTTCATTTCCGTACAATCAACATCTGCTCTGCCTGCGACTAGTACTTCATCTTCACAGAATTCAATAGCCACTAAACCGGCAACAGGACAGGTGTATCGCTTTACTCCTCCAAATACAACCGCAGGTTATACATTTGATTGGTCGGCTAATCCAACCTTCCTAAGTGCAACAAATATTTACAATCCTGTTGCAACCGGAGTTACTTCAGATCAAACCTACTCAGTTACCGTTACTGATCCGGCAACATGTTCTACAGTTCAAACTGTAACTGTTACAACTATAACAGCACCTCCAAGTTGTCCTGCAACTGTAACACCCGACTTTAGTTGTAATTATTCAGCTAGTTTAAGTTGGGCAGCATCGGTTACTCCATTTACACTGGGATATTATGTGTATGTTGGAACTGACGGTGGTGGAACTACAACTCCTATCAGCTTAGTTAATGGTCAAGATGTTGGTTTAAGTACAAGTTTAGTATTACCGGCACTTCAACCTTCAACAACTTATTATTATCAAATTCAACCGTACAATGCATTTGGGGCAAATGCAACATGTATAATTGGTACAATAAGTTCAGCAGCTGATGTTACACAAACACCAACGCAATCACCTAGCTCGTATACCGAAACTATGGACAATAACGTAACACCACCTGCATTACCTTGTGGAATGACCTCTTCGAACGAAAACTTCCCGGCAGATGCATTTACCTGGTATACTGCAAGTGGAGCTGCAAATGCTCACGCAGGTACTCGTTATTTACGTATCGACAAAAATACCAACAACACTACTGCTAAAGACGATTGGTTCTACAGTGCTCCAATGAATTTAACCGGTGGTAAATTGTACCGTATTTATTTCTGGCACCGCTTAGGTGCTGCAGGGTCTGAAAACTTTGAAGTTTTCTTAAGCAACAGCAACGATGCTGCAACCATGTTAACTACTTCAGCAGTATTTAACGGAGCAAGTAATTTGTTGACTTATAAACTGGATTCCTCAGCAGATATTTTACCTCCATTCACAGGAGTATACTATTATGGTATTCACGCCAATGGTGCAGCTAACGGACAAAGCCTGTTTATGGATGATATTCAGGTTAAACAAATACCAGTTGCAGCTATGGATCCTGCATCTTGTGTTACTATTCCTAGCTTGTACGACCAATTATTGGTACAGCCGGTTTACCAGGCTCAAGATTACAAGTTCAAAATTGAGAACCTTGCAAACAGCTTTAGCTATGAGTATACGCGTAACTTACCAATTCCTGATTTCCGCTTGAAGTGGGCACCGGGAGTAACCTACGATTTAACTTATGATGTATCGGTATCTTACAAAAAGAACAATGTATGGAGTCCATACGGACCATCTTGTCCGGTAACCATGGGTCCTTTCCCAACTACTCAATTACGTGGTGCATCTTGTGGAGCAACCCTCACCGATTTGTATACTCCATTGTACATTGATTCAGTAGGTGGAGCGAACGATT
>DGQS01000105.1 GCA_002389785.1 Bacteroidetes bacterium UBA4408
AAGGAAACATTGTGTTTTACAATCGCCCCATGGATGCAACTTTAATTAATACCATGCATGCCTACGGTGGAGCTGCAAAGCAACGCTATTCGGGAGCTATGGAAGCTGCGCCATATGGTGCAATTGCTGTTGTTGTTCGTTCCTTGTCGCTAAGCAAACAAGATATACCACATACAGGTGCTATGGGTTATGCCGATACCATTGCTAAAATTCCGGGTTGTGCCATTAGCACCAATGCAGCTGATTTATTAAGCGAATCATTGAAAAAGAATCCGGAGCTTAGTTTTTATTTGAAACTCAATTGCGAAAGCCTTCCGGAAGTGGAATCCTATAACGTGGTGGCTGAATTAAAAGGACAATCGGAACCTGAAAAAATCATAGTATTCGGTGGACACCTTGATTCATGGGATACCGGACAAGGAGCCCACGATGATGGTGCAGGTGTGGTGCAATCCATTGAAGTTATACGCATCTTAAAAGCGCTCAACTACGTACCAAAAAATACGATACGTGCGGTAGCTTTTATGAACGAAGAAAATGGCAGGAGGGGAGGTTTGAAATATTTAGAACTTGCCCAGAAAAACAAAGAGCAACACATAGCTGCTTTGGAAAGTGATGAAGGAGGCTTTGCTCCACTAGGATTTTCAATGGATGCAAGTGCTGAGGTAAGAAATCGAGTAAAGTCGTGGCGCCCCTTATTAGAACCATACGGAATCTATAATTTTAATGAATCGGGCAGTGGATCAGATATTGATCCATTGGTAGATACAGGTGTTCCGGGCTTTTCGTTGCTTCCTGAATCGCAGCGTTATTTTGATTACCATCATTCTCCTGAAGACACTTTTGATAAGGTAAACAAGCGCGAATTAGAGTTGGGCGCAGCTGCAATGGCAGCCTTTATCTATTTAATTGATCAAAAAGGTTTGAAGTGATTTTCTAATTTCGCAACTCCAATACTACCGGTTAATTTTTTGCTTGTTTCCGCTTGAGTTCAGTTGATATGAAATGGATAGTTTATAACATAGGCAAATCCGCGAAAATCAGTAAAATCAGCCCAATCAGCGTTCCTTTAAAATTTTTATTTACAAGCGAATTTTTCAAATCAAATTTATCTTTAAATAAAGTAGCGTTGATGGTTGTAATTTTGGCAATTAAGTTTATTCAGTTATTTTTTTTCGATTTATTTTTAAAAAGAATTCAGATAAATAATAATAGCTGATACAGATAATTCCACTTATAAAAAACAGCAAGGCGAACTCTCTTAAACCGTCTTCAAAGAAAAATTCTCCGATCATCCAAACCGAATTAGCGCAAATCCAGCATACTACAGCAGCATTGTGTAAGCGCTCAACTTTTTCGGGCCAGTGTAAGTACAAAATGTAAATCGCCAGCAACAAGGTTGGAATTATTAGCAACAAACCCATTGTTTTTGAATTATTGCACCAACACAAGTCTTTAAATAACCATAATACAATGTGGAAATTTTCGAGTGCTCTGTAACGAGGATACTTGTTTACTTGTTCTTGCATACGTTTCAGTTTTATTAAATCTAAAAAGAAATTAGTTCTAAAAATAAAAAATCCCTCTGCTTTGTGGCAAAGGGATTTTCAAGCATTATATTACAGTTTAAATAGCTGCAATTTTTTCACTCATATACTGACCTGAAGTAAGTTTATGATAAATTTTGCTGAATGCATCTATCGTGTATTTTACATCTTCAAGTGTATGCACAGCAGTAGGGATGAGGCGTAAAATTATTACACCTTTTGGAACCACCGGATATACCACCATGGAACAAAAGATGTCATAATTTTCGCGTAAGTCTAAAATCAAATTAGTTGATTCAGGAATGCTTCCATTCATGTAAACCGGAGTTACTGGCGAATTGGTTGTACCTATGTTAAAACCGGCCTCTTTCAATCCGCTTTGCAAGGCATTGGTAATTTCCCACAACTTATCTTTTAATTGTGGTTGAGTGCGCATTAATTCAATTCGTTTTAAGGCTCCAACAACCAAAGGCATTGGTAAGGCTTTCGCAAAAATTTGAGAACGCATGTTGTAGCGCAAGTATTCAACCACTTGTTCATCGCTTGAAATAAATCCACCGATTAAGGCAAATGATTTAGCAAACGTTCCAACATAAATATCAATACCATCTTGGCATCCTTGTGCTTGTCCGGTTCCACCACCGGTGGCTCCCATGGTACCTATTCCGTGTGCATCATCCACAAACAAACGGAATTTATATTTTTTCTTCAAGGCCACTATTTCCTTTAGTTTACCTTGATTTCCGCTCATTCCAAATACCCCTTCAGTAATTACTAAAATTGCACCTCCTGTATTTTCAACGAGTTTGGTAGCACGTTGCAATTGCTTTTCGCAGCTTTCAATATCGTTGTGTGCAAACACATAGCGTTTGCCCATGTGTAAGCGAACGCCATCCAAAATACAAGCATGACTTTCGGCATCATACACAATCACATCGTGGCGATCAACCAGGCAGTCGATTGCTGAAACCATTGCCTGATAACCAAAATTACAAAGTATGGTATCTTCTTTTTGAACAAAGGCTGATAATTCGGCTTCGAGTTGTTCGTGTTGATTTGAATTTCCACTCATCATGCGGGCGCCCATTGGCAAGGCAAATCCATACTGAGCCGCAGCATCGGCATCAGCCTTTCGCACTTCGGGATGGTTGGCTAAACCTAGGTAATTATTCAAACTCCAGTTCAATCTTTTCTTGCCTCTAAAAACCATGTGAGGTCCAATTTCACCTTCTAATTTAGGAAAGGTAAAATAGCCATGCGATTCTTTGGCGTGTTGACCAATAGGTCCGCGGTTTGCTCTAATTTTTTCAAATAAATCCACAGTATATCGTTTTAAGTTAATTACAAAATGATTGCGAAATTAATTCATTTTTTGGATAAATACCTCAGTTATTTTCCAATATAATTTGGAAACATTTGCATACTTATACCATTAGCTCAATTAGCACAAATTACAGGTAAGTTTTTGATTGAAAAGTTAGTTTTTGACTGACTTTATTTAAGTACAATTGTGTGTAAGTTTCTTAAATAAATATTGTAAATTCAGTTATTCAAAAGTTAAGTGTTTATGTTCAACGCTTTATTCACCCCTAATCCAAACAAAGCAAAAT
>DGQS01000241.1 GCA_002389785.1 Bacteroidetes bacterium UBA4408
AGTTTTTGGACTGCCGAAGAAATTGACTTATCACCCGATGGGCAAGACTGGGAAAACAAATTAACTCCGGATGAAAAGCATTTTATAAAACATGTACTTGCATTTTTTGCTGCCAGCGACGGTATTGTAAACGAAAACCTGGCGGTTAATTTTATGAATGAGGTACAATATCCTGAAGCTCGTTGTTTTTACGGCTTTCAGATCATGATGGAAAACATTCACAGCGAAACATATTCGTTATTAATTGATACGTATATAAAAGACGCTAAGGAAAAAGACGGATTATTTCACGCCATTGAAACCTTAGATTGCGTGAAGAAAAAGGCTGAATGGGCATTGAAATGGATTAGCAACGGAAGTTTTGCTGAACGTTTAATTGCTTTTGCAGCGGTTGAAGGTATTTTCTTTTCAGGAAGTTTTTGCTCCATCTTCTGGCTCAAAAAGCGTGGCTTAATGCCGGGCTTGAGCTTCTCAAACGAACTCATCTCTCGCGATGAAGGCTTACACTGCGATTTTGCCTGCTTGTTGTACGAACAATTACAAAACAAACTGGCCCCCTCCCGCGTAAGCGAAATCATTAAAAACGCGGTTGAAATTGAAAAAGAGTTCGTAACCGACGCATTGCCCGTGCGCCTTATTGGTATGAATGCAGATTTAATGTGTCAGTACATTGAGTTTGTTGCCGACCGATTGCTGGTTGCCCTAGGCTGCTCTAAAGTTTATAATGCTGCCAATCCATTTGATTTTATGGAGTTGATTTCGCTGCAAGGCAAAACCAATTTCTTCGAAAAACGAGTGGCCGAGTACCAAAAAAGCGGTGTTATGGGCAAAAAAGAAGACAACGTTTTTACACTCGACGAAGATTTTTAGAACCTTCTATAATACCTGATTTTACAGGTAGTATGGAATATCGGGCAGTTTCATTTAACGGTAACTGCAAGGAAGCTTTCGCTAAAAAAAGACACAACTAAAAAATTTATATATAAACTACTCTATCCTCCAAAGATGTACGTAATAAAAAGAGATGGCAACAAAGAATCTGTAAAGTTTGATAAAATTACAGCCCGTATTCAAAAGCTTTGCTATGGACTAGATTCCACCCATGTGAATCCGGTTCCTGTAGCTATGAAAGTAATTGAAGGAATTTATGAAGGAGTTACTACACACGAACTCGATAATTTAGCAGCCGAAATTGCTGCTTCGTTAACCACCACGCATCCTGATTATGCCCTGCTTGCATCGCGCATTGCTGTAAGTAACCTGCACAAAAGCACCAACAAATCGTTCTCAAAAACGATGGCTGCTTTGTACCATTATGTAGATAGCAAAACCGGTAAAAAGGCGCCGCTACTTGCAGATGACGTGCATGAAATAATTCAAAAAAATGCGCAATTACTCGACTCAACAATCATTTACGACCGAGATTTTGGATACGACTATTTTGGATTTAAAACCTTGGAGCGCTCTTATTTGATGAAGCTCGACGGAAAAGTTGCTGAACGTCCTCAACACATGTTGATGCGTGTATCGGTTGGAATTCATAAAGAAGATATTGATGCAGCTATTGAAACCTATCATTTAATGAGCGAGCGTTGGTTTACTCATGCTACGCCAACCTTGTTTAACGCCGGAACACCCAAACCTCAAATGTCGTCGTGCTTTTTGCTTACCATGAAAGACGATAGCATTGAAGGCATTTACGATACTTTAAAACAAACTGCAAAAATTTCGCAATCGGCCGGAGGAATTGGTTTGGCCATTCACAACATTCGCGCAACCGGCTCCTACATTCGCGGAACCAATGGTACCTCAAACGGAATTATTCCCATGTTACGCGTATTCAACGATACCGCGCGATACGTGGATCAAGGAGGAGGAAAACGCAAAGGTAGTTTTGCCATTTATTTAGAGCCTTGGCATGCCGATATTTTTGAATTCCTTGATTTACGTAAGAATCACGGAAAGGAAGAAATTCGTGCCCGCGATTTATTTACCGCCATGTGGACTCCCGATTTATTTATGAAACGCGTGGAAGAAAACGGCGAATGGAGTTTGTTTTGCCCCAATGAAGCACCCGGTTTATCTGAATGCTATGGTGCCGAATTTGATAAACTCTATACCAAATATGAAAAAGAAGGACGTGCCCGTAAAACAATAAAGGCGCAAGACTTATGGTTTGCCATACTCGATTCTCAAATTGAAACCGGTAATCCGTACATGTTGTATAAAGATGCCTGCAACGAAAAATCGAATCAAAAAAACCTTGGTACCATTAAATCATCTAACCTGTGTACCGAAATTTTAGAGTATACCTCAAGCGACGAAGTTGCTGTTTGTAACTTAGCATCCATAGCACTTCCACGCTTTGTTGAGGGAGGAAAATTTGACCATCAAAAATTGTTTGATGTTACTTATGTAATCACCAAAAACTTAAATAAGGTAATCGACCGAAATTATTATCCTGTACCTGAAGCACGCAACAGCAACATGAAGCACCGTCCAATTGGTATTGGTGTTCAGGGCTTGGCCGATGCATTTATTTTATTGCGTTTGGCATTTGATTCGCCTGAGGCAGCTAAACTCAACAGCGAAATATTTGAAACCATTTACTATGCTTCAATGACCGCTTCTAAGGATTTAGCAAAGTTGGATGGGCCTTACGAAAGCTATCCCGGCTCACCGGTATCGAAAGGAATATTTCAGTACGACATGTGGAATGTTACACCGAGTCCACGTTGGGAATGGGATATTTTAAAGGAAGAAGTACAAAAATACGGAGTACGCAACTCCTTGTTGTTAGCCCCTATGCCAACTGCAAGCACTTCGCAGATACTTGGGAACAATGAATGTTTTGAACCCTACACTTCCAACATTTATTCACGTCGTGTACTCAGTGGAGAATTTGCTATCGTAAACAAGCACTTGTTGAAAGACCTGGTAAAACTGGGACTATGGAACGATAAATTAAAAAATAGCATTATAGCAGCTAACGGTTCAATACAAGATATCAACGAAATTCCGGATAACATTAAAGAGTTGTACAAAACTGTTTGGGAAATAAAGCAAAAGGCAATTATCGATATGGCAGCCGATAGAGGAGCTTACATTTGCCATTCGCAATCGTTGAACTTGTTTATTCAGAATGCCAATTTTGCGAAGCTTACCAGCATGCATTTTTACACTTGGAAAAAAGGCTTAAAAACCGGTATGTACTACTTACGCACAAAGGCTGCTGCCGATGCTATTAAGTTTACTGTAGAAAAACAAGCAGAAGAACAATTTGCACCGGTGATGAGCAACGATTCAAAAGTTAGCGAAGAAGAACGCATGGCCGAAATTAGCTGCTCACTCGACAATCCGGAAGGGTGTGAGGCTTGTGGGTCATAAAGTTTACTTGTATTAAATAAAATCCCTGATGTGTATTTAACATCAGGGATTTTTTGTTGCCGAAATCGTTGAAAAATATAAATAGCAATTAAAGGTCACAAAGCAATCCTACAACCGGTAAATTTTTTGATACCCTTTCGAATTAGCAAAATATTTGCTTACATTCGTTACTAGTATTCACTAAAATTACTGCTATGAAAAAACTATTGACTTTTAATCTGCTCTGCTTTTTTGTAAATAGAACAAGTAGTAATCTTTACCCCCCCCTACGGGAATAAGTGTTTTAAGATCAAATTGCAATTCTAAATTACCTAGTAATTGGATTTTTTTTTTTTTGCTTATATCATTTTTTACCCAACAGTTTTATCATTTTCACAGAACCCTTTAGCATCCCCACCACCAACTAATATAGCCGCTAGCACAGGAATTTCTCCTCCAATTAACAATTTTAGAGGCATGTATGTTAGCAAAGCTGATATTTTGATTAAAGAAATAAAAATCAATAACAACATTTACGATAACTTAGGAAACGGCACTCCAAAAACAAAAGAAATGTTTCGTTATGCAGTAGATAATTACTTTACTTACATTGCGATTTACTCATTAGCAAAAGCGAATCCAGCATCTTCTTCTGATGATAACCCTTTGATAGGAAACTCAACATACGCAGCTGCAATAAGAAGCTTTTTATCTGCAGCGCATCAAAAGGGAATTAAAGTTGGTTTTGTAGTTGTTAGCGCTCAAGCTATTCTTGGTAATAATGTACCAAATGGAAGTACAGGTGGTATTATGAACTTTAAAACTTCTGAATTTTTTTATGACTTTTCGGCTGATTTATTACCCGGCAACTGCACTTATAATGCTGCTAGAATAGACCAAAATAATGGCTCTCCAACTTTTGAAGCAAAAGGAGATTTGCCAGCGAACATTGTTATTAATCCTGACACGTTGGATTATTTTAATGTAAATCGCTCGGAAATGATAAAACAAGCTTTAAGGTTATTGCAATACAGTTATGAAACAAAAGCGTTTTTAGCTTCAATGCCAGTTGATGAGGGTGATGAAGAACCAATTGATGAAGGTGAAGGACGAATGGTTTATGAGTATGGAATAAACAAGCCGGTTGCTAACAAAGTACCCCCACTTAAAGATTATTTATTTGATTTCATAAGTTTGGAATACGAATATTGGAATCATGCCGAATATGATAAATTCGCGTATGTTCCCAATTGCACGAATTGTGAACAACCTAACATTATTTCAAGGAGAAGAGTTGCTTGGAACACCTTTGTTGATATAAGTGATGCAATTTTTTACGTATATAAAAAAATGTGTTCGCAAATAAATACAGAACTAGAGTTTGTTTTAATAGCTCCCACAATTACCGACCCGAATATTCCAACTTATAATCCTGCAGAAGGTTTCTTTGACCCAAATTGGGGAGAAATTCCACCTTCGGAAGCACAAGTTGCTTTTGTCACTAAATACTATAATCGGGTTTTACTTACAAGTTACAAAAATGGTACAGCTAGCAGTGTAAGTAATAGTATAAGCAGAACCGCGGATGCTCAAACTATATTTGCACAAAATCAAGGTACTGTTGGCAGTAACCGAAACTTAATTGTTCCCCTTTTTTCAGCAGAAGATGCGCTTGAAATAAGACATGACTTTGGCGACCAGTCAGCTTATATTGAAACTAATGTAACATCAAATTGTTCAGCTCCTCCTTGTACAACTTTTACCAGCCAAGGATTTTACGGCAAATTATTAAAAAAAACACCTCCTGATGCTTTATTGAACTATAGCCATCCTCTACTTACAAACCCTTCGCACGGCTTAGGCGGATGGGGGGATAACCCTTATTTAGGTAATTCCTTGGCTTATTTTGAACATGAATTTTTGGCTCAAACACTTGAGGGTACACCAACCAATAATGGTGGTAATGGGTGCAATTGCGACCCCTATAATTTAATACCGAGCCCTTGTTTTTTTAATAATTCGTATAATGAAATTGCAGGTTATATGTGGTTTAAGTACGAGTTTTTAAATAATCCTTTTCGCACTCCAACTGAATATCATCGTTTATTAAATACGAATAGTGAATTCACAACCATGGGATCGGCTGTAGTTTATTATAAAAACTTCGTTAATGAATTATGTATTACATTTGAAGAAACAGCAATAAACCATCCCTCACATTTGAAAATTTTTGATGTAAGCGGTAAGATGGTTCTTACCAAAAATCTGGTTGAAGCCGAAACAACAATTTCCTTAGCGAGTTTAGTTTCTGGTTTGTATGTCTACTCAATTACTTCAAATACTGAACAAAAAACAGGTAAAATT
>DGQS01000182.1 GCA_002389785.1 Bacteroidetes bacterium UBA4408
AGCAACCATCAGGCAAGGGAAAAAAGATATTGCTTGTAGGATTAGGAATAGCAGCCACAGGCACATTGGGATATTTTGGATATCAGTGGTGGCAAAAACGCAAACAGTCAGGAAGTGATGCGGATACTTCGGGAGAAACACCTGACCTGGACTTAACTCCTCCTGCAAAAAACAATTTTTCTCTTCCTGCTGCTCCTAAACGAAACGATGATTTTCCTTTAAAGAAAGGCAGCAAAGGAGCAAGAGTAAAACAGGTGCAGGAAGTATTGCTTGCTAAACTCGGAAAAGATGCACTCGGCAAAGCCGGAGCAGACGGAGATTTCGGAAGCAAAACAGAAGCGGCTCTTCTTAAAGCAGGATATCCAAGCACCATTGATGAAAGCACCTTCAATGTAATGACACAGGGTGAAACTTTGGATGCTTCTGCAACAGCGAAAGAATTGTACAGCGCAGCCATCATTAAAAACTTCACCGGAGCAATTAATGCCCTGCAAAAGTTAAAATCAAAAGATGATTACACCACAGTCTCTGATGATTTTAAAACTAACTACCGCATCGGTGGAGTACGTCAAACGCTTGTCAACGGAATGCTCAACAGCTTTACCGATGAGAAGCAAAAACAAGCGATCCGTTTACAGTTCACCCGAATGGGATTGAATTACGATGGAAAGAAATGGTCGCTGTCCGGTATAGAAAGTTCCAGTATCATCACCAAACATCCAACACTGGTGTGGGTGCATTCAAAGAAAGCGATTAAAGTTCCGTCCAATATGGTGCTTGGAAAAGTAATCGCACAGCGAGGCAATCACACTTTATTTGAAAACAACGGAAAACACTTTTTAGTGGAAACCAAAACCATCAATTACTTATGAATCATAGAAACATAAAATACATCGTGGTGCATTGCACAGCAACGCCCACAACAACTACTCTCGAATCCATCAAACGCTACTGGAAAGAACAGCGTGGATGGGGCGATACTCCTGGCTACCATTATTTTATTAAGCGTGACGGAACAATTGTTCAGTTGCTTGATGAAAAGAAAAACAGCTACGGAGTTTACAAACACAATTCCGAGTGCATCAGCATCGCTTATGTTGGCGGTATTGATAAAGACGGAAAGCCTGTGGACAACCGCAGCGATGCACAAAAGCATGCTATGTTCGATATCATCGTGCGCTTAACGGAAAAGTATCCGAAAGCAGAAGTGCTTGGACACAGAGATTTTCCGGGAGTGAAAAAAGCCTGCCCTTGCTTCGATGTAAAAGAGTGGCTAAAAAATTACGAACCTGATTTTAATTCCGCAGCATAATGGTATTACAGAAGTTAAGAGCAATACTAAAGCACAATGGTTTTAAACTCTATACCCGCCCGCATGAGTTAAACATTGTAGGCTTGCGATCTGCCAGTACATTTCCGAATCGCTTTGATGACGAGATTCATGTGTTCTATAAGGTTAGCCCAATCAAATGGAACTATCACGTTTACAAAGCCACCACCGATCCAGGTACATTTTGGTTACGCAATCCGATGCAGCCACAGGGAACAGCCATCCTCGCCCAAGGCCAATATGAGCATGCTTATGAGATGGGCTTACACCGTGGACAGTACACCGCTTTAGTACAGCGCAAACCTGTAACTGTTATCCGGGATTATGACCGTGACGCTATGCTTGATTTTTATAACGGTAAAAAAACAAAGGGCATGTATGGAATCAATGTCCACAGAGCCAACAAAACTGGTACAACCAAAACTGTAGATAAAAATTCAGCAGGATGTCAGGTATTTGAGAATGCAACAGCCTTTCAGCAATTCATGCTTCTGTGTGAACGCCATCGCCGGATGTACGGCAATAAATTCACTTACACTCTGATTGATTTCAGAGCAGTAAAAAGAGAAACATACAGGCGCATCGCAGTTGGAGCAGGAATCGTTGGTCTGCTTGCATTAGGGTACATCGCTTTCACCGGAGGCGATAAACTCAAAAACATCGCTGAACAAATCAGCGAAACATTTAATCACCTATTTAAAAAACAAGAACAGCAACCATGAAAGTAAAAGACATCTTACACCAGTTACTAAAAGACAAAGACGGAAATTTCTCGTTAAGAGAAGCCGTTACACTGACCTACGTGCTTATGTCAATCATTAGCTGGGTGTCACAGCAGTTCTTTGGTATGGAGGTTCCTGAATACATGTTCTATGCATTCATCAGTATGATTGGTGCAGGTACGTTCGGTTACTCTCTTGAGAAAAAGTCGTCGTCAGCGACGACAGGCAATTAATTATTAACCAATAAAAATTAGAAAAAATATGAAACGAGTTCCATTAGTTATTTTATTTACAGCATTGATCACAGGTTTGTTCCTGTCGCTGAGTACCTGCAATACCGGAGAGAAAGTGAAGCCGGATAAAACAGCAATCATAAAGGCTTCAGAAAAAGCGGAGAGCATTGATACCAGTTACAAAACTGCTTTTGAATCCTTACAAACACACAGCGACAGTTTGCAAAAGGAATTGTCATTCACTCAAAGCAAACTGAAAGCAACCAAGTTCAAATTAAATCAGTCGCAAATTGCGCTTGTTGCATTAGCTGAAAAACAAAGCGACACACTGAGTTTTGAGCAATTGCTGAATGACTGTGATTCCTTAAAACAACAAACGCTTGCTTATGTAGCATGGGTGGACAGTACACAAAGCATCTACGAAACCAACCTTGTGCAGCTACAGGAAATGGTCGCAACCAAAGATTCGCAGATTGTTGTTTGTGCGGCCTCCTATTCACAGATGAAAGGTTTGTTGGACGACAATTTAGAAAGGGAACGAAAACTCACCGAAAATCTGAATACAGCCTATAAATCACAGCGCAGGAAAGTGCTGCAAAATAAACTGCTTGCCGGAGGCATGCTCATACTATCAGGAATCGCAACAACACTTTACATCAACGCCAATAAATAATGAAAGAAAAAACAATCGTATCATCCGTTACACTCGCTGCTTCACTCATCAGCTACTTCTACGCCAAGGAAGCACAAAAGGACACCATTCCCTTTGTAATGATTGGCGGGTTCATGGGGGCTGTAATCGGTGAAGTGATTGTGGGAGCAATTAACAACAGTAAAAACAACCAAGACAAAAAGGAGGATTAATATGGCAACAGAAATCATCAACAATGGATCGAGCCTGAAAATTATTACAGATGGCTCACCACGCTTTGTTCTGAAAAATCAAATCAAAGAAGTGGAAGTGGTAAGAGATACCATTATCAAAATCGACATCGGTCAGGGAGCATTGTACAATGTGTTTGTAGATCAAACCGAAGTTACTAATCCGGCAAGTGCAACTGTGGAAGAGTTGAGAGATAAAATCATCGACATGCTTCAAACCGCAGCAGCAGTTGGTTTAGCTACGGAAGCAAAACAAACCGAAGGCAATGCAGAGATCGTGAATTTGAAAAACTCGGTAGCTCAATTATCAGAAAAGGTAACGAGCATGAACGACAAAATCTTCTACGAGCCTAAACTGGTAGATGAAACAAATTCAAATGTTGTATACAAAGGATTTGCCAATCCGGGAGCAGCAACCGACCAAGCGGTGTGGGCAATCTTAAAGGTGACCAACAACAAAGGAGTTCTTTCTTATCACTGGGCAAGTGGAAACAAAAACTTTGACAAAGTTTGGAATAACAGAAAAGTTCTTGCCTACAGCTAAAAACTTAAACTAAAGCCGGACAATTAAAGTCCGGCTTTTACTTCTTAGAAAATGAAAACACCAATTACATATTACGGAGGAAAACAAACCATGTTAAAACACCTTTTGCAATTAATACCGGCTCATCGCATTTATTGTGAACCATTCTTTGGTGGCGGAGCATTATTTTTTGCCAAACCAAAATCAGAAGTGGAAGTTATCAATGACAAAAACGGAGAGGTAATTAATTTCTTTAAGGTGATAAAGTCCAAGTTTCCCGAACTGCAAAAAGAAATTCAATCCACTTTGCATAGCCGTGAATTATACAAGAATGCAATGGTAGTGTATGAGCATCCTGAATTATTTCCGGATGTTAAACGTGCATGGGCATTATGGACACTTACCAATCAGGGTTTTGCAGGTATGATTGGCTCTTGGGGATTTGGTAAAACAAACTCCAAAGAGAAATCTCTTGCAAATAAAAGAGAAGACTTTACGCATGTATATGCCCAGCGATTAAAGACCGTTCAAATTGAGAACAATGATGCCCTTAAGGTAATTGACCGATGTGATGCAAAAGACGCATTCATTTATGCCGATCCGCCATACATAGGCTCGGACATGGGACATTACAAAGGATATTCAGAGGCAGACTATAAACAGTTGCTAGACAAGTTGAGCAAGGTAAAGGGAAAGTTTCTGTTGAGTTCTTATCCTTCTGCTATCCTAAGTCAGTACGTAAAAAAGTTTAAATGGCGCACAAAAAGAGTGGAGAAATCAGTAGCGGTCACAAAACACACCGACAAAAAGAAGACGGAGATGTTGGTGTTTAATTATGACCCTGAGAAGATTAAACCAATGAACGCAGATCCAAAACTCAAACGCATCTCAGTAAAAGAAATTGAAACAAAACTCAAACGCTTAAAATTCGCAGCATAATGAAGGGAAAGAAAATTACAACCGACAATTATTTTGAAACCATTGAAGAGATTGGTTTTGAAAATCTACCGCAAGCCTTAAGGGAATCACACATGGCTATAATCGCTAAAACAAATGAAGGAGAAGACTGGAGCGGAGATTCTGATTTTAACCGTATGGTAAATTTGTCTTTTAAGAAGCTCGAAGAGTTTATTAAGTCGAGTTCTATGTCATTATCTGGGATTTCAGATGAGCATCCTGAAACAAAACGAGCAAAGGCAGATATCAAAGGATATAAGAAGTTTACGACCGAAAGGTTAAAAATGATTTATCGCCTTGAATTAGATACTGAGCTTGAAGATGGAGAACAAGAGTGGATCACCATTCGCAAGAACGCTATTGAGAAAATCTTAAAGGAACGTGGCGAACCAATTGATGGCACTAAAGATTCAAATAAGAAAAAGAAGAATCCTTACGCAGAAATTTCTACAGAGGTAAAATTTATTAATCGCTTTTTGGATTTCAATGATAAGATACTTTACAAAAAGACTTTTGAGATTTTCACCGATGAATTGCAGAAAGCTATTGAGGAAAAGAAGATCACTAAAAAATCTCCTGTAGCTAAAGACATCATGGCTATTCAGCAAGCTGTTCTGAAAGCCTTTAATACGATGGGGAATGCCAAGCACTTTGTATTAAATCCTGCAACGGTTAAACGTCTGAAATCAATCATTGAGAAATATGAGAACGCATACGATGATATCGATGAGTCCTACATTAAAGTAAAAAAGAAAAAAATGGATTTGAATGGAATCAACAATTCATCTATGCAAGTGAACGTAATGCCAAGCACTGATTTTACAAATCTTCAGTTTAATGCAATAGGCTTTAAAGACAAGTGGTTAAACTTTATTGGTGATCCTTCGCCCGGATTTACTGCAATGGTTTTTGGTATGCCTAAAATGGGTAAGAGTTATTTATGTGTTGACTTTGCAGGATATTTAGCAAGAAATCACGGGAAGGTACTCTATGTTGCAAAGGAGGAAAAACTGGATGCTACGCTTCAGAAGAAATTAAAGGATAAGGATGTAGCACATGAAAATCTTTTTGTGGCAGATGCTTTACCAAGCGATTTATCAGTCTATGATTTTATTTTCCTGGACTCGGTGAACAAGATTGGTTTACAACCAAAAGATTTAGATAAACTAAAAGCAGATAATAAAGGAAAATCATTCATCTATATATTTCAGGCCACAAAAGGTGGAAAGTTCAAAGGCAATAATGAATTTCAACATGATGTGGATGTAGTGATTGAAGTGCCGGAGCAAGGGAAAGCAATTCAATTTGGAAGATTTAATCAAGGAGGGGAACTGGATATTTTTGGAGATAAAAGCATCGGAGAGGCAGAGGAATTAAATGGAGTCAGAAAAAGCGGAAAGAACTTGGACGTTCCAAATAAAGTATCGAACGTAGACAACATGAAAAAGAAAGAAAACCAAGAGCAGGACTGGACAAATCGTCCGGAACTGCATTCAATTGAAAGATCGCACCTGATCCGAATCAAAAACCTGTATGAAGAAGGGAACATGAAAGAAGCCATGCGCCAAGCAGCCTTTTTGGACACTTATCTCCGTGAAATGATCCCACCAAAGGTTTGGGTTGAAATGGGAGGAGAATTAACGCCAACGGGAATAGAGAAACTAAGGTTATCATCGAACTTTGCCAGTCGTCCTGATGACGTTAATCCCAAGTACCTATTTACGCAAACGGCAACTGCCCTGCTTGTTGAGGCACTAAGAGGCGATTTTGACTTAAAAGCCCTTATAAGTGCAGAGTTAGCCAACAGGGGGCAAGATGACAAGGGTAATTGGGTTGGCTTTGAACAGGCTGCCAAAATCCATAAAATCAAAAAATAATGGCTGATTTTAGGGGAAAAATTAAGGGGCAATTTTCGCCCCTTTTTAGTTGTTATGATTTTAGGAATTTCTACCTTTATCCCAAAACCCACAAGGGTGGTTTGGGAAGAAATTTTATCAGTCGGTTAAAGGCTCTATTAGTCCGGTGAATTCCAGTATTTTATGGAAATCCTCGACTTCATAGTACGACCTTTCCCCCACTGGTACCACAAAATAGAGCGGGAATGAGAGCGAGAGCGATTGTTTCCGCTTTTTTATAACTGCTGAGGCTTTTCTTTGCAAAATTGCTGTTGGATTAAATTCTTAAAGCAAATTTTTGAACAACCTTTTTTTGTAATCCTAAAACAGCGAGCATTAAGAGCGATTATTATTACTGTATCGATATTCTTTCACTACAATTCATTAACTTTGCAGCCTTAAAAATCAGCAAAACAAAAAGCTATGAGCACAACTACAGTAGAAAAAAAATCAGGCATACAAAGCTCTCTCGAAAAATTGGGAATTAAGCCACAAAATTATGGTGCCTCCACCGGTTTATTGCATGTGCAAACCAAAGGGAAAAAGATTGATTCTTATTCACCTGTAGATGGTAAACTGATAGCAAGTGCGAATGCTGCAACAGCAGAAGATTACGAACGCACCATTAAAACTGCAGAAGAAGCCTTCAAAGTTTGGCGCATGATTCCCGCACCAAAGCGAGGAGAAATTGTTCGTCAAATGGGTGAGCAATTCCGTAAATTTAAAAATGAATTGGGTGAATTGGTTTCTTACGAAATGGGAAAAAGCTTGCAGGAAGGTAAAGGAGAAGTGCAGGAAATGATTGACATCTGCGATTTTGCAGTGGGTTTATCTCGCCAGCTTTACGGTTTAAGCATGCACAGCGAACGTCCTCAACACCGTATGTACGAACAATGGCACCCACTTGGAATTGTTGGAGTAATTTCTGCCTTTAATTTTCCGGTGGCGGTTTGGAGCTGGAATGCTGCTATAGCTTGGGTTTGTGGTGATGTATGTGTATGGAAACCGAGTTCCAAAACTCCATTGTGTGCAATCGCTTGCCAAAATATAATTGCGGATGTGCTTAGAACCAATAATGTTCCCGAAGGTGTAAGTTGTGTTTTAATTGGAAATGAAACTGGTGATTTGATGAATGCCGACAAGCGAATCCCAATGGTTTCTTTCACCGGCTCAACACGTATAGGACGTAGAGTTTCTTCCATGGTTGCCGAGCGTTTCGGAAAAACAATATTAGAACTAGGTGGAAACAACGCCATCATCGTTTCTGAAAATGCCGATATGAAATTGTTAGTTCCAGGAGTAGTGTTTGGAGCAGTTGGAACAGCTGGTCAACGATGTACCTCAACACGCCGACTAATCGTTCATGAAAGTGTTTACGACAAAACCATTGACTCATTAAAAAAGGCTTATACACAACTTCGAATTGGAAATCCATTGGACGAAAGCAATCATGTTGGTCCTCTCATTGATGCAGGTGCAGTAAAAGAATTTACTGCGGCAATTGAAGCAGCAAAATCAGAGGGCGGAAAAGTTTTATGTGGTGGAAATAGCATGGAAGGTGCAGGCTACGAATCAGGTTGCTATGTGAATCCATGCATCATCGAAGTGAAAAACAACAGTAAAAAAGTGTGCGAAGAAACTTTCGCTCCGATTTTATATGTGATGAAGTACAGTACTATTGAAGAAGCAATCGATTTACAAAATGGGGTTCCACAAGGTTTATCATCAGCAATAATGACGACTAACTTAAGGGAAGCAGAAAAATTCTTATCACATGGCGGCAGCGATTGCGGCATTGCCAATGTAAATATCGGCACGTCGGGCGCCGAGATAGGTGGCGCATTTGGCGGCGAGAAAGAAACCGGCGGCGGACGGGAAAGCGGCAGCGACGCCTGGAAGGTTTACATGCGCCGGCAAACCAATACCATTAATTTTACAGATAAACTTCCCCTGGCCCAGGGCATTAAATTCGACCTATAAAATTTTGTAAATAAACACAGGCGGCATGGCCGGTACCCATGCACATCTATTTTCGGTAAAAAAATACGCATACATGAATAAGTTTTTAAGTATCCTGGTTACCCTGTTAACACTTACCGTACTTTCCTTTGCGCAGGGCTCTTCTAAAGAAGATGTGCCGAAGGGCTGGCATATGCTCGACAAATCCGCTTCGGGTTATTATGGCGTTAGCGCTGATAAGGCCTATGAATTCCTGAAAAGCAAAAACCTGAAAAGCAATACGGTGATTGTTGCAGTTATCGACAGTGGTATAGATACCCTGCAGGAAGATCTGAAACCCGTACTGTGGACAAATCCCAAAGAGATACCCGGGAACGGAATTGACGACGATGGTAATGGCTATGTGGACGACATTCACGGCTGGAATTTCCTGGGCGGTAAAGACGGGCGCAGTGTGAGAGTAGACAGCGACGAAGGCGCACGGGTTTACTACAGTCTTAAAGGGAAATGGGATAACAAGCCCGTGGATAAATCAAAGCTGAACAAACAGGACCTGCATGAATATGAAATGTTCCTGAAAGCGAAAGAACGCATTACGGCCGTGGATGAAAAAGAAGCCGAAGCAGCCAGCATTGACGTGGAAAGCCTGAAAGACCTGTACAATACACTGCTGAAAAGCGACAGTATATTACGGATTGCCATGGGCAGGGATACCTTTACCGGCAACGACCTGGATAAATACGTAACCAAATCGCTGGCTGAAAGAAAGGCCAAGAATGATTTTATCAGCCTCATGAAGGCAAACAGCCTGATGGACCAGACCAGCAAAGAGCTGACCGATGGACTGAATGAATACATCGAATACGTGGAAGGCGAACA
>DGQS01000176.1 GCA_002389785.1 Bacteroidetes bacterium UBA4408
ATTTCAGAATAATTTAACAAGTAGTATTTTTTTATTTCAGAATTCAATTTTATCTTTAAAAACAATAATCTAACCCATACAAATGAAAAAAATAATTTATTTAGGAATATTCCTTATCAGTTTAGTCGCGATTTCTTCCTGCAAAAAAGCCGGACTGGGCGGAGATGCCACACTTGCTGTTTTTCCTGAGCATCACAGTAAACCAATATTCGGAGCAACTGTATATGTAAAATTTAATGCAAAGGAATCACCGGGAATAGGAAATTTTGATGCAGTGTATACAGGAGAAGCGAACGAAGATCATGTGCATATTAAAGAATTAATGCAAGGTAATTATTATCTCTATTCGATTGGTTATGATTCATCCATTTCTCAAATGGTTTACGGTGGGCAAGCCTTTACCATTAAGCGCAAAGAACGCAAGGATGAACTTACTGTGCACCTGGCTGTTACTGAATAAAGGCGAACTCCTTAGTTGAATCTGCGAGTAATCAAGATAACTTCGTAAATTAATTCGAAGTGTATTTTTTAGTTTTTTACTTCTAGGGTGATATTTTTGTAAAAAACCCTTATTTTTACAAGACTTACCAAATACCCTTTAGTAATGAAGAATACTTTTCTCTATATAATTCTAATTTGCTTTTTTTCGAGCAATCTATCTGCTCAAACTCCTAACCTTCAGTGGCAAAAATCACTTGGGGGTACTGGTACCGATGAAGCTCGCTCGGTGTATCAAACCAGTGATGGTGGTTCTATTATTTTAGGAAATTCAAATTCTATTAATGGAGATGTTGTAGGTAATCATGGAAGCTATGATTATTGGCTTGTAAAAATTGATGCATCCGGAAATGTACAATGGAAAAAAACTTATGGTGGAACAGCTTCCGATAAAGGATATGCAGTAATTGAACTTAGCTATGGTGGTTACCTTTTAGTTGGAAATGCTTCATCAACCGATGGAGATGTTACAGGAAATCATGGTGCAAGTGATTATTGGGTGCTTCGCATTTCAAGTAACGGGACGATTATTTGGCAGAAATCTTTTGGTGGTACCAGCACAGATATTGCACGCGGAGTAATTCAAACCTTGGATGGTAAATTATTGGTAATTGGTTATTCCCGTTCGAGCAATGGCAATGTAACCGGCGCACATGGGGGTTACGATTATTGGCTTTGTAAATTGGATACTTCCGGAAATTTAATTTGGCAAAAAACCTATGGAGGCACAAAAGATGAGTTGGCGTATACAGTAAAGCAAGCGAAGGATAGCAGCTATGTTATTGTTGGTTATACGCTTTCGAATGATGGTGATGTTGGTGCGCAGAATCATTCCTATAAAAATGATATTTGGGTGGTGCGTGCCGATAAGAATGGAAACTTGCTTTGGTCTAAAACCCTGGGAGGAATTGCCAATGATTATTCCAATTCATTTATACAAACCAGCGATAAAGGTTATTTAATTATAGGCTATACCGAATCGTATGATGGAGATGTGTATGGTAACTATGGGCAAGACGACTTATGGGCCATTAAACTGGATTCAACAGGAGCTATACAATGGCAAAAAACCTTTGGTGGCACCGATAATGATCGCGCTAATTTTGCAGCCGAAACAAGTGATGGCGGATTTGTGATTACCGGACATTCAGAATCGGACGATATTGATTTAAGTCAGAATAATGGGAACAAGGATTTTTGGATGCTCAAATTAACGCAAAACGGAACATTGGTGTGGAAAAAATCGGTAGGAGGTACTTTGGAAGACAATGCATATTCGGTTGCGCAAAGTACGGATGGAGGAATTATTTCGGTTGGTATTTCTGCATCTGCTGATGGTGATGTAAGTGTAAATAATGGAGGGGATGATTTTTGGATTGTAAAAATTTCGAATTTAACGGTTACTTCTCCTTCCAAAGGCGATCTTTGGTTTAGCGGTACAACGCGCAATATTAAATGGAAAAGTAATGGTGCTTCCAATTTGAAAATTGAGTATTCAATCAATGGAGGTGGACTTTACTCAACAGTAGTAGCCTCAACCGCATCGGGAAGTTCGCAGTATTCATGGGCTATTCCAAGTGGTATTAATTCATCTCAATGCAAAATAAAAATAACAGATTTAGCAAATACAAGTAATATTGCCACCAACGATTCGGTCTTTTCAATACTCACTTCACCGGTGCTGGTCAGTCCAAATGGAGGCGAAATTTTAGCAGCCAATACTACTACTTACATCTATTGGTTTTCTAAACTTAACGCTACGAGTTTTAATTTGGAATATACTCTTGATGGTATTAATTGGTTGCCAATAGCGAATGGCGTATCTGTTTATGCAAATGCTTCAGGAAACAATTCTGGATTTTATGCATGGACAACCCCGAATGTAACATCGAGCACTTGCAAAGTCAGAATTACCGATGCCGCTACTCCAACATTAAAAACCAGCAGTGCTGCAAATTTTACAATCTCTCAACAAAAATCAATTGATATTCAAACTCCGAATGGAGGTTTGAGTTATACAGTTGGAAGTACACTTTATATCACCTGGACCAGTCAGGGAGTGAATGCTGTAAATATTTATTTTAGTTCGGATGGAGGAACGACTTATTCAAGCATTGCTTTAAATTACAGCAATTCAGGATATTATAACTGGACAATTCCAAACACTACATCTACCAATTGTTTCATTAAAATTGTAGATGCACTTTCTTCAACGCAAGATGTGAGTAACAGTAATTTTTTAATTCTGCCTGCGGTTACTACTCTAAATTTAGTATCTCCTAACGGAGGTGAAAAATGGTACCAAGGAAGTTATCATTCTATCACTTGGACCAGCACTCAGCTTGCTGCCGTAAAACTGGAGTATAGTACCGGCGGGGCTTACACAACCATAGTGAATTCTATTCCTGCTTCAAGTGGTAGTTATTATTGGCAGGTTCCACAAGTTGTTTCCACCAGCTGCAATATAAGAATCAGTAATGCTTCCAATGCTTCGGTTTTTGATGTAAGTAATTTGGATTTCGAAATTGCCGATACAGTAAGATCCTTGCAGCTGTTAGCACCCAATGGAGGCGAGCAATGGCAAGCAGGAAGTTATAAGCCCATAACTTTCACTACCAACAATATTGCAGTACACGATTTGTTTTACAGCACCGATTCAGGATTTACCTGGAATTTAATTGCAAACAATGTAACTACCAGTCCCTATTTTTGGTTGGTTCCAAACTCTCAATCAGCGGCTTGCCTAGTACGTATTTCAAATGGAGGAAACCTCATTGATTATAGTGCTGCCTTTTTTACCATTACTGCTCCTTTTACAGGAACGGCACCATCCATAGCTACTTTCAGTGTGAACAGCTTTTGCAAGAATACCGTGTTTCCAGTTAACTTTTCAACTTTAGGAACTTTTAATTCGGGCAATTATTTTATTGCGCAATTGTCGGATGCCAATGGTAGTTTTGCTTTACCTGCTTCAATTGGAAGCATACAATCTACCAGTGCAGGAACCATAAATTGCCTTGTTCCCGATTATGTTTCAAATGGAAGTTCTTATAGAATTCGTGTTATTTCTGATAATCCACCAACTATAGGAACCAACAATGGTAGCAATTTGGTGATCAATAGTCCGGAATTTACATTTCCACCGGCTACTTTATACTATTCATTGCCCAATGTTGTAGCTAATTTTTCATACACGGGTAACAGTTCCGGTATACAATCTTATTTATGGGATTTTGGGGATAATACCACTTCAACTATAGCAACTACTTTTCACAATTACACACAAATAGGAGTATACGATGTGTCGCTTACAGTTACAAGTACCAATGGTTGCAGCATTAAAAAAACCAATACCGACTACATACGTGTTGACAATACATTTCCAACTTTTCCATTGTATTCAAATACCAATTCGGATATTACCGACATAAGTTTTATTGATGAATTAACCGGTTGTGTTTCCTTGATTACCGGTGAATGTTTATTTACTACAGATGGAGGAAATTCATGGATTCCTAAACTAAACACAGGATTAACCGATGCATCATCTGTTCAGGTTTTAAATGGAAAATGGTTCATGACTTCAGCCGATGGTAAAGTGGTTGAATCAACCAATTTAGGTGCTAGCTGGCAACAAGTTCCACAAGGTGGTAGTGCAGTTGAGAGTTTTACTGCCAGTTCGCTATCTTCACCAACAAGCGGTTTAGTTGTAGGAGCAAATGGAGCAATTTACCGTTATGCATCCGGAAATTTAACTGCTGAAAGCTCCGGAATTACCGATAATTTGAATGCAGTTATTGACAATGGATCATGGGCAATTGCAGTTGGGGATAATGCCAGCATAGTAAAAAATTCGGGAGCTGGTTGGAACGTTCAAAATACAGGTACAACAGCTGATTTATTGGATGTAGCTTTTGTAAATTCGCAAATTGGGTATGTATGTGGAAAAGGTGGAACTGTTTTAAAGACGAGCAATGGCGGACTGACTTGGAGCAATTCAATGCCTCCGGGAGTGGAAGTGAATTTTACAAGTATTGAAGTAAAAGGTACCGATACCGCCTGGGTAGCCGGCCAACGAGGAATACTTTACCAAACGCTGGATGCCGGTAATACCTGGACTCGTTACAGCAAAGGAGTAAGAAACGACAATACCGGATTTAAAGTAAAAAAGGACAAGGGATATTTATCGGGTAGTTCGGGTAATTTGCGAACTTTTCAAATGAGCGCTCCGCTTGGTAGTATAAACAAATTAACTGTGGCAGATGCTATTTTGGTTTATCCTAATCCTTCAAATGGGAATTTTACCTTGCAATTGAGTGAAACTTTAAACCGGCCGGTTTTATTGTCAGTGTACGATTATAGCGGAAAATTGGTATCACAAAAAAATCTAAACGGAAATCAATTAAGTCATCAGCTTTCGATTCAGAATTCAGTAAGCACAAGTGGGATTTATTTCCTTCATTTGCAATCGGAAAATGGTGTAGTGATAAAAAAAATAAGTGTACTTAAATAAACTGCAAGCACAAACCGTGCAAGTGATAGTTCAAGTTTGGAAAGAAAACAAACGCAAATTACCTTTTAAAACTGGGGTACTTAGCAACTTACGGTATATCGTTTTACTTTTTTTATTTTTTGTTCCCCAATTTATTTCAGTGCAAACAGGCTTTGCTCAAGGCCTCCCTTTTATTGAAAATTATACTGAGTTTAATTTACGGCAAACCACCAATTGGTCGGTAGTGCAGGATAATCGAGGGGTGCTCTTTGTAGGAAATCAAATAGGCATTGTTCAGCTCAACAATCACAACGATTTTCGCTTTATTGAATTGCCTAATACATCGGTGGTGCGTTCACTTAAATCGGCGAAAAATGGAATTGTGTATGTGGGTGCACAGAAGGAGTTTGGCTATTTAAAACCTAGTAAAAGCGGGCATTTGCACTATCAAAGTTTAGTGCCAAAGCTCAATGAACAAGATAAAAAGTTCACCGAAGTTTGTAAAGTATATGATACCCAGGATGGAATTTGTTTTCAAACTTTTGAAGGCTTGTATTTTTACAAGCAAGGAAAATTTAAGGTGATTAAACCTTCCTCTACTTTTCATTTTAGTTTTTACGTAAATGGCGTATTGTATGTATTGGAACGTGGTGTTGGTTTAGAAGTTTATTCCAAAGGAAGTTTACAGTTAGTTACCGGTGGACAAGCTTTTTCAGACGATCGCATTTACAGTATTTTGCCGTATGGCAGATCAAAATTGTTGATAGCTGCGCGAGAAGGCGGACTTTTTTTGTATGATTTGAATACCAAAATTTTGAAGCCTTTTTCTGAAAATGTTAGTCGCTTTTTAATTGAAAATCATGTTTACGATGCACTTCAATTAAACAATGAAACTTTTGTATTTGGTACGCTTCGGGGTGGCTTAATTACCATGAGTAAAGATGGGACCACTTACCGAGTTTACGATAAAACAAATTTGTTGCTCGACAATAAAGTAAACGCTCTGTATCTCGACAACAGCAATAATTTATGGGTAGCATTGGACCAAAGTTTATCAAAAATTGAATTCAATTCGCCTTTTACTTTTTACAACGATAAGGATGGAATTTCGGGAACTATATCAGCAATTACCAAGTTTGAAAATAAAATTTACGTATGCACTACACTGGGAGTTTTTTGTTACGATGGAAACCTAAAACGAACCGATCAGTTTTATGAAAATAAATTCAAACAATTGAGTCTGAAGGCCGAATGTTTTAGTTTCCTTAAGGCAAAATTCCAAGGTAAAGAAAAATTATTTGTAGTTTCTCAAAAAGGCTTATATGAAATACAAGGCTTAGAGCTTAAATTAGTGTTGGAAGATTTTTGTTTTACAGCATTTCAAAGCACCACAAATGAAAATAGAGTATATGTTGGTTTAAAGAATGGTGTAGCTGCCTTAACTTTGAATGGAGCAGTATGGGAGACAGAGTATCCCGAGAAAAATATCATGAATGAAATTACCACCATTGCCGAAGACGAAATGGGAAATATTTGGTTAGGGGCAAAGCAAGATGGTATTTACAGAATTGATGCTGACAAAAAGAAAAATTTTTCGACTGCTGATGGAGCCACTTTGTTTACCTTGTATGATACCGTTAGCGGCCTTCCAACCAATGAATTCAATCGAGTTTTCAGAAAGGATGATAAGGTAATTTTTGGTACGATAACCGGTTTTTATTCGTTTGATTATAGTAAGAATAAATTTTATTCGGATTCGGCAATTTCAAAAGCAATTGATGGACAAAATGAAAAGCAGATTGCTGATTTTTTGCAATTTAATTCGAATGAATACCTGGTATTAAATTATTCGTCGGAGAAGGGAACAACGATTAACCAAATAAAGAAAAATGCTACAGGTTATGAATCAATTTATTCAAAACCTTACAAGCGATTGTACAAAAGCAATATCAGTTGTTTTTATACCGATTCGTTGAAGAAATTATTGATTGGTACATCAAGGGGATTGTTGCTGCTTGATTTGAAAGTGAAAAAGAATTTTGAGCAAAGAGAAAATATCATTTTAAATTCGGTGATTTTGGGTGAGGATTCAGCTCTTTTTGATGGATCGTTTTATGAGACCCAGGTGAAAGATGGAGATACCTTACAGGTAACCATTACCAAACAACCCGATTCGTTTATTCCGCATATAGCCTATACCTACAATAACATTTCATTTAACTTCGATTATGCCTATTACGAAGATGCCAGTTCGAATGAGTTTAGTTATTATTTGGAAGGATATGAACCCGGATGGAAAAACTGGTCAACCGAAACAAAAGCGGTATACAACAACCTAAGCGAAGGACACTATAAATTACACTTGAAAGCTCGTAATATTTACAACACACAGAGCGAGGAATTTGTATATGAATTTTACATATTATCACCCTGGTATCGAACCTGGTGGGCTTATGTAATTTATTCAGTATTGGTGGTTGGGTTTTTATACCTTCTGGTTCAATTGTCGGTAAGACGTTTAAAGAAAGCAAAACTGATTCTTGAGAATACAGTGAAGGAGCGAACCTCAGAGATTGTTAAGCAAAGCGAGGAAATTCAAAATCAAAAAAATATTGTTGAATTAAAAAACAAGGACATTACCGACAGTATTAATTATGCGAAGCGAATACAGGATACTATTTTACCTCCCGATGATGAGATAAACCGCTTATTGCCGAATTGTTTTTTATTGTTTTTACCCAAAGATATCTTGAGTGGCGACTTTTATTGGATAGATGAGGTTGATAACAGGGTTTTGGTTGCTGCTGTGGATTGTACCGGGCATGGTGTTCCCGGAG
>DGQS01000009.1 GCA_002389785.1 Bacteroidetes bacterium UBA4408
CTAAATTCGCACCTCAATTTAAAAAAACGATAAAAATGTCTTACTTATTTACATCAGAAAGCGTGTCGGAAGGACACCCGGATAAGGTTGCCGACCAAATTTCGGATGCCGTTATTGACGCCTTTTTAACTCACGACAGCAATGCTAAAGTAGCATGCGAAACTTTTGTTACTACCGGACTGGTGGTAATTGGTGGCGAAATAACTACTACTCCTGCAGCAAAAGCAAATGTAGATGTTCAAAAAATTGCACGTAACGTTATTAACCGCATTGGTTACAACAAATCAGAATATCAATTTGATGCGATATCTTGTGGAATATTAAATGCTTTGCACGAACAATCATCTGATATTTATCAAGGAGTAGCTCGTGCGAAGGAAGAAGATCAAGGAGCCGGCGATCAGGGAATGATGTTTGGCTACGCTTGTCGCGAAACTGATAATTTTATGCCGCTTCCTTTAGAAATTTCGCACTTGTTGTTGAAAGAACTGGCAGTAATTCGTCGCGAAGGTAAAAAAATGAAATACCTCCGTCCGGATGCTAAATCGCAAGTTACTATTCAGTATAGCGACAAGGGAAAACCGGAAAAAATTGAAACCATTGTACTTTCAACCCAACACGATGATTTCGCGGATGACGATACAATGTTGGCGAAAATTAAAGACGACGTAATAAACATTTTAATACCTCGTGTAAAAAAGTTATTGCCGAAAAGAGTTCAAAAATTGTTTGGTAAAGACATTAACTATCACGTAAATCCAACCGGAAAGTTTGTAATCGGTGGACCACACGGAGATACCGGTTTAACCGGACGTAAAATTATTGTAGATACTTATGGTGGTCGTGGAGCACATGGTGGAGGAGCATTTTCTGGAAAGGATTCTTCTAAGGTAGATCGTTCCGCTGCATATGCAACCCGCCACATTGCTAAAAACTTGGTAGCTGCGGGTGTTGCCGATGAAGTATTGGTACAAGTAGCTTACGCCATTGGAGTTGCCCAGCCGGTAGGATTGTATGTTAATACATACGATACCGTTAAAGCACGTAACAGCGAAGGTAAAAAACTTAGCGACGGAGAAATTGCACAGCGAGTTGCAAAGATTTTTGACATGCGTCCTAGCGCAATCGTAAAGCGTTTTGGGTTAAAGAATCCAATTTATTCTGAAACGGCAGCCTATGGACACATGGGTCGCATACCGGGAACGATTGAAGTAAATGGAAAAAAGTACGAGACTTTTGGATGGGAAAAATTAGATTATGTTGACCAGCTAAAAAAAGAGTTCAACATTGTTGAAAAAGAAGCGGTTTCTGCTTAACAAATAAGTACATACGTATAATCAAAAAAAAGCCTGCAAATTAATTGCAGGCTTTTTTATTTGCCCATAGGGTCATCCAGAGTGAATTGGAAAGAGTGTGAGAGCCATTGGTATCAGTAATTTACCCCACCCACGGTCTTCGACTCCGCTCAGACTGACAGCGCTTTTTGGGAGCCCAAAGAGTTAATTTTTGTTTTTATTTCCCCAACATTAATCACCCCTTAATGGGGTCATCCTGAGCGAAGTCGAAGGAGTGTGAGAGCCATTATCAGCACTAGTTCGTCCAACTGACCTACCCGCCTTTTTTAAACCTACCTCCAATCGATTTTATAAGTTGTTACCAAAGCAAAAAAGTCCTGTGAAGCTTATTCACAGGACTTTTTTAGATTGATTATACCCAAATTTATTCTTTGTGCATTTTAGCGCATGACTCGCCGCACTTTTCAGCACATTCAGCTTTTGATTTGCAACCGTGGTTACAACCTTCCATGCACGAAGATGCGGATGCACCTGCATGTGCAACACACATGGCTTTTTCCTCAGGAGAACACTTCATGCTGTCGCAATAAGCTGCACATTCTTCTTTGCTCATGTTCATGCATTTGTTCATGTCGCATTTAGCACCAATAAATTTTCCATCGGCACCATACATGCTCATGCAATATGCTTTTTCTTCGGCAGAACAGCCCATCTCATCGCACATTTTAGCACATTCTTCTTTAGTCATAGTAGCACATTTGCTCATATCGCATTTGCTCATAGAACAATGCTCCATTGACATTTCTTTTTTGCAGCAATCCATTTTATCCATTTCACATTTTCCTTCACCGGAATCATTTCCCACAACAGCAATATATGGAGCGATTACCAAAGACACAATGCTCATTAACTTAATTAAAATATTCATCGATGGTCCGGAAGTATCTTTAAATGGATCACCCACAGTATCTCCGGTAACAGAGGCTTTATGGGGCTCTGATTTTTTGTAAAACATCTCACCATTGATCATAACTCCTTTTTCAAACGATTTTTTCGCATTGTCCCAAGCTCCACCTGCATTGCTCTGAAAAATCCCCATTAACACCCCACTCACCGTAACACCTGCCAATAAACCACCAAGAACTTCAGGTCCGAATACAAATCCTACAATAACCGGAGTAATTAAAGCAATAGCGCCCGGCATCATCATTTCGCGGATAGAAGCAGTTGTAGAAATAGCAACACATTTTTCGTATTCGGGTTTAGCTTTGTATTCCATTATTCCGGGAATTTCGCGAAACTGACGACGAACTTCTTGTACCATGTCCATGGCAGCTCTTCCAACCGCTTGTATACACAAGGCCGAAAAGATAAATGGAATCATACCTCCAACAAATAAACCAGCCAATACCGGAGCTTTGTAGATATCAATTGAATCGATGCCTGCAATACCCACAAAGGCAGCAAACAGAGCCAAAGAGGTTAATGCAGCAGAAGCAATAGCAAAGCCTTTTCCGGTAGCTGCAGTGGTGTTACCAACAGCATCCAAGTTATCGGTTCGTTCACGCACTTCAGGAGGTAACTGGCTCATTTCGGCAATACCACCGGCATTGTCGGCGATTGGACCAAATGCATCAATCGCTAATTGCATAGCTGTTGTTGCCATCATACCTGCAGCAGCAATAGCAACACCATACAAACCGGCAAAATGATAAGATGCCATAATACCACCTGCCAAGGTAAGAATAGGAATAACTGTAGATTTCATTCCAACCGACAAACCTCCAATGATGTTGGTAGCATGTCCGGTTGACGATTGTTGAATAATAGAGTTAACTGGACCTTTGCCCATAGCAGTGTAGTATTCAGTTACAATACTCATGATGGCCCCAACAGCGGTTCCAACCAAAATTGCATAAAATACACCCATGCGATCGAATTCCATTCCGCGTAAGCTAATAGCGCCTTCAGGTAATAAATAAACTACTGCAAAATAAGATGCTATAACAGTAAGTAACATTGATGACCAATTACCCATATTAAGTGCATTTTGCACATTAGACTTCTCATCTTTAATAGTAACGAACCAAGTACCAACAATAGAAAAAACGATACCTAATCCGCAAATAATCATGGGCAATAAAATTGGCGAAATTCCGCCGAAGTTGTCGTTCACAGTAATTTCCTGACCAAGTACCATGGTTGCAAGAATAGTAGCTACATAAGAACCAAATAAATCGGCACCCATTCCGGCCACATCACCTACGTTATCGCCAACGTTATCGGCAATGGTAGCAGGGTTTCTAACATCGTCTTCCGGGATTCCTGCCTCTACTTTACCAACTAGGTCGGCTCCCACATCGGCAGCTTTAGTATAAATACCACCACCAACACGGGCAAATAAAGCAATTGATTCAGCACCTAATGAAAAGCCGGTGAGAACTTCGATAGAGGTTTTTACTGTATCCACTCCTAAATCTGCAAAAATTCCTAGAAAAGCGATAAACAAACCGCCAAGTCCTAATACCGCCAATCCGGCAACACCAAGTCCCATAACGGTTCCACCGGTAAACGAAACTTTTAATGCTTGTTTAAGACTTGTTCGAGCAGCTTGGGTGGTGCGCACATTGGCTTTGGTAGCTACCTTCATACCAATATATCCTGCAGTAGCAGAAAATACGGCTCCAATAATAAAGGCAATTGAAATAATCCAGCTTGAGTGAATCGCAACACCGTTTACTTCATGAATAGTTCCAGAATAGGCAAGCAGGGCAGCTGCAAAGGCAACAAAAATCCCCAATACTTTCCATTCGGCTTTTAAAAATGCCATGGCTCCATCGGCAATATATCCGGCAAGTTCTTGCATATTTTTATCACCGGCATCCTGTTTGGTTACCCAGGCAGATTTTACTGCCATTACCAGCAATCCAAGTATTCCTAACGCCGGTACTATGTAAATAATGTTGTGCATAAATTGTATCTTATTAATTTTTAATTGATTACAAACGTCCTTTTTTTTAAAGGGCTGCAAACTTAGAAAAATTAAAGGAATTTGCAAAAACAATGCTTTTTACAAGATAACTCAAGCTTGCTAAGGATACTAATTATCTTAATCAATAAGAAAAATCGAATTAGAGGCCAAATGAATTATTTGTAGAAAACTAGCGAAAAATCTTGGTTGACAAAATCGGACTATTTAACGCAGAAAATTAGCTGTTTGCAGAAATTATCAAGAAACGTGATTTATGTTTAGTGTTATTTTTCAAATATTTTAATAGATTTATCCCCTTCGTTTTTTAGAAAGTTATAAACAGATTTGTTAACATTGTATAGAGCGCTATAGACAAAATTTTAATTTACAAAATCATAAAATAAAATGAAAACAGTATATTCAAACAAGCTACAAAAATTATTGTTAATAAGTATAGTCACGTTCATTTTAATCCTTAGCTCAAAGCTTGGATTAGGTCAGACGACTTTTACTTGGTCAGGTGCAACTAGCACAGCTTGGTTGACAGCAGGTAATTGGTCTCCTTCCGGTCCACCAAACACAACTACCTCTGAAGCGTTTTTTAACAATAATACTAATGCTGGAACAAATGGAATTAATATGAATGGAATTTCAGGTGCTAATTCTAGTATTGGATGCATTCATTGGGGTTCATCTGCAACTACAGCTCGAACAATTAGCAATAGTTCAGGAACAACAGGAGGAACATATACATTAAATGGAATGACAATTAACTCAATTGCCAATACAATCATTAGAAATGTAAGTGCTACAACTCATACAATTGCTCCTGGATCTTCTACTGGTTTAATTATTGGCTTAGGTAATGCAACCGATAATATAATTGCAGTTGATGGAGCAGGGGGTATTACAATAAGTTCTGTTATTAGTGGATCTGGTAAAAACTTAAACAAAGTTGGAAGCGGTGCAGGAGTATTAACCTTATCGGGTGTAAATACTTACTCAGGTAACACGACCATTACGGGTGGTACACTCTCTTTATCTACCGCTGGCTCAATAGCCTCCTCTCCAAACATTACAATTGGCTCAGGAGCAACCTTTAATGTAACAGGTTTAACAACAGCATTATCATTAGGAGCAGGGCAAACTTTAAAATTATCTGCTACCGGTGCTAACACTACAGGAACGTTAACTGTTACGAACACTAAGGGACTTACACTATCTGCAGGAGGTATAGCTTTTACTGCCTATGGTGGAGGTGGAACACCACCACTTACCGTAACAGGAGCAAGTGCAGGTGCTTTAGCTTTAAATAGTTCACCTGTGACAATAACAACAAGTTCAACATTAGCAGCAGGTAACTATACAATAATAGCAAAAGGGGGTTCTGCAACAGGTGTAACAGGTACTCCGGGAGCTTTAACAGTAAACGGAAGTGGCACTGTTGGTACTAATTCGCTTTCTGTTGTTTCAGGAGAGTTAATTTTGACGGTAACTTCTGCAACATCAAATTTAACTACATCGGCTTCTACTTTGACATTTGGAGCACAAAATGTACTCACAACTTCATCCTCACAAACTTTCAATTTAAGTGGCGCACTACTATCACCTGCGTCTGGAAATATAACTATAACTGCTCCCAATACTGACTGGACAGTTTCAAGTGACAATAGCTCTTTTGGTTCAACAGCAACCATTGCGTATACTGGTAGCGGATTTACTAATGTACCGGTTTATGTTAAATTTAATCCTCAAACAGCAGGTACTAAAACTGGCGTTAATATTACCTTTAGCGGAGGTTCTGTTAGTAGTCCTCCGACCGTAGCATTAACCGGAACCGCAACAGTTCCTGCACCAACAATTGCTTCAGCTACAAATATTGCTTGTACTAGCTTTGATGCAAATTGGTCAAGTGTTACAGGTGCCGACAACTATCGATTAGATGTAAGTATTAATTCAAGCTTTTCAGCTACACCTACATTGGCATCGGATGGATTTGAAAACAGTTTAAGTAGCTTCACTGAAACAACAGGAACAGGTACTTTTAGTTCAGGAAGTACAGTTTCCGGAACTGATTTACCAGGAAGCAGTCCTTATGCCAATTCCGGAACATATAGTTATGGCAAAACAAATGGAAGTGTAACAATTACCTCATCAAATATTAATACTACAGCAACGAGTTCAAATCAAATGACGTTCAAACTTTCATCATTTTCTGTCGGTTCTACCGGCAATGGTGCTGATGCAGGAGATATTGCAACTGTTGAAATTAGTCCAGACGGTGGAACAACCTATTATAGTACTGTTAGAGTGCTTGGAAATGGAAATGCTGTTTGGGGCTATAGCGCATCAGGTCTTGCCAGCACAGCTTACGATGGTAATGGAACTCCAGTTGATTTTTCGCCAGCAGGTGGTGGTGTTCGTACAACAGATGGCTACAGTACTGTTACCGTAACAAATTTACCTTCGACAACAAATTTAAAAGTTAGAATTACACTTTTAAATAATGCTTCTTCGGAACGATGGACAATAGATGACTTTATTGTTTCCGGGAGCTCAACAGCTTTTGTTACTGGATATCAAGACTTAAGTGTAGGAAATGTTACCACCTACCCGGTAAATACTAACCTAACTGCAAATACAACTTACTACTATCGAGTGCGGGCAGAAAATACTTCAGTTGCATCAGCAAATTCATCAACAACGTCAGTTTTAGTTACCTCATCCGGTGTTTGGATTGGTAGCAATAGCGGCAGCAACAACTGGTTTGATGCGGTAAACTGGTGTGGTACTTTACCTACAGCAACTACCGATGTGAGTATTACCAGTGGAACCCCATTTGCTCCTGCTATTACAGGAAGCGGTGCTGTTGCAAAATCGATAAGTATTGGCAGCAGCGCTACGCTTGATATTAATGGTGGCGATTTAACTATGGCTGCTACCGGAGATATTACCAATAACGGAACCTTGTCGGTTGGCTCTTCAGGAACTTTGGACATGGTTTCAAACCAAGTTTTGGGAAGTGGAACAGTAGTAATAAATGGAACATTTAAAACAAGCAAAGCAGCAGGATTTAGCGGAAGTGCAGGTACTGCTATCAGCAATAGCATTGGCAGTTTAACACTAGGCTCATCTTCAACTGTTGATTACACTTCAGCAGGTGGACAATCTATTACAAGCGGTAATTATGCCAACATCAGCAATAGTGGTAATGGTTCACGAACCTTAGAAAATGGTGGAACAATTGCTATTTCGGGGGCCTTTTCACCGGGAAGTGGAAATTATACAACTACCAATAGCACAGTTGTGTACAATGGAACGAGTGCTCAAACGGCAGTAGCCTTAGCTCCGGCTTCAAAATACAATAACCTTACTATTAATAATGCTGCAGGAGTTTCAATGAATGCAGATTTAAATTTGGAAGGTGCTCTAACCTTAACAAATGGAGTATTTACTACCACAGGTTATACTTTTACCTTTTTATCTACACAAACTCAAACTGCGCGAATTGCTCCGGTTACCGGAGGAAGCATCAATGGTGATGTAACCATACAGCGTTTTGTACCCGGTGGTGATGCCGGATGGACGTTTATTGGTATGCCTGCTACAGGACGTACAATTGCTGATTGGACCGATGATATTACAACCTCAGGATTTACTGGTTCAACCACCGGAACAGGTACATTTGTAAGTATCTACGGATATGACGAAACAGTAGCTGGCAATGCCGATGCTTCTGCCTCTTACGTGGGAGTTACCGATGCCAGCAATGCTGTCGATCCTAAAAAGGGTTATTTTGTATATGTAGCCGACAATGCAACTACGGTTGCTGATAAAACATTAGATATTACCGGACCCGTATTAACCGGAACGCAAACCTTTAATGTTAGTTATAGCGCAAATACAAGTGTGGATGAAGATGGATGGAATTTGATTAGTAATCCATATGTTTCAGCTATTGACTGGCTATCGCTAAACTGGACCAAAACCAACATTGACGATGCAATTTATATTTACAATACCGAAATCCCACAGTATGTTGGTGTGGTAAATGGTGTTAGTTATAATTTTGGAAACGAAATTATTGCTTCCTCTCAAGCATTTTTTGTTCATGCAAATGCAGCTAGTCCTGTGTTGTCTATTTCTGAAAATGCGAAAAGCACACTTAATCCCACTTACTACCGTAGCTCCTCAACTACTCCTAACTTATTGCGATTACAATTAAGCGATGCCAACAGTGCCTATGTTGATGAAACGGTTTTTCAAAGTAAAGCAGGCGCAAGCTCAAATTTTGACGGCTCATTTGATGCCTATAAACTTTATAGCTTTGACCCTACTGTTGCCAATATCAGTACAAGATTGGGAGGAATTGAATACGTTGTAAATTCGGTAGATGTGTTGAACTCGAACTTAGATTTGGATGTTAAAGTAAACGTACCAGTTGCCGGAACTTTCACCATCAACTTTGTTGGCCTGGCTAATTATCGCAATGGTGTAAGTTGCTTTACTTTTGAAGATAAGTTAACACAAACAGTAATAGACTTATCAACGGATAGTAGCTACACTTTTACCTCAGCAATTGATACTGCTTCTGCATACTCTCGCTTTGTATTACATTTTGGTGTTGAAAATATTGTTCCTTCAATTACTCCAAGTGCAACTACTTTAAGCTACCCAGGAAATACTTCGGTTACTTATTCAAACAACAGTACAGGTGCAGCAACGTACAGCTGGAATTTTGGAGATGGAACAGCCCTCGAAACAAGTGCAAATCCATCTCACACATACAATGCACCAGGTGTTTATACCGTTAGCTTTACCGCATCTAATGCAGCCGGATGCAGTGAGTCTATCAGCCAGATTATTACTGTTGAAAATGTTACCGCTGTTACTGGAATCAATTTATCTGAAAGTGTAGAAGTTGTAAACACTGCACAGGGATTGACCTTAAATTATGCCTTTAAAAACAGCACAAAACTAACTGTTTGCATTTACAATAGCTTAGGCGAGAAGGTTAGTGAAACGGAACAAAAAACAGTTCAAAACAATGGTCAGATTTTACTCCAAACAGCCGGTTATGCAAAAGGAGTATACACTGTTGAAACCAGATTCAACAACCGTAGTAAAACGCAAAAAATTACCTTCTAGAACACCTGCAGATTACTACTTAGCTTACAAAAGGCGTGATATTACTTTAGATATCACGCCTTTTTATTTGTACTATGCGACTAATATTATTAACATAATAATGTTGTTAATATTTTGGGAATAAGCAAATTAAACTAAGTGCATTTCAGAAATTTACCGATAGAAATAAAACTTTTACCGAAAGGGTAAAACCCAATTATACACCAGCCGTATTTATTATAGAATGTAACTTAATTGTAAGTAAATGATTTCATCAAACAAAAATTCACGATTCCATTGTTTTTGTTCGGCTGATTACCTGTCAGTGTTTAGATTAAGAAAGCTGCAACAAAAAGCATGGGTACTTGGTTTATTATTTTGTTTAGCCTTTGTGGGAACAACGAAAGCTATAACGTACTATTCACGTGCTACAGGTAATTGGAATGCAAACAGTACCTGGAGTACTGTAAGTTTTGTAAGTGCTACCAATACAGGAACTTTTCCGGTAGCCGGCGATGTTGTAAATATAGGCGGGGGGTTTATTGTAACGGTGAATGTAAATTCGGCTTGTTCATCCATCACTTACGAATCGGGTGTAGCCCGAAGCAATACCCTTACAATTTCGGGAAGCAATAGCCTGAGTGTTTCAGGAACAATCACCATACCTCGTGCGGCCGGTCCGGGTACAAGCAATATCAATTTATTGGCAGTAGGTAGTGGAAGCCTAACAGCTGCTACACTTGCATATACCAATACTGGCAATAGTTCACGGCATCGTCTAACTATATCTACCGGAACTGTGACGATAACCGGAAACATCACAACCAACAACAGTGGCCGTAGGGGCGCAACGATTAGCTTTACAGGAGCAGGATTACTAAATGTTGGAGGGTCTTTGTTTTCGGGTGGAGGAGGTACGCTTACTCCTTCAACGGGTACGGTAAACTACAATGGAGGAGGGGCGCAAACGATTGGAACTTTTACGTATTATAACTTAACCCTTACGAACAATAGTACGAAGAGCTTAAGAGCGAATACAAACCTAAGCAATATACTTACCGTAAATGCAGGTGCAACACTTGCTTTATCAACCTTTTCTTTAGGAGCCACCACAGCACCACTTAGCACGGTGTTATTTTGTGCAGCTACAGCTGCAGCAACCATATCAGGAACCGGGACTTTAAATTTAGGAGGAAATGTTACGGTAAACAACGCAGGTACAGGTACAGTAGGAGCGGTAATTACGTGCCCGATTTCGCTCAGGGCCACACGCACCTTTACAGTAGCCGACGATGGAACTACTTCAAAAGATTTGACCATAAGTGGTATTGTGAGTGGTGCAAGCTTTGGAATAATTAAAACAGGTGTTGGTTGTATGGAGCTTGCTGCGTTAAATACTTATTCGGGGACTACTACTATTTCTGCCGGAATTCTCAGAGCAAGTAACAACACTGTTGTAGCTTCAACCAATGGGGCATTTGGGAACAACGCATCAGGAATAAATTTAAATGGAGGAACCTTACAAAATAATGCCACTACATTTAGCCGTCCATTAACTGTAACAGCGTCTAACTCAACGATAGATGCGTATGGTTCAAATCGAACGATAGCATCGAACATTAATTTAGCAACGGCCGGAACCTTTAATTTGAATTTGGGAGGAATTACAGCAACAAGCGCAGAAGGACAAGTGCTTACATTGTCCGGTGTTATCAGTAATTCGACCGGGACGCTTTCATTAACTAAAATAGCAACCAGCACCGCAACACTTAGCGGAACCAGCTCTTATACCGGAACAACCACTGTCAGCGGTGGTACCTTAATTGCCGGAGCTTCGGTATCGGTAAGCACAAACGGTCCTTTTGGAAATTCAGCAACAGCCGTTACTTTGGGAGATGTTGCCACAACTATTTCCAATTTAAGTCCCACTTTGTTAACCGGTGGAGCTTTCACTATAGCACGTGCAGTTACCATTGCCAATCAGGTAAGTTCGGGGGTATACAGTCTAGGTGGAAACACAGCGAATACTTCAGTTTTTAGTGGAACAATAACGCTCAATCAACCCTTAACCATAACTCAAATTGCTGCCGGCACAGTCCAATTATCAGGAACAATAAGCACCGGAAGTAACAAATTAACAAAAGCCGGTGCGGGAACATTTCAACGAACTTCAGCTGCTTTGATTCTAGGTGGAGCATTTGAAGTAAGTGCAGGAACCTTTAATGCAAATAATTTTGCCAGCACAATAAGCGGTTTAACAAGCGTTAGCGGTGGGACTTACACTGCAGGAACAGCTACACAAACCTTTAATGGCGGACTCACTGTTTCGGGGGGAACCTACACCGGACTATCGGGAACAGCTGGAAATACAGTATGTACAAATGTGCTTTTAAGTAGTGGAACACTTTCTGCACCGGGAAGCACTGGTTCATTTACCGTGAGTGGTAACTGGACAAATAACGGAGGAACTTTTACCCACAATAACGGCGTGGTAAATTTTAATGGTGTTACTCAAACCATAGTTGGAAGCACCTCCTCTACATTTTCTACACTCATCATCTCCGGGAGTTCAACCACGACTTTGAGTATTAATACACCAATAACATCGGTATTAACTGTAAATGGAATTTATGATTTAAGTACCTTCACAAGTAATCGAACTGCAGCAGGTGGAACATTAACAATTTCAGGTACGCTGCGTTTGGGAGGTACTAGCGGAGGACAAGCCGGGAGTAATTTTCCACTAAACTTTAGCACACTCGCACTTGCCGGAGGAACTGTAAACTACAATAGAAGTAATGGTGGACAAACAGTTTATTCAACTCCAGCTTATGCAACTTTAGCATTAAGTAATACTACCGGAACACAAACTGCCGGAGGAAATATAAGTTGTAGCATTTTATCAACTACCCTAGGTGGAACTTTGGATATGGTGACAAATACTTTAAGCGTTTCGGGAAGTCCTTCAAATGCCGGAAATATTCTAACTCAAAACACTTCTGCAACGCCTATAAGTAATGGAAAAAATTGGGGAGGAACAATTACATTTAATGCTGCAGGTAATCAAACCATATCTAATGGAAATTATACCAATTTAGCGCTCGCTGTTAGCGGAAATAAAACGTTTGCTGCTGCATTGAGCATATTTGCGAATATTTCAATTAGTGGTACAGCAAAAGCCAATCTCTCAACTTTCACTTCATCTGCCAATTCCCTTACGCTAGGGGGGAGCAATCAAGCCAATGGTTCTTGGGGTAGTACTTCCTCACCAGCCACTAATAAGAACAATACTTGGTTTTTGTCACCATCGACAGGTATCATCAATATCGCAACCAGTGGTTGTGTTAATTCATCAGCAGCTGTGCTTTCGGGAACAGCTTCAATTTGCAATGGGAACAGTACGAATTTGAGTGTCGCTATCACCGGAGGAACACCACCATTTTCAGTTGTTTATTCCGATGGCGTTACTTCCTTTACGGTGAATGGATATACCAGTGGTAGTGCAATTCCTGTAACACCTGTTGCTACTACAACTTATTCTTTGGTTTCGGTAACCGGCACCGGTGGTTGTGTAGGAACCGGTTTAAGCGGAACTCCAACCGTTACTGTAAACTTTGGTTCCACTGCGGCTATTTTGTCGGGATCAACAACAATTTGCACCGGAAACAGCACCAATTTAAGCGTTGCTATCAGCGGTGGAACCTCGCCATTTTCAGTGGTTTATAGTGATGGAACAACCCCATCAACCGTAAACGGATATACCAGTGGTAGTTCAATTTCTGTTACACCCTCATCAACAAAAACATATTCGCTGGTATCAGTTACCAGTACAGGAGGTTGCGGCGGAAGCGGATTAAGCGGAACGCCTTTGTAAACAGTTAATCCACTTGCAATTGCAAATGCCGGAGGAAATGCTGTAGCTTGTGGTAGCAACAGTTTTACCTTTAGTGCAGCTACTGCAAGCAATAATTCAGGCGTACTTTGGTCGACAGCCGGAGACGGTACCTTTAATAATAGCGGTTTGTTGGCCAGTACTTACACTTTTGGAGCCTCCGATTTACTTGTGGGAAGTGTGCAAATTACACTCACAGCACTGGGAATTAGCCCATGTGGAAATACTCCTAATACAATTACGCTCACCAAGAGTTTACCCGGAACCTGGTTGGGCTTAATTAGCAACGATTGGAGTAATGCCGGAAATTGGTGTGGGGGAGTTCCTACAGCCTCCACGAATGTGCTCATTGAATCGGGAGCACCTTTTTATCCATTGATAAGTGCCGGTAATCAATTCGCTCAAAGTATTGTTGTAGAAAGTGGTGGCAGCATCACCATTAACGGTGGGAATTTGAATTTAGCCGGAGATATTACAAACGATGGCTTATTGAGCATTGGGGCTTTCGGCACTTTAAACATGGGTTCAAATCAAATTACCGGTTCTGGTCAGGTAAGCATTAGTGGAACTTACGTAACGAGCAAAGCAGCGGGTTTTTCAGGCAGCGCTTCAAGTTCCATTTCAACTACCATTAGCAGTTTGATAGTAACGGATAATTCAACCATCGATTATTCTTCAGCCGGTGCACAAAACATTACTGCAGGGAGTTATGGTAATATCACCAATAGTGGAAATGGGGATCGTAGTTTCGACAACACAGGTACTATTCAAATTGCTGCGAATTTTAGCCCCGGTAGTGGAAATTATACCACCACCGGAAGCACTTTGGAATTTAATGGAACCTCTGCTCAAAGTATTCCGGCCATCGCGCCAAGTTCTATCTATGCCTCATTGGATATAAACAATGCGGCCGGTGTAAGTTTAGCTTCATCAATTAGTATAAGTGATGCGTTATTTTTAACGAATGGAAATTTAATTACGACCGGATTTAATTTTACACTATTATCATCGGCCACTACTACTGCACGAATAGCGCCGGTAGTAAATGGAGGTTTGGTTGGCAACATTACCATGCAGCGCTTTATTACCGGAGGCAATTCTGGCTGGGTAACCATGGGAATGCCGGTAAGCGGAGCTACACTAGCTGAATGGTGCGACGATATAGTTACTTCTGGGTTTACCGGATCAACTACCGGAACAGGTACTTTTATTAGTATTTATGGTTACGATGAAACAGTGGGAGGCTTGTTGGATGCAGTTGCAACTTATATTCCGGCAACCAATTCAGCCGATGCAGTTGATCCGTTTAAGGGTTATTTTGTGTTTGTAGCGGATAATGCAAGCACTGTGGCCGATAAACTAATTAGTGTGACAGGTCCTCCATTGTTGGATGATCAGGATTTGGGAGTAACTTACACCAACAACTTAAATGTGAGTAACGATGGCTGGAATTTAGTAAACAATCCGTATGCATCAGCAATAGACTGGGGTTCTCCCAATTGGACTAAAACAAATATGGATGACGCAGTGTATATTTATGACACCGATAATTCACAATATGTAGGTTCTGTTGGTGGGGTTAGTTTTAATGGAGGAAGTGAGATAATTGCTTCATCACAATCATTTTTTGTACATGCAAATTCGCTTGCACCCGAATTAATTATTACTGAAGATTGCAAGGCTAATAACAGTCCGGCTTTTTACAAAAGCGGTAATCCTTTACCTCTGAACTTACTTCGGATGGAATTGAGTGGTTTGGGAGGTATTTATAAAGACGAAGCGGTGCTTCAATTAAAACAAGGTGCGAGTACCAATTTTGATCCGGCATTTGATGCCTATAAATTGTACAGTTTTGATTATGCTGCACCCAATATTTGTAGCAAATTAAATGGTGTTGAATATGTAGTAAATACCTTTGAAATGCCTCTAAATAATATGCAAGTAGATGTAAAAGTTAAGGTGAACACAGCAGGCAATTATACACTAAATTTTAAGGGATTAAACTCTTTTAAAAGCTTTAAATGCCTTGTTTTTGAAGATAAATTAACAGGTAATAAAGTAGATTTACTGAGTGACAGTAGTTACTCGTTTTATTCCGGTATTGATACGGTGAGCGCTTACAGCAGATTTATTTTACATTTAGCGGTAGAAGAATTAAAGGCCTATTTCGAAGTAAACGACACATTGCTTCATTATCCCGGAAATACTTCTGTGCAGTTTACCAATAATTCGTTGGGAGCCTTAAGCTATAGTTGGGATTTTGGCGACGGTTCCTTCATCGACAGCAGCAGCAATCCTGTGCACACCTTTTTACAACCGGGCAATTATTCCGTTGTACTTACCTGTAGCAATTTAGCCGGTTGCATTAGTACAGCACAACAAAACATTCGTGTTGATAACGTTACCGCACAAACTACACTACCCGCTAGTGAGCAATTTAGTGTAAGTGTGGAAGGTACAACTTGCAAAATAACATTTGATGTTAATGGTTCAAAAGCGGTTCAGTTCAGATTGTTTACTTCAACAGGTAAACAGGTTGGAAACGCCATTGCTAAAACATTACATCAAAGTGGCTATGTTCAACTAAATTGGCCAACGATTAGTAAAGGTATTTATACACTTGAAATAACAAATGGTAATATCAAACAGCATTACAAGCTGAAGTTATAACCATGTCTTTAAATTGAAAAAAATGAGCGGTAGAAAGCCGCTCTTTTTTTTAGATCGATTTCTGTTGCTCTGAAACGCTTTAAAACAAAGCTACCTACCAACTAACGATGATGTTTTATAAACCATCAGAATTTTGCAACCAGCTTCAACGTTTTATCGTATGCTGAGTAAAGGATAAGCAATTACAAATGAAAAAGTTTATTAGGAAGGCAATGTTTAAAACTTTTAGTTTGTATCTTTAGAAACAATAAAAATAGCTTTCTACATTTGAAAAAACGTATTTAGCACCATAAATAGAATCTCTATCAGTAGAGAATAGCTCAATAAAAATAGTAAACAGGCCCTATCATGAAAAAGTTTTTATCTACCCTATTCAGCGCAATTACCTTATTGGTTTTTACAGGTAATTTGCAGGCACAGCTAATTGTAAACACCACTCAAACACCTTTACAAATGGCACAAAAAATTGCCGGACAAGGGGTGAAAATCCTTAATCCTACCATTGTTTGTGGTGCAAATGGATATGGAAGTTACACAGCAACAGCCACAAATTTGGGTTCTAATGCCGGTGTAATTTTAACATCGGGCCTTGCTACCGATGCGATTGGTCCAAATAACGTAGGAAACAAAACGGTGCAAGTAGGAACAGCCGGAGATGCGCAATTAAATGCAGTAACAGGGCGTACAACTTACGATGCGTGTACATTTGAGTTTGACATTATTCCGGAAGGAGATACGTTAAAATTTGATTACGTTTTTGCTTCTGAAGAATATCCTGAATGGGTAAATTCACAATTTAATGACGTATTTGGCTTCTTCATTTCAGGTCCTGGAATTGTGGGTTCTAAAAACATTGCCATTATACCCGGAGGGGCGCCATGTACCATTAATACTGTAAACAATGGAACAGCAAATACCGGACCCTGCACCAATTGTGCCTATTACGTAGACAACCAAACCGTTCCCGGACAAACGATACAATACGATGGCTTTACTAAAAACCTGACCGCAATTTCAGCCGTTCAACCATGTCAAACCTATCACTTGAAACTAGTAATTGCCGATGCGTCTGATCGTAAATGGGATTCGGGTGTATTTATTGAACAGATTGAGAGTAATAATGTTACCATAAGCTATGCAACGCTCAACTCATTGCCACAAATGATTGAAGGTTGTAATCCTGCAACAGTAACCTTTACACGGTTTCCAGTAAACAATAAAACCTTAACTGTTCCCTTTTCATTTGGCGGTACTGCAATAAAAAACACAGATTACACAGTGAGCAATGCTGGAAGTTCAGTGTTTTTTCCTGCTAACGTAGCTACTGCAAGTTTTGTAATAACTCCTATTAACGATGGTTTGAACGAAGGAATAGAGGGCGTTACCGTATATATTGGAAATCCTTTGTGTGCAGGAAATCCTCCAACAGATAGTTTGAAAATAGAAATACACGATTCTCTCTATGTTACGATAAACCCACCAAAAGATTCTATATGCCCTGGGCAATCAGTACAGTTAACAACAACTACGTCCGGATTAACTTTTAATTGGCTTCCAACAACCGGACTTAATTCACCATCAATCAAAAATCCAATTGCTAGTCCAACCACTACTACTACCTACACATTAACTACGACTGCCGGAGCATGTAGCAACATTAGACGTTCAACGATTAAAGTTAGCGACATCAACTTAAATGCTGTTCCTACCAATATTTTGTGTAATGGGCAAACAACAGGTTCGGTTGTACTTAACCCAACCGGTGGTTTGGGAACCTACAGCTACAGCTGGAATACACCACCTTTAACGAGTAAAGATATTACAGGTAAAGGACCGGGTAATTACACAGTAACTGTTACTGATAGTAAAGGTTGTACTAAAACAGGATCCTTTACATTAACCCAACCGGGAATACTTAACGGAAACTTAAACAGTCCAACGGTTATTGGAGGTTTCAACATCGCTTGCAATGGATCGTCAACAGGTTCAATCACAACCAATCCTTCGGGTGGAACCCCGCCCTATACTTATACCTGGACCGGTCCGGGAGGGTTTAATTCAAATGTTCAAAGTCCAACAGGCTTAGCTGCCGGGACCTATTGTGTTACCGTACGCGATGTGAATGGATGTACCAACGGGGTAGGAGGTCAATGTGTTACCTTAACACAACCTAATGGAAACTTAACAGCTACTGTTAGTTCAAGTGCCCCTGTGAGTTGTTTCGGGCAGGCTAATGGAACAGCAACAGTTGTTGCATCTGGAGGTACTGCACCGTATACCTATACTTGGAATTCATCACCAATTCAAAATACTGCTACAGCAACTAATTTGCCTCCAGGTATCTATACCATTACCATCCGTGATGTAAATGCTTGTGTTGCTACCAACACTGTAACTATAACACAGCCAAGTGCTGCACTGTCTGCTGCTATTACTTCGCAAACCAATGTGTTTTGCAATGGTGGAGCAACTGGATCGGCTACTGTTACTCCTTCAGGTGGGACTTTGCCTTATACCTACACTTGGAGCAATGGACAGTTTACTCAAACGGCTACAGGCCTAGCAGCCGGAACTTACAACGTTATTGTAAAGGATGCACGTAACTGTAGTGCGACTGTACCGGTTGTTATAACCCAACCAGCTACAGTTTTAGGGGCTTCAATAACTGCGCAAAGCAATGTATTGTGTAAGGGTGAGGCCAGTGGTTCAGCTACAGCTGCAGGATCGGGAGGAAGTGGTGCATATTCCTACTCTTGGAGCAATGGTCAATTAACAGCTACCGCTACAGGATTGGCTGCCGGTGTATATTCGGTAAATGTATTTGACAATAATGGTTGTACGATTCCGGTTAACTTATCGGTCACAATAACAGAGCCCGCCTTGGGATTTTCAGCGGTTTTAGGACCTAAAAGCAATGTATTGTGTAAGGGAGCTTGCAACGGTTCAGCAACCGTAAACGCTAGCGGCGGAAGTGGTTCTTATACTTATACCTGGACTACAACACCAGTTCAGAATACAGCCACAGCTACTAATTTATGCGCCGGAAGCTATCAGGTTACAGTTCGGGATGCTAACGGATGTGCTACTCCTGTAGTTATAAATGTGTCCATAACTGAGACAACCAATGCTTTAGGAGGAACAATAAGCAATACCAATATTTCTTGTTTTGGCGGAAACAATGGAACTGTAACCGTAAGTCCAACAGGAGGTAGTGGAGTTTACGATTATTCATGGAATGGACCGGGTGGAGCATTTGTAAATAATTCACCCAATGCAAGCGGTTTAACAGCAGGAGTATACACAGTGCAGGTGTTCGATCGCAACGGATGTACTGTGCCTTTTGTATTGCAGGCTACCATTACACAACCAAGCGGAGCTTTAGCGGTATCAATACCTAGTCATACCGATAATACATGCTTTGGAGGAAATGCAGGAACTGCTACCGCGGTTATAACAGGAGGTAGTGGATTATATACTATTTCTTGGAATTCAACTCCATCTCAATCAGGACTAACAGCAACAGGTTTGGCAAGTGGAAACTACACCGTTTTTGTTAACGACAACAATGGTTGCAGTACTCAAGTTTCAGCATCTGTAACCATTACCCAACCGACCTCTGCATTAAGTGCTACAACTTCGCAAACAAATGTTGCATGTAACGGTGGAGCTACGGGGGTTGCAACTGCAATTGCAAGCGGAGGTAGCGGCGCTTACACCTACTCTTGGGTACCCGGTGCTGCAACAACAGCTTCAATATCGAACTTAACAATTGGAACTTATACGGTTTATGTTCGTGATGCAAACAATTGTCCTACACCCGTTATACAAAGTGTAACCATCACACAACCTACTGTTGCTTTGGGCGGATCTATTGTTTCTTCCACAGATATTTTGTGTTTTGGAACAGCAACCGGTTCAGCAACAGCTCAAGGAACTGGTGGAAGTGGAGCATACAATTATACTTGGAGCAACGGACAAACTGGAGCTACGGCTACAAATCTTGCTGTTGGTACCTATACAGTTACCATACGCGACAATAATGGTTGTACCAATACCGTAGTTTTATCGGTCATCATCACACAACCATCTTCGGCACTTTCTGCCGTTATTAATCCAGCGAACATCACAGCAGTAAGCTGTTTTGGAAATAACGACGGACAAATAATTGTTACTGCAAGTGGAGGAAGCGGCGTTTATGATTATTCATGGAGTGGACCCGGCGGGCCATTTGTGAATAATGCTGCAGTTGCTGCAAATTTAATCGCAGGTAATTATACAGTTCAGGTGTTTGATCATAATGGTTGCGCGACTCCAATTGTACTAAATGCAACCATTACACAACCTACAGGAAGTTTATCGGCAATTGCAACAACCACCAACTTCAATGGTTTTTCTATCGCATGTTATGGAGGAACCACCAACATTAACCTAGCGGTTAGTGGAGGTAATCCTGCATACACTTATACTTGGAGTGGGCCAAGCACCTTTACGTCTTCTATTGAAGATTTAACCGGGGTTGCAGCTGGTTTGTATTCAGTAATTGTAAGTGATACAAAAGGTTGCTCAACTACTACCAGCATCACCTTGACAGAACCAAGCGATGATTCACTTAGTTTTGTAATGACCTCGGCCCCATGCGCAGGTGGTAATACGGGAACCATCAACATTACTCCATTTGGAGGTGTTACTCCTTATACCTATAATTGGAATGGTCCATCGATTGTGAATGTAACCACACAGGATTTAGCAAACCTTGACAATGGTTTTTATACTGTAATTATCACCGATGCCAACAATTGTAAAGACACCACTGTAATTACAGTTACTCAACCGAGCTCTTTAATAACCAATCACACCAATTCAACTTACCCGGGAGGCTTTCAGGTGCAATGTAATGGAGGTAACAATGGATTTATTAATACAACTACTTCCGGTGGAACACCTCCTTATACTCGTACTTGGATAAAAACAAACCCTCCGGGAGTGATAGCTGCAACTACCGCCAACATTAGTACTTTAACAGCTGCTACTTATGAATTAATCATTACCGATCAGAATGGATGTATTGATAACGAAGTAGTAATCTTAACAGAGCCGGACTCTATTACCAGTAACTTAGCAGTTTCTTCAATAGTTACTTGTAATGGCACAACTACAGGATGTTTAAGTACAAGTGTTAGTGGTGGGGTACCTCCATACAATTATGTGTGGTCAGGTCCCGGTAGCCCTTTCCCTTCAACACCTTCTATT
>DGQS01000220.1 GCA_002389785.1 Bacteroidetes bacterium UBA4408
ACCTGTTGATCGCACTGAGTGGCACATGACACCACAAACTTATAATGCCTATTATAATCCAAGCAACAACGAGATTGTAATACCTGCTTGCAATATTTTGGTGCCGGGTTATACAAAGACTCAAATGCCCGAAGATGCTATATTGTATGGAATTATTGGAGGCTCTACTTTTGGTCATGAAATAACTCATGGTTTTGATGATGAAGGAAGCTTGTATGACGAAAATGGAAATCTAAATGATTGGTGGAGTAAGGAAGACAGAGCAAACTTTAAAGCCCGAACAGCATTGATGGTAAAACAATACGATGACTATGTGATGCTTGATTCGCTTCATCTGCGTGGATTAAACACATTGGGCGAAAATTTGGCCGATTTGGGTGGAGTGCTTATGGGATATGAAGCTTTCAAAAAAACAAAAGATGGGCAAGCAAATACTGTTAAGAATGGATATACTGCCGAGCAGCGCTATTTCTTAAGCTACGCCTTTGCTTGGTTAATACAACGTAGAAATGAAGAAATAGCAAAACGCATCATGACGGATGTACATTCGCCTTCAAAATATCGAGTAAATGGACCATTAAGCGTGATGGAGCAATTTTATTCAGCATTTAATGTAAAGCCGGGTAATGCGATGTATCGCGAAAAGAACGATCGAGTAAAGATTTGGTAATTGCAATATTTCTTCAACCTTCACTCGTCCGCGTTTGCAACGCGGATGCATAAAATTTGCGTTTGTAACGCAATAGACGAATATACCAATTTGCACCTCAACACACATCTCGTTCGAGATTGCAGCCCACAACCCACAACTCGTCCGCGTTTGCAACGCGGATGCATGAAATTTGCGTTTGTAACGCAATAAACGAAAATACCAATTTGCACCTCAACACACAACTCGTTCGAGATTGCAGCCCACAACTCGTCCGCGTTTGCAACGCGGATGCATAAAATTTGCGTTTGTAACGCAATAAACGAAAATACCAATTTGCACCTCAACTTACTACTCGTCCGATTTCGCAGCCCACATTCCACAACTCATCCGCGTTTGCAACGCGGATGCATGAAGTTTGCGTTTGTAACGCAATAAACGAAAATACGAATTTGCACCTCAACTCACTACTAGTCCAAGTTTTCAGCCCACCTCTCACAACTCGTCCGCGTTTGCAACGCGGATGCATAAAATTTGCGTTTGTAACGCAATAAACGAAAATACCAATTTGCAACTCAACTCACAACTCGTTCGAGATTGCAGCCCACAACCCACAACTCGTCCGCGTTTGCAACGCGGATGCATGAAGTTTGCGTTTGTAACGCAATAAACGAAAATACCAATTTGCACCTCAAGTAACAATTCGTAAGAGTTTGTTACTAATCTATTGCATTTAGTCAGGTAACGTTATCAACCAAAAGCGATGCAACTTTTTTATCAATTTCAAAAGTAAAATCAGTTGGATTAAGATGTTGCAAAGCTATCCACCTAAATCGCTGAAAATTTTCCAACAAATTATCTTTTATTATTTCACTTTCATCAGTAATTGGATCTTCATTTTTTTTCATTGCTACCAAGTAGTAAACACTTAACAATTGCCTATTATCAAAGGCCGATTTTACATAGTAATCGGTGGTGTAAAAGTGTGAAACAATGTCAATTTCCAAACCCAATTCTTCCATCCATTCGCGTTTTAGGCAATCGTGCAATCCTTCGCCAAGTTCCATTCCTCCGCCTGGAAACTTGGTCATAAACATTCCCATTCTAAACTCATCGCTAACCAATACGGCGTTATTTCTAATTAGTAAGCCATACACGCGTACAGTTAAGTTGTTTGATGTTAATGCGACCATTATGAGAAGTTTAGTAACTAGTTAAAATTATTGAATCATTTTTACGGCTCTTGTCATTTCGCGCTTTCCGGGCGGTCCTGGTAATGTTTCAATAACAAATCCTGCCTCCTTTAAATTTCGTTTTACAGCACCTTTGGCGCAATAGGTAACGAGTATACCTGAATTATATAAACTTTTATAAAGCTTAGAAAATTGTGCAACAGTCCATAATTCTGGCTGTGACTGAGGCGAAAAAGCATCAAAATAAATTAAATCAAATTGTTTTTTACTTTCAAAATCTTCTAGTTTAATGTGCTTTTTCTCAAGACTAAAAAAGGAATTTAGATGGATTAATTTTTCCCATTCAGAAGCGTGCAATTCAGCAAATAATATGTTAAACTCCTTATACCTTGCGCTATTTGCAAAGTTTAATTGATGGGTAATTTCAGGAATAAGCGGAAATGTTTCTAAAGTTGTGTATTCAACAGCGCATGTTAATTCATACGCGGTTAGGGCGGTTAACCATGCATTTAGACCGGTTCCGAAGCCAATTTCAAGAATTGAAATTTGTTTTTTTTGATGAGCAATTGCTTTTAATCCGGCCTCAATGAATACATGCATCGATTCCTGTATAGCGCCATGTATGCTATGATAGGTTTCATCTAATTCGGGGTGTTGTAGTGTATGACTTCCGTCTTTGGTGACAATAATTTTCATGCATAACGAATTAATAACCTTCCTCTTTCCATATAAATTTGAGGTTTGATAAATCATACCAGGCCAACTTGTCGTTATGTATTAATAGTGTATATTTTTCGCTTAGCTCCGGTAGTTTATCCAATTCAGCAGCAAGAATAACCTTCCCGTTAAGGTGCATTATTCCATAGTTTCCGCCACGTTCAACAACAACCATTGAATCAGTTATGTTGTGCAATGCATCCCACTCGGGGGCAAGCAATTGTTTGCCTTTGTGATCTATTAAACCAAATTTATTTTTAATTTTTACCTTTAGTATTGTTGAAGAAACTAGCGATAAATATTGATACTTAAACGGAAGAAGTGTTTTTAAGGTCGTATCAATTAAACCCCATTTGGATTTTTTTTGCGCTACAAATAATCCGGAAATAGGGTAGGAGATAGCTTCAAATTCAATAGGTACAACCACTTTGTTTTGTAAATTAATAAAACCGGTTTTTCCTTTTAATTGCACACGTATTAAGTTGTTTTGAAGATTATCGAGCGGCTTTTCATCACTTGTGTAGTCATACAGCAAGGGAATACAAATTTTTCCGGATGTATCACAATAGCCTAATTTTTCGTCCTTCACTAAAGGCGCTATTCCAGCAGCAAATGCATCAATTCTATCATATTCGGCTGCTAGCACCAATTGTCCTTTTTTAGAAATTAGTCCATAGTAATCTCCCATTTGAACTTTTGCAAGTTCGGTAGTAAAATTCTCAGCCCAATCGTAAATGGGAGCTATCAAGATTTGCCCGCTTTTAGTAAGGTATCCGCTTTTTTGATTTTGTTCGATCACCGCAAAACCGTTCTTAAAATCTCCTGCATTATCATAAATTGCTGGGTATATCAATTCTCCTTTAGTATTGATATATCCGTATTTTCCATCTTTTTTGGCTACTGCCAATCCTTCTTTAAAATCTGCAATTTCATCGTACTTTGCTTGTACTACGAAGTTCCCACTCTTATTGATAACACCATACTGAGAAGCAATTTTTACTACAGCCAAACCACCAGCGAATTTTTCAGCTTCAGTAAACTTTAAGGGTATTATTTCTTTTCCTTGTTTATCAATATACCCACTTTTACCTGATTTTTCGACAACCGCAAGTCCTTCACTAAATTCTTCCAACCAATCGAATTGTGGCGTAATTACGATATTACCGGTTGAATCCATGCAACCCCATTTACCATTTTCTCTAATTTTAAAAAGTCGTTTACGTGCAAGAGATAATTCATTTGCCACAAATTCTTTGTCAGGGAAATCGGGATACTTTTTTACAAATTCTGAAATGGCGTTCGCTGAAAAATCCAGTGTAGATAACCGGTATAAAGCTTTCCAAGCATCAGTTAAGTGTTTGTTTTTTGGATAATTTTTAATAAAATTAAGATACTCACTTTCTGTTTTATGCGCCGTTTCTTTTGCATATACTGAATCCTGAGCTACTTGAGCATAGGGATTTGTTGGATATTCTCGAACGAATTTTGCAAATTGTTCAATTTTATTTTCCTTGGTTTCGGTTAAATACAATTTACGGTCAAAATCTTTTTTAGCTGCTATTGCTTGTTTTGAATTTGGATAGGTATCTATAAATTGTTGAAATGCTTGCAAGGTTCCTTCGGTTTTAGCAAGTTCATAAGCAAGCTGATTCCTTTGTTCAACGGCATCATTTAGTTGCAGCGCTGTTTTGTGTTGTTCAATAAATTTTTGGTAAGCTGCTAATGTATGTTGCTTCTTCGTGTTAACAAATTGAAGTGAATCTATTTTTTGCTGTAACCAAATTATTGAGAGCGAATCAATAGAAAATTTTTTTAATTCAATTCTTCTCTTCGTATCGCTGGCTGCATAAAATGCATTTAATTTTTTAGTATATCGGAAAGCTGAATCAAGGTTGTAAAATGGATTGTCATTACGCGAATAAATTGTAGCTAACCCATAGCCTGACGCAAGTACTTCTTTTTTAAAAGTTTGTTGAAAGAGCCGTTTAGCTTCAAAATAATTATAAATTTCTAAGGCTTTATATGCTTTTTCAATTTTTGATGGAAAGATAAAAGAACAAAAAAGCAAACTAAGAAGTATGCATGTAAATAGCTGTTTCATTAGATATACCTAATTTACACAACAGCAACTTTTATTGAAGAGCGCTCGCGTTCACCAATTTGTTGACGCCACATCGCATAGTACAATCCTTTGGCATCCAACAAATCGTGGTGTTTACCTTGTTCAACTATCTGACCTTTTTCGAGCACAATAATTTTATCGGCATGCATTACCGTGGACAAGCGATGTGCAATTAGCACGGTTAAATGCTGGCGATTGTCGGAGATAGAGCGAATAGTTTCACTAATTTCTTTTTCAGTAAGCGAATCTAAAGCAGAGGTAGCCTCATCAAAAACCAGTAAACTAGGTTTGCGCAAAAGTGCACGCGCAATTGACAAGCGTTGTTTTTCACCTCCGGATACTTTTACACCGCCTTCTCCAATTACGGTATCTAAACCTTTATCGGCACGTGCTAACAAACTCTGACATGCTGCTTTTTCAAGCATTTCCATACATTCGGCATCACTGGCGGTTGGACTAACAAACAATAAGTTTTCGCGAATGCTTCCTGAAAATAGTTGGGTATCCTGTGTTACAAAACCAATTTGTTCGCGCAATTGATCCAGGTCAATTTCATTGCCATCAATGCCATTGTAACGTATTTTACCGGTATCGGGACGGTACAAGCCAACTAATAATTTTACCATGGTTGTTTTTCCCGAACCCGACGGACCAACAAAGGCGATGGTTTCGCCTTTTTGTAATTCAAAAGATATGTCATTTAAAGCGGGGCTGGTAGCTGTTTGATGTTTAAAGGTTACTTCATTAAACGATAAATTTTGAACGCCTTTTATTGGAACAGGATTCGCTGGTTTTGGTTCAACAGGAGTTTGCAAAATGGTATTAAAATTATCTAACGAAACTTCAGCCTCACGATAGGTACTTATTATGTTTCCTAGTTCTTGCAAAGGACCAAAAATAAAGAAGGAATATATTTGCAAGGAAAACAATTGTCCTAAAGTCATGGTATCAGCAAAAATGAGGTATAAAAGCAAAAACAAAATACAGCTTCGTAAAAAATTCACAAAAGTGCCTTGTATAAAACTAATGCTTCGGATGTAACGAACTTTTTTTAATTCGAGACCCAGTATTTTAGTGGTGGTACTATTGAGACGGTTTATTTCCTGTTCAGCCAATCCAAGGCTTTTTACCAATTCAATGTTGCGCAACGATTCGGTGGTAGAGCCTGCTAGGGCAGTAGTTTCACCAACAATTTTTTTCTGAATATTTTTAATTCGTTTACTAAGTAAGGATGTAATTGAGCCTAAAATAGGCACTGCAGCAAAATACACTACCGCAATTATCCAGTGTATGCGTATGGCATAAATCATAACAAATACAACACCAACCAGTGATGTAAACAAGATGTTGATGAAGGCAAAAATGAGCTTCTCAACATCCGTTCTAACTTTTTGTAGTTTTCCTAAAGTTTCGCCGCTGCGTTGGTCTTCAAAAACTTTATAAGGTAATTTTAAGGAGTGATTTAAGCCATCCGAATAAATTTGCGCGCCCAGTTTTTGTGTAATTACATTCACATAATAGTCCTGAAAGTTCTTAGCAATACGCGACATCATCGCAGCTCCCATCGACAATAAAATTAATCCTCCCACACCTTGAATAAATTCGGTTTTGTTGTAGCGGTGCGGGCCGGTTGCATAATTATCAACCAGGTGTTTAAACACCAATGGATCTAATAATGAAAATATTTGATTGATGGCAGCAAGTATCAAAGCTAACACCAATAGTTTCCAATAATTTTTAAGGTATGACCAGAGTAATTTCATATAATTTTATTTGCCACTAAGGAATTGAAAATTGCAATTTTAATGTGCCGCATCTTTGAATTTTAAGCACAAAAGGAAACAAAGGTATCAAATATTTTTTGTGAAAAAGGGGCGAGTAATTTCGGCAAATTCGCTCAAGATCATTGCTGTTGCTCCCCAAACATGGTGGCCGTTAAAATTGAAAAAGGGCACTTTTACCCTTGTTAGGTCAGGTGCATTTAATCCACGACTCATATCCATAAATTTATTTTGACGTAATTCATTTTGGTGTAAATCGTTCATGTTTACAAAGATTATTTCAGCCACCTCTTTTTCATCTTTTTTAAAGCTGGGTAAAAAGGGTGAAAAGCCAACTACCGGATGCACCAAAAAATTACTCGGAAAAATATACAACTGACTTAATTCGCCTAACACTTCAATTTGGCTTGCAGCAACTCCAATTTCCTCCTCGGTTTCACGTAAGGCTGCCGCGATGGGATGTGCATCCTTTTCCTCAATTTTTCCACCAGGTAAACTCACCTGCCCACTGTGTACACCAGCGTAAGATTGTCGTAAGGTTAACACAAAATTCAATGCATTGTTTTGTTCATACAGTAAAATAAGTACGCTACCCTTTCGGTAATTTTTGGCACTTTTCATATATTCTTCCGAGGAAAGACGATGTGCCGGAGCCATTACCTTATGAGCAAAAGCACCGGGTAAGGGCAAGGTTAATTGTTGTTTTAGCTGTGAAATTACCTCAATATTCATGAAAGCGTGAAATTAGGTTTTTGATTTGAAATTGCTACAAAATACAAACTGATGTTTACATAGTTAATGCTAAGGCCAACGCACCCTTCGACTCCGCTCAGGATGACCCATAGTGTTTTTAATCTTA
>DGQS01000034.1 GCA_002389785.1 Bacteroidetes bacterium UBA4408
TGAACCACCTGTCATACGTCGCATGATAAACATCCAAATGGCTATCATTACAACAATTGGAAAAATCCAACCGAACAAATCACCACCCCAGTTTTTTTGCGTGATGTAATCTACACTAATGCGCTCGGCATCAGGCACACCTACTTGCGCATCTTGTAATTTTTTTTCGAATGCTTCGGGAGGGCCAATTTCAAAGGTATAATGTGGACCTAAATTCTTGTTACTTCCCCAGGATTTTTTAGGAAGGTCTTTGTATTGTTCTTTGCTTAAGGCTTCTTGCTTAATGTATACTTCAGCATTTTCCTTATTTACAACAACCAGTCGTTCCACATCCCCACTTCGCAACATTTTGGTTTCAAATTCTTGCCAGTTGGTTTTATTGGAGGTGCTATTAAAATCAAAAAACGACATCAGCAACACAAGCACCAAAATAATGGCATACACCCAGTAAAAGTTGAATGAATTTTTGGGAAGCTTGGGCTTAACAGGTAATTTGTTTTTAAATTTTTCGGACGACTTTTTTTCCTTTCCTAAATTTCTAGGATTCTCTTCTGCAAAATTTACTTGCTCCACTTTTTTGTTTTTAAGTTTTTCATTTAACAGCCGCAATCACATTGATTTCGGCATCTGACCACAACTTTTCAATTCGGTAAAAATTTCTGGCTTCGGGTTGAAATATATGTACAACCACTGTCACATAATCTAACAATATCCATTCCGAGTTTTGGAATCCTTCTTTGTGCCAAGGAAACTCATTCAGCTCTTTTTTAACGATTTCTTCAATTGAACCTGCTATCGCAGAAACCTGTGTTGACGAGTCTCCTGTGCATACAATAAAATATTCGCACACTGAATTGGGTATATTTTTTAAGTTTAAACTTACGATTTCCGAACCCTTTTTTTCCTTTATAGCTTCAATAATACATGCTGCCAATTGTGCAGATGTGTCAGTTACTTTTTTCTTTCTTGCCAAAATGTTATGTTTTGATGTTGTATAAAGCCAGCAAAGTGACTTGCTTCAGTTTGCAAACAAAAGTATAAAAAAATATCAACACAATTCCCTTTAATCAAGCATTTTAGCCTTTCTTTGCATTTTCAAACCACACATGCCGGCACTCTTCATAGGAACCCATCTTATAAAACTAACAAGTATTGATAGCACCAATACGTATTTGCAGCAACAACTTAAACAGCAAAATGTTTTGGAGGGCACGGTAGCTATTGCCAACGAACAACTTAGTGGAAAGGGGCAACGTGGAAATATTTGGCAAAGCGAACCTTCTAAAAATTTAACTTTTAGTTTATTGCTGCGCCCCAAACATCTAAAAGCCGAAAAGCAATTCATACTTTCTAAAATAATATCGCTTGGAGTACTTGATTTTGTGCGCTCTCACATAAAACATAAAAAGGAGGTGAAAGTAAAATGGCCCAATGATATTTATGTAAAAAATAAGAAGATCGCTGGTATTTTAATCGAAAATTCGTTGCGAGGAGAGGAGGTTAACACAAGCATCATTGGTATTGGATTAAATATTAACCAGCTAGATTTTACACCACTTTCAGCCACTTCTTTAGCACTTGAAACCGGGATCGAATTAAACCTTGATAAAGCACTAGGTGATTTGTGCTGTTGTATTGAAGTGAGGTACCTTCAGTATATTAATCAAAACCTGGCAACCTTGCATGGTGATTACCATCAGCACCTGTATTGTTTAAATGAATTACATTGGTTTGAATCAAAAAACCGACAATACCAAGGAATTATTGTCGGTATTACCGGTGAAGGAAAATTACTTCTTGAAAGTTTTCCTGAAAAAATAATTAATGAATATGGTGTGAAGGAAATTAAATTTTTGAAGTAGCTTTAAATATTCTCTACCTTATTAATTTATTAGCTTACCGGTATATCCTTTAACTTTTGTGCCAATCCATTAAAGAAATGTGTCAATGGTTTTTCAACCATCATTTTCATAAACGGATTAATATCACTTTCAAAAATTAGTTGTCCTTTACAAGAATTATCGCCGGTTTCGGTAATATGGATATTTAGAGTAAAATCGAAAGGAACCTTGCCAAAGGAAACAATTTTTAATTGATTATGCGGAACTTTATCGGTAATTCGCATACCAATTTTAGCCATGCCATTTAAATTAAAGGTGCACTCATTTTCAGTTGCTTCCCATTCGGTAACTTGGTGTGGCATTAAACTTTTAAAATTGGTAAAGTTGCTCAGATAATTAAATACACCTGCTGCCGGTTTAGCTACTTCAACCACATCACTTTCAATTCGTGTCATATTATTTGGTTATTAGATATACGTTTGTTTAAAAATTATCGGTTGTTAAAATTTACTTTCCCCATTCCTCAGGGCTTTCACGCCATGCTTTTAATGATTTTAAGTCGTTATCAGTAATAAAGTTCGACTTCAAAGCTTGCTTTATCAAGGCATCATAATCACTGAGCGTGTTCAATTTACATTTCGCTTTTTTAAAATTATCGTTAGCAACTTTAAATCCGTAACTAAAAATGGCCACCATTCCCTTTACATCACAATCGGCGTTGCGCAAAGCATCAACTGCTTTTAAACTGCTCATACCGGTAGAAATTAAATCTTCCACCACCACTACTGTTTGTCCTTTTTCAATTTTGCCTTCAATTAAATTACCCATTCCATGCTCTTTGGCCGAAGCACGAACATAAACAAAAGGTAATCCCATTGCTTCTGCAACCAATGCACCTTGTGCAATAGCACCGGTTGCTACTCCGGCAATAACATCGGGCTTCCCATAGTTAGTGGTAATATTTTGCACCAGTTGTTGGCGTATATAGGTGCGTATTTTAGGATGCGACAAAGCAATCCGATTGTCGCAATAAATGGGCGATTTCCAACCGGATGCCCAGGTATAGGGTGCGGTAGGATTTAATTTAATTGCTTTAATTTGCAGTAAGAATTCAGCGATTTTTAAGGCGGTATCGTCGTTCAATTTCATTTGGCAAATATATTTTTTAAACCAACTGCTTTGTTAAGTTACTATAAAAAATGATCAACAAACTATTCATACTGGAGCGTCCGCTATTTTTGTTCTGTGATGCTGAACAAGATGCCTCTGCTTTTGAACTTTTTAGTACCTATTCATCGGTGAATGAATTACAGCAAAGTATCGCATTGTTTGAAAAAGAAACTCACATTAAAACAATGGGTATTCGTTTTGCATCAGAAAAAGAAAAAGAAAATGCTTTGAATTCTATTTATACAAAAATTGAAGCAGCCGGTGGTATTGTTAAAAACAAACAAGGACAATTACTTTTTATTTTTCGCCATGGTAAATGGGATTTACCGAAAGGAAAAATTGAAAAAGGCGAAAACGAACAAGCTGCAGCTTTGCGCGAAGTGGAAGAGGAATGTGGCATTGCAGAACTAACACTTCAAAAAAAACTTACTACCACCTTTCACACCTATTATCTTAAGGATACACCAATTTTAAAAGCTTCGCACTGGTATTTGATGAATTACACCGGTAATAGTACCCAGCTTATACCACAAACTGAAGAACACATTAGCGATGCCCGTTGGATGAATGCTGCCGAAATACAAGAAGCGATGAAAAATACCTACGCATCTATTGCTGAGGTAATGAGATTGTATTATTTGTAAACGATTCTATTTGCCCGCACTAAAAAAACAAACCGAACAAATTTTATTATTTGCTTCCGTAATTGAGTAACCAAACACCAAAAAGTATTAAAAGCAGTACCTATTCTCAGCAATTAATTTTGCTGCAATTCTTCTGCGCGCATCCTTAGTATTCAATGGTTGAGTTTTGGTAAAACGCTTTAAACCCATGAGCATCATGCGTTGTTCGTCGCCCTGTGCAAACGAATTTATGGCTTCTTTTCCGGCTATTAATATTCTATCGGCAGCATCATTAATGTATACTCGAAGTATATCCAAGTGCTCAGCACATGCTTCTGCGCCGCGTTTCGATACCAATTTTTCAACGCGCAATTGCAGCGATTCTGCGATGTATAAATCAATCATCATGTCTGCAATGTTCATCAATACCTCTTGCTCTTTCGATAATTCCATCATCAGCTTTTGAACAGCTGCTCCGGCGACCATTAATACCGCCTTCTTAAAGTTGGCAATGTATTTTTTTTCAGCAGCAAAAAGTGATTCATCTTCTGCACCAAAATCAGGAATAGACATCAATTCGCCTGCAACTTTTGTAGCCGGTCCCATTAAATCCAATTCCCCTTTCATGGCGCGTTTCAACATCATGTCAACAATGAGCATGCGGTTTATTTCGTTTGTGCCTTCAAAAATTCGGTTAATCCGAGCATCGCGATATGCTCGATCCATTGGAGCTTCGGCACTATATCCCATACCGCCATAGATTTGCACTCCTTCGTCACATACATAATCCAGCACTTCAGAGCCATTCACCTTCATAATGGCAGCTTCAACAGCAAATTGTTCTATCCCTTTTAGTTTCGCTTTACCTGCATCCATTCCTCCTGCCATTAAAGCTGCTGTTGCATCTTCTATATTCTGACTTGCCCTATATGCTGCTGCTTCACAAGCATAGATTCGAATTGCTTGCTCGGCTAACTTATAACGTATTGCACCATATTTTGCTATAGGTCGACCAAATTGCAAACGCTCATTGGCATATTCAATTGATTTTTGAGAAACACGTTTTGAACCACCCAATGCTGCTGCGGCTAGTTTAATGCGTCCAATATTCAAAATATTAACCGCTATTTTAAATCCATTTTGACGCTCACTTAGTAAATTCTCAACGGGAACCATACAGTCGTTGAAAAATATTTGTCGTGTACTACTTCCCTTTATTCCCATTTTATGTTCTTCGGGATTAAAGCTGATGCCGGGAAAATCGCGCTCTACAATAAAGGCACTTAAATTTTCATCGTCATCAATTTTAGCAAACACAGTTAGTACATGTGCAAAACCACCGTTGGTAATCCACATCTTTTGTCCATTCAAAATATAGTGCTTACCATCCTTGCTTAAAACTGCTTTTGTTTTTCCTGAGTTAGCATCTGAACCGGCACTTGGCTCAGTCAAGCAATAACAACCTTTCCATTCGCCGCTGGCCAATTTGGGAATGTATTTAGCCTTTTGTTCTGCATTCCCATAATATAAAATTGGAAGTGTTCCAATACCGGTATGTGCTGAAATTGCTACCGAAAATGAATGTCCGCCACCGGTAACCTCAGCACTTAACATAGAGGTCACAAAGTCTTTTCCAAATCCACCATACTCTTCCGGAATTGAAACACCCAATAATCCAAGTTCTCCAGCTTTATCCATTAAAGCTGGCATAAGTCCTTCTTCCTGTGCATCAATCCTATCAAGTATTGGTAATACTTCAGTATCTAAAAAATCCTGACAGGTTTGAGCAATCATTAACTGCTCTTCACTCCATTCTTCAGGAATAAAAACATCCTGTGCGTTGGTTTCTTTAATTAAAAATTCGCCGCCCTTAAGCGCAGTTTTACCTTGATTTGTCGTTTCCATTTTTTCAGAATTTTACTGTTATAATTTCCCTTGAATTTCTAAACTTGTTGAACCTGTTTTTTCTTCCATTAATTCATCGTTCACATATACTGCAATTTGATAATTACTATCAGTATGTTGCAAATTGGTGTAAGTTACTTTTATGTAATACTCTTCACCTTCATAAGCATACCTGCGAGCATACCAAACACTGCTGTAATATTGATTCGTACTATCGCTGTTGTAGCTAATTTCTTTACGCTCTCCACTAGCTGCATAGAGGTCTGAATTGTAGCTAATAGTTACACTGTTTCCTTTTGGAAAATTTACCTCGTAAATTACATCAAACTTTTTTTGTTCTTTGCGACAGCTTGTTAACAGCATAAGTACCAAGTACAAAGTATATAGTACAAAGTTATTTAGTGTAAATTGTTTTATTTTACTCTTAATTATCATTTAAAATTATGACTTGATGTTATACTAATATTAAAGGTCTATTATTTATTAATTGAAACTTATTTGAAGTTATCTACCATGAATAATTTATGTTTATAAAATATACCTGAAACCAACCTACAAAATCTGCAATACCTTTTATAATAAAATTACAATTTCATTCTAAGAATATAATTCATTTTTTTTATTTCTTCAATTTCCTTTAACATAACTTCTGCAGTTCTATTATCAACAAAGTTTAGATTTTTAGAAATTATCAATTGTGTTTCTAATTCATATGTTGAACCGTTAGCAATTCCCAAAAAATGTTTAAACTCATTATTGGAATTACGTCCTGCACCTTCAGCAATATTAGAAGGAATCGATACAGCACTCTTTCGCAATTGTGAAGTTAATCCATAAATTTCATGTGAGGGGAAGTTATTTGTAATTCGATATACCTCCACTGTCAAATTAATTGCTCTATTCCATAGTTTTAATTCCTTAATATTATGCATCTATCTGCTTTTTAGTGCTCTACCAACTTATTAAATTTAATCGATTAAAACCCACGCAAAAAAAAAATCATATTCCTGAACAAGTAATTATAAGGCAAATACTATTAATAAAAAAAGTCTTCAAACATCCTATTTTTAATAATGAGCCAATATCAATATAAAATCCTTTCACTAAAATCCTTGCTCTAAAATCTTTGTACTTACATCTTTGTACTAACATCTGAGTACTAACATCTGAGTACTAAATCAAAATAATCAATTTAATCGTTCAAAAATTCCGGCAGCACCTTGTCCTGTACCAACACACATGGTAACCATACCGTATTTTTGATTTCTACGTTTTAATTCATTGAATAATTGTACAGATAGCTTAGCTCCACTGCAACCAAGCGGATGGCCCAACGATATAGCTCCTCCGTTTACATTAATCAATTCAGCATTTAATTTTAATTCACGAATTACCGCAAGCGATTGCGATGCAAATGCTTCATTTAATTCAAACAGCTCAATTTGGTCTTGCTTTAAACCCGCTATTTTTAATGCTTTTGGAATAGCAGCAACCGGACCAATTCCCATAATACGTGGAGGTACACCAGCAGCTGCAAAACTTACCATTCGCGCTATGGGAGTTAAATTATTTTCTTTTAAAAATTTCTCACTCACTACCATAACAAAAGCGGCTCCATCACTAGTTTGAGAAGAGTTTCCTGCGGTAACAACACCTTGTGCTGCAAACACAGGTTTCAATTTTGACAATGCTTCAACCGAAGTATCAGCTCTTGCACCCTCATCGGTGTCCACAACAAATTCACGTGTTTGGCGCTTTTCGTTTGCATCCACATAATTTTCCTTTATGGTGATTGGCACAATCTCCTCTTTAAACTTTCCTTCCTTAATTGCTTTCACAGCCTTTTGATGTGAATTATAAGAAAACACATCCTGATCTTCTCTACTAATTTTGTATTCTTTAGCTACTGCCTCAGCAGTTAATCCCATGCCCCAGTAATAGTCGGGGTGTGCCATAGCCACCTCTGCATTCGGAATAATTCTCCATCCTCCCATTGGAATTAAACTCATGCTTTCGGCCCCTCCTGCAATTATACAATCAGCTTGACCACTATGAATTTTGGCACTGGCAATGGCAATGGTTTCAAGTCCCGAGGCACAGTATCGATTTACCGTTACACCCGGAACTTTATCTGTAGAAAAAGACAAAAGCGAAATTAGTCGTGCCATGTTCATCCCTTGTTCAGCTTCAGGCATAGCATTGCCAACAATTAAGTCATCCACCTGTTCGGCAGCCACATTAGGCACACTTGCCATAAGGTGCTTAATAACTCCTGCCGCTAAATCATCGGGACGCGTGAAACGAAAACCGCCTCGGTTAGCTTTCCCTACTGCACTTCTATATGCTGCTACTATGTATGCATTCATGCGTATTAATTTTTCGTTTGTATTAGTACTATTAGTTTCTTAAAATTTTCCCACCGGTGAGTATGCTTTGCAAGCGTTCCAAAGTTTTTTTCTCACCGCATAAACTTAAAAATGCTTCACGTTCTAAATCAAGCAGGTATTGCTCGCTTACCAATGTTGGTGCAGACAAATCTCCTCCACTTAAAACGTAGGCCAACTTTTGCGAAATTTTTGCATCGTGTTCACTGATATAATTACCCGAAAGCATCGAGTTTGCACCCAAATAAGCCAAGCCTAAAGCTTGCTTGCCCAATACTTTAATATCTTTTCGCTTGGTAGGTTGTGTATAACCTTCGTTAGCCATTTCAACACATGCTGCCTTTGCCTCTGCCAATAACCGAGGGCGAGATACAACTACTCGGTCTTTTCTGACTTGCAAATATCCAAGGTCAAATGCCTCCTGAGCAGAAGTCGATACCTTGGCTTGCCCGATGGTTAAAAATCGATCTCTGAACTTATTTAGTTCCACATCACCTTCATTTAATTCATCGCTTAAGCGTAAAGCAAATTCTTTTGTTCCTCCGCCACCGGGAATTAATCCAACTCCAAATTCAACTAATCCCATATAAGTTTCGGCATGTGCAACAACTTTATCAGCATGCATGCTCATTTCACAAGAACCCCCAAGTGCCATATTATGAGGTGCAACAACCACAGGTATTGATGAATAACGTACGCGCATCATGGTATTTTGAAAGGCCTTAATCGCAAAATTTAGTTCATCGTACTCTTGTTCAACGGCCATCATAAAAATCATTCCTACGTTCGCACCAGCACTAAAATTAGCACCTTCATTTGAAATGACTAAACCACGGTATTTTTTTTCTGCTAATTCAATTGCATAATTAACTCCTTGTATAACCTCACCTCCAATGGAATTCATCTTAGAATGGAATTCAAGATTTAAAATACCGTCACCAATATCTGTGATACTGGTTCCAGAATTCTTCCATACAGTTCGGTTGTCTCGCAAGGTGTCGAGCAAAATATAAGCTTCTGTTCCTTCAATTGTTTTGTAGGTGGAACTTATAACATCAAACACTTTACGGGTACTATTTTCAATTTTGTAAAACGAAGAATTGCCTGCAGCTAAAAAGTCGAAGATCCATTTTGCAGGCTTATTTCCTGAAGCTTCCATCATGGCCACAGATTCCTTCACACCAATCGCATCCCAGTATTCAAATGGGCCAAGTTCCCAGCCAAATCCGGCCTTCATGGCATCATCTATTTTGTATATATCATCACTAATTTCAGGAATTCGGTTGCTTACGTATTTAAATAATCCCATAAAACTAGCACGATAAAATTCTCCGGCTTTATCTTTCCCTGAAATCAATACTTTGACACGATCCTTTAAATTGTCAATAGTCTTGGTGTTTTCAAGTGTTGCAAATTTAATTTTTTGAGAAGGATGGTAAGTAAGCGTTTTTAAATCGAGTGCATGTATTTCACTTTTACCGGATGCTGCTTTTACTTTCTTAAAAAAACCCTGTTCTGTTTTCGCACCCAACCATTTGTTTTCAATCATTTTGTTGATATAGCCCGGAATAGCAAACACCTCTTTTGCTTCGTCGTTGGGACAACTTTGTGCAACACCGTTGGCTACGTGCACCAAAGTATCTAAGCCAACTACATCGCAGGTGCGAAAAGTGGCAGATTTAGGACGTCCTAAAACAGGACCTGTTAATTTATCAACCTCTTCAATTGTAAGTTCCATTTTTTCCACCAAATGAAACAAACTCATAATGCCGAAAACCCCAATTCGGTTCGCAATAAAGGCCGGAGTATCTTTACACAATACAGTGGTTTTACCTAAGTACAAATCACCATACTCAAGTAAAAAATCAATAATTTCCTTGTCGGTTTTTTGAGTTGGAATAATTTCCAATAATTTTAAATAGCGCGGTGGATTAAAAAAGTGGGTTCCACAAAAGTGCTTCTGAAAATCTTCACTTCTACCTTCAATCATTTGATTTATTGGAATTCCGGAAGTATTCGAACTTACAATGGAACCTGCACTTCGGAATTGCTCAACTTTTTCAAATACCTGTTTTTTTATATCCAAACGTTCAACAACCACTTCAATTATCCAATCGTAACCGGCAATTTTTGGCATATCATCCTCAAAGTTTCCGGTGGTGATTTTAGTTGCGAACGATTTTTTATAAATAGGTGAAGGATTTGATTTCAATGCAAAATTTAATGCATCATCTACAATTTTATTTCTCGACTTTTTGTCGGGAGCAGCGTCTTTGGGCACTATATCGAGTAAAAGTACTTCAACACCAATATTTGCAAAGTGGCAGGCAATGCGACTTCCCATAACACCTGAGCCTAATACTGCAACTTTTTTAATGCTTCGTTTCATAACTTACTAATTTAATTTATGTAGAATAGGATAAGATTATTAGTGATGGTACTTCAATAATTGGAGTTCGAATTTAGCTTGTGTGGAAAGAAAACATGCTGCAATTGTATTTCTCATCAACTTAATTGATTCCTTTTTGTTCACAAACAAATTTATAAAAAAACTACAATCACACTACTTTCATTTTAACTTCTGTTTTGAAGTTCTCTTCTGATTTAAAAGGCAACTTGTCTATTTTATCTACCATTTTAAAAAATAACTTTTTATTTTGCATTCACTTGGCACCATATTTGCCAGCGGCCCGCGTCAAAAAAAAATGCTAGTATTAATCCTGCGCAAGCAGACTAAAAAAAACAAAAAATGGGAATGTTAAAAGAATTCAAAGAATTTGCCATGAAAGGCAATGTAGTTGACCTAGCAGTAGGTGTTGTAATTGGTGCTGCGTTTGGGAAAATAGTAAGCTCCCTTGTGAGCGATGTTATTATGCCGCCAATTGGATGGTTATTGGGTGGCATTAATTTTACCGACATAAAAATAAAACTAAGCGAAGCTGTTGCCGATGCAAATGGCAAAGTAATTACCGAAGCAGTTAACATAAACTTAGGAGTATTTTTACAAAGCGTGTTTGATTTTATCATTATTGCCTTTGTAATTTTTATGGTTATTAAAGCGATGAATAAATTAAAGAAAGAAGAAGTTGCAGCTCCTGCAGCACCTCCGGCACCAAGCAATGAAGAAGTTTTATTAACTCAAATTCGTGATTTGCTGAAAAAATAATTTTACTAACAACTATTCAAATACACACTAAAATCAATTATTAACACAAATTCTTTACTATGAAAAAAGTTTATTCTATTTGCTTAGGAATTCTTGCTTTCGGCTTTATTACAACAAAAGCTGAAAATACCGATACAACTAAAATTTGGAAAAAAGGAGCTGTTGCCGGCTTAAATTTATCTCAAACTTCACTTACCAACTGGCAAGGTGGTGGACAAAACTCGCTAGCCGTTAATGCTATTTTCAGCGGATTTACCAATTATAAAAAGGGTCGCAATGTTTGGGACAACACGCTAGATTTAGCCTATGGATTGCTTCAACAAGGTAAGAGCGATGTAATTAAAAGTGACGATAAAATTGACTTCAATAGCAAGTATGGCCGTTACGCATTTAAACATTGGTATTACACCGGACTTGTGAACTTTAAAAGTCAAATGGCACCGGGGTATAACTACCCCAACGACAGTGTAGTGATTTCGCGCTTCCTGGCACCAGCTTATATTCTTGCATCTATAGGTCTCGATTATAAACCGAATGACTATTTTTCAATGTACATTTCACCCATTACCCAAAAAACTACCTTAGTCATGGATGATAAATTAAATGCATTAGGGGCATTTGGTGTTGATACCGGTAAAACAAGCAGAAGCGAGTTTGGAGGATATGTTCGTATGCAATTTGCGAAAGATATTTTTACCAATGTAAATTTTAAAACTAAGTTGGAGCTTTTTAGCAATTACATGAATAATCCACAAAACATTGATGTTAACTGGGAATGCCTGTTATCTATGAAAGTGAATAAATATATATCTGCAACTGTTTCAACTCAATTGGTGTACGATGACGATATTAAGATTGCTGTCGATTCCAACAACGACGGATTAGCTGATAAAATAGGTCCCCGCGTACAATTCAAAGAAGTATTGGGAATTGGTCTTTCCTATAAATTTTAATCACTTGACTTATGAAAAAAATATTCTTACTTCTAACGCTGAGTAATGCACTTATTTTTCATGCAAGCTTAGCGCAAAACAATCTAAAACAATATGGTTTAGGTATTCATGCCGGAACCTTGGAATACAACGGTGATCGAGGAAATGCATTTTATACTTTCAAAGATCCACAACTTTTGTTGGGCATCTCCTTATCAAAATACATGTCGCCTTCTTGGGATGTGGAAGCTTTATTAGCCGGAGGAAGATTAAGCTATACTCCCGATCGATTGCCAAAACAGTTTAGAGGAACTTTGATTGATTTTAACTTATTGGCAAAATTCAAATTCAACAATGGTAAAATTCTCAAAGAAGATGCTCGAATTGCACCTTATCTATTTCTTGGAATAGGAGATGCTTACTATAAATCTACATACACTTCTTATTTAAAATTAGTTCCAAAAGGGTATGGTTTGGATTTTAATTTTCCATTCGGAGCAGGTATACAAGCACGCTTAAGCGAAGCGGCTTCATTAAAAATTCAATCTACATTTCATTATTCAACTAGCGATAATTATGATGGAACACGTGAATCCGCAACCAATTATAACGATGGTTATTTGTTTAACACAATTGGCTTGGTAATAAATATTGGCAAGCAAGATTCCGACAAAGATGGTATCTCAGACAAAAAAGACAAGTGCGCCTTAACACCTATTAAAGTGCTAGTTGATGCAAGTGGATGCCCTTTAGATAAAGATGGAGATGGAATTCCGGATTACCTCGACAAATGTCCGGAAATAAAAGGAATGGGAACTGCAGAGGGCTGTGTTGATACTGATGCCGATAGTGTTAGAGATGATCAAGATGCCTGTGTAAACAGCTATGGACCGGTAAAATTTAGAGGTTGTCCGGACAGTGATGGTGATGGAGTAGCAGATGT
>DGQS01000192.1 GCA_002389785.1 Bacteroidetes bacterium UBA4408
TTTATTGTTGCATGATATGGGAGCTGATTTAGCTGATTATCGCCCCGACTTTAAAGCGAATGGTTACGAATGGCGAACAGCTCCTTTGTGGGGCATTGGTTTGACAAAGCAAGTAAATGGTCATTCAAATTTTTTACACGATGGTAGAGCACGAAATATTATGGAAGCAATTTTATGGCATGGTGGAGAAGCCAGTGCCTCGAGAGATTACGTGAAACAACTTGCTAAAAACGACCGTGAAGCCCTATTGTCATTTCTTAATTCTTTATAAGAACTTCAATTTGTTTCATTCAACTGAATGCTATTAATTTCATTTGTGTTTACAATTTAGTAGATTTGAAAAGAAAAATTTTCGAACTTATACTATTCTTATTATCCTGCATCGTGAAAACCATTTCAAAAAATTCCTTTCTACTTATTTGCTCAATAATATTCCTCACGACTTCTTGCCAAGTTGAAAAACGTAGATATTCAGAGGGATATTATATCAATCGAAACAATAAAAAAATAGACAACCGTAAGCAGCTTACACAAAAAAGTTCGACTGAAAAACTTTTAGATGGAAGTGAATTAACTAATAATCAAGTTGAACCGGTGCTTTCTGCTGGTTTGAACGATGAACCCATTTTAGCTTTAAAATCAGAAAACTTATTCGATAAAAACAATAAATACGCTGGAAAATGCGATATCATCACATTAAAATCGGGTGAAAAAATAGAAGCAATTATACTTGATATTGCCGGTAATGATGTTAAGTATAAAAACTGCAACAACCAAAATGGCCCAACATTACTGGTAGAAAGAAGCAATGTTGCAACTATCACTTATGCGAATGAATCAAAAAATAGTAAACAAGAAGCAACTCCAACTCCTAAAAAGGAAGAAACCGATTATGTAAAGGAAAATCCTAAAAATGAAGGCAATAATGCCTCCAATGAAAAACCATTAAAAATGGAATGGTTAGGCTTTTTTGGATTTCTATCTTCGCTAACCGGTTTATTGGTTGCAGGTATACCTTTAGGTAGCCTTGGTATGATATTCGGTATAATAAGCCTGGTTAAAATTCAAAAACATCCTGAAAAATTTAAACAAAAAAGAGGCTTTGCCATTGCTGCTCTAATTATTGGCCTAATTGCCGTTGTTGGTGCAATCATATTTCTTTTAATATAAGAACTGATCCTTAACCCATCAAAGCAAATTTCAGCTGCCATAGCAGATATCAGGTATCTGCGGTTGAATTGTTAACATTCACTTTGATTTTTGTGTTTTTCTGTAAAAAAGTCATAGTTAACTGCTCATAAAATAATATATCTTTGCGCCCTTAATTTTTAACGTGAAATGGATAAGAATTCGATAATTGGATTACTTCTAATTGGTGCTATTTTAATTGGATTTAGTATTTACAACGCTCCTACCGAAAATGAAATTGCTGCTCAAAAACGACAACAAGACTCTATTGAAGCTGTTCAAAAATTAGCGAGCAAACAGCAACAACAAGCTGTGTTGCAAGATGCTGTTATTGCAGCTATAGCCGATACATCAACAATTTCAGATTCAGCTAAAAATGAAGTTCTTAAAAGCACTTACGGTCCTTTTATCGGCGCTGCAACCGGCGAAAAGAAAATTAGCTACATCGAAAATGAATTAATAAAGGTTGGTATATCGAACAAAGGTGGACGCATCGTTTCGGTACAATTAAAAAAATATCAAACACACGATTCCTTGCCCCTACTGTTGTGTGACGAAGATTCATCGCGATTTGGATTAAGTTTCATAGCTCAAAACCGCGTATTTAGTACCGACTCATTGTATTTTACTGCGGTTGGGAATTCGTTTACAGTAAATGGTACCGATAGCAACAAATTGAGTATGCGCTTACAGGCAGCACCGGGCAAATACCTCGAATTTGAATATCGTTTAAAAGGAAATTCATACCTGATGGATTGCAACATCAATACAGTGGGTATGCAAGATTTAATTGCAAGCAACACATCCGATTTAAATTTAAAATGGAGACTGCGCGCACTTAAGCATGAGAAAAGCCATAAAAACGAACAAAATGCAACTACTATATATTACAAGCATTTTGAAGATGAGGTTGATTATTTAAATGAAGCAAAAGATGGTAAAGAATCTTTTAAAACCAAAATGCAATGGGTGTCATTTAAACAACAATATTTTACTTCGGTATTAATTGCGAAAAAGGGATTTGAAAAACCAACTGAAGTTGAAACAATTGGTTTACCCGACTCTAAAAAATATACCAAAGATTTATCCGCAAGTTTTACAATTCCTTACGAACACAAGGCTTCTGAATCATTTGCCATGAACATTTACTTTGGTCCAAATCACTATGGTACTTTAAAAGAATATGGCATGGACCTCGAAAAACAAGTTCCATTGGGTTGGGGAATTTTTGGATGGGTAAATCGATTTGCAGTAATTCCGGTATTTAATTTTTTAAGTGGGTTTAACATCAACTTTGGAATCATAATTTTGCTACTCACCATTTTGATAAAAGTGGTGTTATTGCCGCTTACCTACAAGGCATATATGAGCACCGCCAAAATGAAAGTGCTCAAACCGGAGGTAGATGAACTCAATGAAAAATATGCCAAGGAAGAGCCTATGAAAAAGCAACAAGCCTTAATGGCGCTGTATAAAAAAGCAGGCGTAAATCCATTGGGAGGATGTTTGCCTATGTTGCTTCAAATGCCCATACTTATTGCTATGTTTCGCTTTTTTCCTGCGAGTATTGAATTGCGTCAGCAATCCTTTTTGTGGGCTACCGATTTATCTTCTTACGATAGTATTTGGACCTTTGGTTACGTTCCTGTAATTGACTATTTATATGGTGATCACGTTAGTTTATTTACTTTATTGATGACCATTTCAACCATTATGTATACCCGCATGAACGATCAGTTTAGCGGTGCCAACAATCCACAAATGGCGCAAATGAAATGGATCATGTATTTAATGCCGATTATTTTTCTTGGCGTATTTAACAATTACTCGGCAGGTTTGAGCTATTACTACTTTTTGGCCAACATGTTTACTTTTGCGCAACAATGGATTATTCGCAAGTTGGTTGATGAAGACGCCATTCATGCAAAAATTCAGGAAAACAAGAAAAAGCCTGCAGCTCCTAAATCCAAGTTTCAAGCTCGTTTAGAAGAAATGGCGAAACAACGTGCTACACTTCCTCAAGGAGGAAAGAAAAAGTAGTTTAATCCTAGGCAACAAAGCTTAAATCCTGACTCATATCAAACAGAAGCTCTATATTTGAGCTTCTGTTTTTTTTATGCTCGAACTTAAAAACAATATTCCCCGTTGGATTATTTTAGTAATTGACCTTTGCATTTGCACGGCCTCACTAGTATTGGCCTACCTGCTTCGGTTTAATTTTACGGAACCACCTGCTGCCGATAAAAATGATATTCCAATGGTTTTTGCAGTGGTACTCGTTACCAGAACCATTTTTTTCTTGGCAAGTAAAATTTATGCAGGAATTATTCGCTACACCAGCACTGAAGATGCGAAACGCATTTTTATCAACGTAAGTTTAGGAACTTTGTTTTTTATTTTACTTAACACCGCTTCCTTTATCTACAACAGAGTTTTCTTGATTCCGTTCTCACTTGTTTTTATTGAAATGATGAGCACTATTTTTATTATGATAAGTTCGCGGGTGCTTGTAAAACTATTATATCTAAATCAAAAAGGTCGCTTACAGGAAAAAATTAATGTAATTATTTACGGTGCCGGAGAGGCTGGAATTATTGCCAAACGAACCCTTGACAGGGATGCCGGAACCAAATATAAAGTTCTCGCCTTTATTGATGACGACCGCACTAAAAACAAGAAAAAGCTGGAAGGTGTAAGTATTTACATGCGCGATGAATTGCCCCATTTACTGCGCGAAAATGAGGTGGCACACGTAATAATTTCGGTTCAAAATCTATCAGCTGCAGTACGACAGGAAATTGTTGAAACTTGTTTTGCAAATAGTACCAAAGTACTCACTGTACCTCCAATTACCAATTGGATCAACGGTGAATTAAGTTTTAAGCAAATTAAAAAAATACGAATTGAAGATTTGTTAGGACGTGATCCCATTCAAATTGATTTAGATAAAATTAAATCTATTCTTGGTTCAAAATCAATATTGGTTACCGGTGCAGCCGGTTCCATTGGAAGCGAATTGGTGCGACAAATAGTAAAATTTTCACCTTCAAAACTTATTTTGCTTGATCAAGCTGAATCGCCCTTGTACGATTTAGAAATGGAATTAGCAGATTATTCAAAAAATCAACAAGCTGAATTTGTGATTGGTGACATACGTAATTTACAACGTTTAGAAAATGTATTTCACACCTTTACTCCTGATTTGGTGTTTCATGCCGCTGCCTATAAACATGTTCCATTAATGGAAGACAACCCATCGGAAGCCTTGCTTACCAACGTATTGGGTACAAAAAATGTAGCTGACTTAGCAGTAAAATACAAGGCAAAAGAATTTGTTATGGTTTCAACCGATAAAGCTGTTAATCCAACAAATGTGATGGGCGCTTCAAAACGAATTGCTGAAATGTATATACAATCGCTTAACACTTTAAGTGAAACTAAATTTATTACCACACGATTTGGAAATGTATTGGGCAGCAATGGTTCGGTAATTCCTCGATTTAAAAAACAAATAGAAAAAGGTGGCCCAATTACCATTACTCATCCCGAAATTACTCGGTATTTTATGACCATTCCCGAAGCTTGTCAATTGGTTTTAGAAGCTAGTGCAACCGGTAAAGGTGGTGAGATATTTATTTTCGATATGGGCAATTCTGTAAAAATAGTTGACCTCGCACATAAAATGATTCGACTATCGGGACTAACACTTGATAAGGATATACAAATTGTGTATACGGGATTGCGACCAGGGGAAAAACTATATGAAGAATTATTAAACGTGAAGGAAAACACGCTAAAAACACATCATTCACAATTGCTAATCGCTAAAATTGCTCCTGCAGATTTCACTAAAATAAAGCAACTAACCAACGAGTTAATTGAATTATTTGATTCTCAAAACAACCAAAGTATTGTGGCAAAAATGAAGGAGATAGTACCTGAGTTTAAAAGCAATAATTCAGTTTTTGAGAAGTTGGATGAGTAACCTAATTGTGCTTATCCGCATTTAATCATTCTAGTGCAAAAGGCTACTAATATAGTTTTATTGGGGTAGTTTATGACAAAGAATAAACGAATACAAAACCCATAGTTCAAAAAAAAGACACAAGAATTTTTAAATAAAAAAAGATTTCTTGTGTCCTTTGTTCAAACTTTGCGTGGTTTTAGCTTTAATCTGTTATACCAATCGAATTAAACCACTACTCATAAATTAAATTATCCTAATATTTTACGATACGCTGTGTAGAACTTTGCTTTTCGGAGCTAAGTGTTACAAAATAAATCCCCGGTAATAAAGAAGCGCCAAATCGTGTGCTTGCTTGTTGCAAATTTGTTGTCTCCACAATTCTTCCGGTAACATCTGTAATATTAATTTGATAATTCTTTGCACTGGTTTCCCATGTTGGCAATTGAAGCATAAAGTCGGCGTTGCTTGGATTAGGACTTACACTAAATGCATCATTTGCTGCAGAAACGCTTTTAATTCCTACTCCTGTTTCAATAATTTTAAAATTATCAAAACCGGCTTCAACAATGTGCCCAGGAGCTGCATCAGCAGTTCTTACTATAAGTTGCATGGTGGATGTAAATGGAATTAATCCGTTTAGTTGAACACCTTTATTCATCCAAGTTGAAGCACCCGGGGTATTAATAGTAACATTTTCAATGTCAATGGTTGTGGTGCCATTACTCAGTAAAATATGAAGTGAATCATTCGGAACGCCGGTACCTCCGGCATTAAAAAACCAACGTGAATAATGCAATTCCGGTAAAATATAACCGGTCATATCAAAGATTGGCGAATATAAAGTGGTTGCTCCTCCATCTACATCATCTGTAGCTGCTTGTCCACCGGCATTTCCGGTAACAAAAGCTTTATTCGAACAATCATCTGTTACATCATTTCCAGGGTTAGCATCATTCGGAAAATTTAATGAAGTTCCTACAGGTACATCTCTAACCCAAGCTCCGGTGGTAGCAGTTGTATTTGCCGTCCAACCAAAATCAAAGCTAAAATCATCACTGTATCCTGGGTGCATCGTTACATTAATTGAAGGCGATGACAAAGCCACTAAACTATCAAAACATTGTGTTTCATATCCCCATTTGCCTATTGTAAAATCATATTGTCCGGCAACGGTTGCACAATTTTCGTAGCTTCCACTATTGTCGCTCAGTAATGAGTAAGTTGAATTTAAATTTGAAAATTCAACATTTGCACCTGATACTGCTGATCCTGTTCCAAATTCAGTAATTGAACCTGTTAAATTTACAGTTGAATTACTCAATAAATTACAATCAACGATTGTTACAACTCCATTGCTTAATGAAACCTGAACTGTTTTAGTAATGTATCCGGCTTTTGAAAATTGAGCTGTATAGGTTCCTGAGTCGGGAGTTCCGGTTTTGTAATTTCCTGTAAAGTCGGTACTATCTAAAACTGAGGTACCAATTAACTCAATTTGTACATTATTTAATAACGTGTTGCAAAGACTATCTCTTACTACACCTTCAAGGTAGCAAGCCCTTACATAAGTTGGAGTATACACATACAAACCTGAATCAATATCGGAAGTAACTATTGTTCCTGAAGGCAAAAATGGATACACCCCCCATACTCCATCAAAGCCACCACCACTAGCAGGAACATCATCAATATAACCAACATTAATCAAATTTTGTGGGCGGTGACAATCTGTAATTACAACTCCGTCCTTATACCAAGAAGTAATTGCATAATCGTTCAGTATATGTGTATTGTGCACTATCGAAAGGCTACCGGGATATTGAGATTGTATTTTATCTAAATAAATTATGTTGTTGACATTACTTACATCGTAAGATGCCAAATACGAATTATTCACTTCGTCGGTTGTAAATAAGTATTTACTGTTGTCGGATAGCCAAGTATTGTGTGTAAAAGCATTGGGAGTTTGCTGCGTGTTTAATACAACAGGATTAGCTTTATTGCTCACATCAATTGCCGAAAAAGTACCGGCATATATTTGTCCGGCCCAAACGGTATCGTTTCTAACATATCCATCGTGCACATATCCACCGTCAAAAATTCCGGCAAATACAGGATTCCAAGGATCGGTTAAATCGCCAATTACAATTCCTTTGTTTCCAATATTGCTTCCATATAAATAAACGTAACCGGAATCAATGTGCAAGGCATGAATACTATTCAGCGTTTGACCGAAAATAGTTGGAGTCCAGCTTTTTTGAGGTAACACTGTACCGGGAAGATTACGCATGTCAATGATTTGTAAACCTCCACCTCCTTCTGTAGTTACATAGGCATATTGTTTCCAGGTTTTAATTTCGCGCCAAATTGAATTAGGTCCAATAAAACTTGCAACAGTAAAAATACTATCGGGATTAGTAACATCAACAATGGTCATACCGGTAGAAGTACCTACCAAAGCATATTCGTTTCCAAGAGAATCAACATATCCGCATATATTACTCAGCTCCTTACCGGGAAAACGCATGTGGCTGCGTTGTACCATATTTTTAGGAGTTTGAGCAAAAGTGATCAGAGTAAAAACCGAGCATACTAGTGTTAGAATTAATTTTCTCATTTAAATTGGGGGATTGGGATATTGGGTTATAGTTAAAAGATTATTGATTTAAGATTATTTAGATACTGTGTTAAAATTCAAGTTTTATTTGACTGTCCATTTCGTCAAGGTTATCCTTAATCGCTTTTAAGCGTTCCATTCTTTCCAGATCAAAAGACGCTTTTTCTTCCTCTTTTGGTTCTTCTGGAGCAGGAATTGGTTCGGCTAAATTGATTTCCTTAATTTTATATTGTGACAACCGATTTCCCTTAGCCTTTAAACCTTTTACTGCTATAAATTCAGATAAATTAATGGTTTCGTTGGCGATGTCTTTACCTTTGTTTTTGTAAAATTTAATTTCACACACAGGCAGCAAATCTGTTGAAACGCATTCAAGTTGTGAACCTTCAAATTCGCTGATAAAAAGTACTTTTTTATCACTTGGTTCAACTAAAAAGCGTTTTACAAAATATTCCTTTTTTTCACCGTCGAGGTAGATTGCAGTAATCGGCTTATCGGCTTTGAGTTTTTCAATCAAAATCATGTCTTCTTCAAAGTGATTTTCCAAGTCAAAATTATGCAGCTTGTAATTTCCACTTTGCATAATGGTGAGTATTTTATCGTCGGCACTAAATTCACCTAAATATTGTCCACGGCTTTCGGTATTCAGTCGTTGAACTGTATCGTCGTACCATATCATACGAGCACCCAAAGTAGATACTCCTTTTTCGGCCAATACGATTTTCCGAACCGGATATTTGGTCACAATATTTCCTTGTGAGGCTCTTCCTTTTATTGCAATATCACCAAAGCTAACATCAAATTGCAATTTACGAATACCCGGCAAGGCTTTGTGAAAAACCGTTACCACTTCAGCTTCTCCATTTGGATTGGCAGTAAAATAAAGTACTTCCGAACCTTTATTACCTTTCGTTAAATCGTAAAGTTTATCACGCGTTACTCCTGTGACACTAAAGCGTTTAATCAATACTGCACCTTTGGTTCCATCACGATAAATCATATTATAAACAGTGCGTTCGTCGTTCTTCTTAAAAACATTAATGTGCACAATTCCTTTTCCAACAAATGCTTTATCGGCAATTTTACTTACAGTCATGGTGCCGTCTTCACGAAACACGATGATATCATCAATGTCGGAACATTCTGCTATAAACTCGTCTTTCTTTAAGCCATATCCTGCAAATCCATCTTCACGATTTACATACAATTTTTCATTGGCTACTGCAACTCGGGATGCAACAATAGTATCAAATGATTTAATTTCTGTTTTGCGTTCTCTTCCTTTTCCGTATTTCTTTTTCAGGTTTTTAAAATACTCAATGGCAAACTCAATTAAGTTATCTAAATGATGTTGCACCTGCTTCATCAGATCTTCAAGTCCTTTGATAAATTCATCGGCCTTAAACGAATCAAATTTTGAAATACGTTTAATTTTTATTTCGGTTAATCGTTCAATATCCTGAACTGTAATTTCGCGTTTAAATTTTTTCTTATGTGGTTTTAATCCTTTGTCAATTGCAGCGATTACTGCTTCCCAGGTTTCACATTCTTCAATATCGCGGTAAATTCTTTTTTCAATAAATAATTTTTCAAGCGACGAAAAATGCCATTGTTCTCCTAATTCAGCCAGCTCTATTTCGAGTTCCTGCTTGAGCAAAGCCAAGGTTTTTTGGGTCGAAATTTTGAGCATTTCATTCACCCCAACAAAGCGGGGCTTATCGTTCTCAATGATACAAGCATTAGGCGAAATCGAAACTTCACAATCGGTAAATGCATACAAGCCATCAATGGTTTTGTCGGGCGATATTCCGGCAGGCAGGTGAATCAGAATTTCAACAGTGTCAGAAGTATTATCTTCCACTTTTCGAATTTTAATTTTCTCTTTATCGTTCGCTGCAAGTATTGAATCGATAAGGGAAGTAGTAGTGGTTCCAAATGGAATTTCACTTATTACCAGCGTCTTTTTGTCAAGCTGAGATATTTTAGCGCGAACTCTGATTTTACCACCTCTTAAACCATCATTGTAATTGCTGAAATCAGCCATTCCACCACCCAAAAAATCCGGAACAATGTGGGTTCTTTTTCCTCGCAAACTATCAATTGAACCATCAATGAGTTCTATAAAATTATGCGGCATTATTTTACAGGCGAGCCCAACGGCAATTCCTTCAACTCCTTGCGCAAGCAATAATGGAAACTTTACAGGTAAGGTAACAGGTTCTCTATTTCGTCCATCATACGATGATTGCCAAACGGTTGTTTTTGGGTTAAATACAACGTCTAAAGCAAATTTAGATAGTCGGGCTTCAATATAACGAGGTGCTGCCGCTGAATCACCGGTAAGCACATTTCCCCAGTTACCCTGACAATCAATCAACAAATCTTTTTGTCCTAATTGCACCAAAGCATCACCAATACTGGCATCGCCATGAGGATGATACTTCATACAATGACCTATCACATTTGCCACCTTGTTGTATCGTCCATCATCTAAATCCTTTAATGAATGAAGTATTCGACGCTGCACAGGTTTTAAACCATCTTCAATGTATGGAACCGCTCGTTCTAAAATAACATAGGAGGCATAATCCAAAAACCAGTTTTGATACATCCCCGAAACGTGAATCACATTTTGCAATTCTTCGCGGGGTGTTGAATCAAATTCGCTTTCGTTGTTGTCTTCTGTATTCATTTAAATCAATTTCAAAAATTAGTGTTTTCCTCAAATTCTTAGCTCACGTGTTCTTCAACTAAATCTTTTTCTACCTTCAAATTACCAATAATAAAATCCTGGCGTTCGGGTGTATTTTTTCCCATAAAATAGCTCAACATCTCTTCAATACTGGCATTTTTTCCAATTATAACAGGGTCGAGTCGAATATCTTTTCCAATAAAATTTTTAAACTCATCCGGTGAAATCTCTCCCAAACCTTTAAATCGAGTTATTTCGGGCTTTGCACCTAATTTTTCGATGGCCTTTTTACGCTCATCTTCACTGTAGCAATAAATTGTTTCTTTCTTGTTTCGTACTCTAAACAATGGGGTTTGTAAAATATAGAGGTGACCGTTTTTTACCAAATCAGGAAAAAATTGTAGAAAAAAGGTGATTAGTAACAAACGAATGTGCATTCCGTCAACGTCAGCATCCGTTGCCAAAACAATGTTGTTGTAACGTAAATCATCCATTCCATCCTCAATGTTTAATGCGCCTTGTAGTAAATTAAATTCTTCGTTTTCGTAAACAATTTTTTTTGTGAGTCCGAAGCAATTTAATGGTTTACCTTTTAAACTAAAAACCCCCTGAGTATTAACATCTCTCGATTTGGTGATACTTCCGCTTGCTGAATCACCTTCGGTTATAAACAACGTAGTTTCTAACCTGCGTTCATCATCTGAATTGTAATGAACCCTGCAATCGCGTAATTTTCGGTTATGCAAACTGGCTTTCTTAGCGCGGTCACGAGCAATTTTTCGAATACCCGACAATTCTTTACGCTCCTTTTCACTCATCAAAATCTTTTGCAACAACAATTCAGCTGTTTCTTGATTTTTGTGTAAAAAATTATCGAGTTCGGTTTTAACAAAATCGCCAATAAAAGTTTTTACAGAAGTTCCTCCCGGTGCAATTTCTTGAGAACCTAATTTTGTTTTAGTTTGAGATTCAAAAACAGGCTCTTGAACCTTAACACTGATAGCAGCTACAATTGAGGTTCGCACATCTACCGCTTCAAAATCCTTTTTGTAAAATTCGCGGATCGTTTTTACCACTGCTTCCCGAAAAGCACCTTGATGTGTTCCACCTTGGGTTGTATGCTGGCCGTTTACAAATGAATAATACTCTTCACCATAAGCTGTTCCATGTGTAAAGGCAATTTCAATATCGTGGCCTTTCAAATGTATAATTGGGTATAAAATATTACCGCTTAAATTTTGTGATAACAAATCATGCAATCCATTTTCGGAAAAGAACTTATTTCCATTGTAATTCAATGTTAGTCCGGTGTTGAGGTAGGCATAATTCCACAACATTTTTTCAACGTAATCATTCAAAAAATGATAGTTGCCAAAAATTTGTTCATCGGGCGTAAATGAAACCAGTGTGCCTTTTCGAAGGCTACTATCCTCAATCTTGCTTTCCCTAACTAACTCGCCACGAACAAATTCGGCTTCTTTGCTTTTTTCGTCACGTATGGATTGTATTTTGAAATTCGTTGAAAGCGCATTAACAGCTTTTGTTCCTACACCATTTAATCCAACCGATTTCTTAAAAGCTTCCGAATCATATTTTGCACCGGTATTAATTTTTGAAACTACATCCACTAATTTTCCCAGTGGGATACCTCGCCCATAATCGCGCACTTTAACAGTTCGGTCCTTAATATTGATGTCAATATTTTTACCATGTCCCATCACAAATTCATCAATGCAATTGTCGATGGTTTCTTTCAATAAAATATAAATACCATCGTCCTGTGAGGAGCCATCACCAAGCTTTCCAATATACATTCCGGGACGCAATCGAATATGCTCTTTCCAATCGAGCGTGCGGATACTGTCTTCGTTATATTTTGGTTCTGCCATTTTAAAATATGTAATTAAAGTTTTGCGCTATTCCAATTCATAAAAAAAGCACTGGAAATGAGCTTTTATAAAACTTTCAAAGTTAAAATTTTGCCCGGTATTTTTTGAGGCAAAAGCAGACTTGTGTAAAACTAATTAACATGCTGTAAGTGTGGTTATTACACAGTTAATTAGTGAATTTCTCAGGATTTAATTTGTGATTTTACGTTGATTTAACGCTTTCTGATACTTTCGGGCATTGCGCATGTGCTGCTCATAGTTACTGGCATAATTTGAATAACCCGAAAAATCCTCGCGGGCACAAAAATAAATAAAATTGTGCTTTTTATAATTCAACACCGCATCAATGCTTACCTTGCTTGGAAGGCAAATCGGACCGGGAGGTAATCCTAAATTCTTATAGGTATTATAGGGTGAATCAAGTGAAAAATATTTACCGGTAACACGTTTAATTGAAAAATCACCCACCGCCCAAATTAAAGTTGGATCTGCTTGTAAAGGCATTTTTACTCGTAAACGATTTAAATATACACCGGCTATAATTGGCTTTTCAGCATCAATGAAACTCTCTTGTTGCACAATGGAAGCCAAAACCGATACTTCTACCTGAGTTAATCCTAGTTGATCAGCCTTCTTTTTTCGTTCGTTCGTCCAGAATTTTTTATACTCAACCGCCATTTTTTCAACGAATTTTTCGGCAGAGGTATTCCAATAAAACTCGTAGGTATTCGGAATAAATAAACAAAGTGAGTTTTCACTTGTGAAATTGTATTTTTTTAGATAGGTTTCATCATTCAACAAGTTTAAAAGCACCTCCTCCTTAGCCTCTAATTGTTCATGAATTTTGGCGGCCAACTCCTTTTTAGTTCTAGCAAAAGTAAAAGTAACGCGCACCGGTTCTTGCTTTCCCGAACGCAACAAATCAATCAGTTGATTATTGTTTAAACCTGCTTTAATGAAGTATTTCCCGGCTTTAATTCTGCGTATATAATTTTTCCTTTCAGCAAGCCATTCAAAGGTACTTGTGTTATCAATCAAATTGGAAGAATACAACAGTGATTTTACAGTCTCAAAGTTGGCTCCGTTTGGAATATAAATATAGGTTGATTTTTTACCCCCTAAATTTACATTTGGCTTATAAATCACTGTGTACGCCAGATAGGAACTTACTATCCCACCAATCAAAACTAGTATTGCACCTGCAATCAAGAGTTTTTTTAAACCAGATTTTTTCTTTTTTTTCGCCACAAGTATTATAGTTGTTTTACCAATTCCTTCGCCTTTTGATTGCTAGGATTTTTTTTGATAACTCGATTAAAAATTATTTTTGCTTCATTCAAACGCTTTGAATACAGCAGAACACCAGCTTTATTCAGCAAGGCAATTTCCAAATCAGGATCCATTTTTAAGGCTTTATCAAAATAAAGTTCTGCTTCGGTAATGTTGTTCTGCAACAAACAAGTATATCCATAATTTGACAGCGCACTCGCAAATTTGGGATCGTTTTTTATTATACTAGAAAAAATTTGCTGAGCCTCTTTAATTTTCCCATTACTCACCAGTGCACTTCCCAATTTATTTTTAAACTCAAGATTTTGATCAGACAATTCAACCGCCCTCAAATAAAATGCTTCTGCTTCGTTAGTTTGGTTCAAATTTGAATACGATTCGCCAATTCGGTAAAGTGTCCACGCATTTTTATTATCCAATGACTTTTTAAAAATAGAATTTTGTCGTTTTAACAAGATGTCCTTCCCTATTCTATCAGCATACTTCAACACCCCTGTATAATTTTTTTTACAAAACTGCAAGCGAACGTAAAGGTCAAAGTTCTTATTTAACGCAACATTGCTTTTGTCGTCGACGTATTTTTCGGCCGAATCAAGTAACATCGGATTATTATCAAATTTCTCAAATTGATTGATGTAAGCTTCACAAATAATTTCTTTGGCAGGCTTGAGTTCGTTTATAGCATATAATCCTAAAAATTGTTTTGTTGCTTGTATTTCCTTTTCAGGTAAAGGCTTACGTATGAAATGATCGGTGGTGGTAACATGTGGAATATCGATGGTTGACGATTTAGGCATGTGGCATTTCACACAATTGTTCTTCACAAGTTTAGTGCGCTTTTCAAGTGACTCACTACAATCAATTGTGGATTTACTGGAAGCATGACAGTTTTTGCAAGCATTGTTGTAAACTTCTTTTCCGGTTTGGGTAACGCTAATGTGCGGATTATGACAGGTAACACAAGTAAGGGATTGCTTATATGGACGCAAAGATTGCTCATGATTGACCAGTTGGGTACTTTTTAAAAAGCATTGGCTCATTTTTAATCGATCAGCATGTGAAGCCATAATAAACTTATCTTCCTCACCTTTATACTTTGGAAGAAACACAGTCATAAAATCGCTTAGTTTTTTTCCGGGTTTAAAATCATAAAATGTTTTATCGTCTTTCAGCACAGCATTGCCTTGTAGATGACAACGTTGACATACATCAAATTGTAAATCAACCGGCAATTTTCCCGGATTAACAATCGTGTAATCAATTGCTTTACTTGTATCAACAAGGTTTCCGGCCATTTTTTCACGCACGTGTACACTACCCGGACCATGACATCTTTCACAATTAATTCCATTCGGTAAAGCAGCAAATTTATTTTCTGCACCAACTTCAAATTCAGGATATGAATTATGGCAAGTCATGCATTCGAGTCCTATTAAGCGATTGAAGCGCGTATTAAATCCATTTTCAAAACCAGGAGGCAAGTCCCATGTTCCTTTTTGTGTGTAGTAGGTCATGGGCATTTGACGTAAATAACCATTCGTGCTGAATAGGTGTGAATTGGTATGTTGACCTGATCCAATAATGTATTCAACTTTTTCTACTCGCTTATAAATTGTATCCTTTCCTGCAAGTCTGAATTCCATAATTTTCATACTATCCTTATCCCAAAATGGATGATAATAAAAATCAGAAAATCGATCATATATTACAGTGTGCTTATCCATTTTTGCAGCACTTTTTTTCCGACTGGCAAATTCAAAGCTTTTACCCATTCCGGTTTTAATAAACGATTCATAAATTTCAACATGACATTTTTTACAGGTATTTATGCCAACATACTTAACTGAATCGTTGTGATTTAAATAAAGCGATTGAGGAGCTTTTTTTTCGGATGCTTGATTGCAAAAAACCGATGTAACTAAAATTACGGCTAAGCCAGTAAATAAAAGCAAATTCCGAATGTTGAACTTAATCGACATGTAGCAAATAATGGTTGGCAGTACTTCGTAATTAGGTGAAAGTTGGACTTGAACAAATAACGGAATAAATAGTAGAAAGTTGAGAGAAGTGGCTATTTTTATTGTTAAATCGAAGCTTAATCCAGCAGTAATTTAAACTAGTATACATTGATAAAAGTACTCATCTGTATAACCATTGGTAGTTAATACCCAATCCTTTTTAAATCCGCTTTTAATAAATCCGCCTTTTTCAAAAAGTTGAATACTGCTTGCATTTCCAACACCTACATTGCAATACACTTGGTGTAGCAATAGGGTTTGTTTACAATAATTTTTCATTATTTTCAAAGCATCCGATGCAATTCCTTTATTCCTGTTACTTGCTGCAGCTATGAGTATGCCAATACCTGCTCGTTTGTGCAATGGTTCATAATCGAACAAATCGATGCAACCGACAGGTGTATTATCGAGCAAACAAATCATAAATCGTATCTGTTTGGTTGTAAAAATATCAAGGTGAACAGTTTCAAGGTAGGCCGACAAAACCATTTTCGAAAAAGGTACAAGCGTATTGCTTAGAAGCCATATTTCAGGGTCATTTTCCCATCGATAAAGTACCTCCAAATCTTCGGGTTCAATGGCTCGTAAATAACACTTCTCTCCTTTTAGCATTTACTTAAAAATAATAAAATCCTTTGTAAACAAATGCTGCAGGTCCATGTAACCAAATATTTGAAAAAGAATTATTCGCTAGAGAGGTAAAGCTTACTTTTAATTTCCCCCCCTTGGTTAACACTACAAATTGTTTTGCATTCCTTTTAATGCCTTTTATACATGCTACCAAAGCAGCAGCGGTTACTCCTGTTCCACAACTCAAAGTTTCATCTTCCACACCACGTTCGTAGGTTCTGACTTTTAAACCCGTTTTTGTTATTTCAACAAAATTTACATTGGTACCTAATTTTGCAAAACGTTTATTGTAACGAATTTTTCTTCCTTCTTTCAATACATCAAATTTCTCAACATCTTCAACCAAACAAACATAATGTGGAGAGCCAGTATTTAAATAATAATTAGTTCCTATTTTTTCTACTTCGGTTACATCTTGCATTTTCAAGCTTATTTGACTAGGGGTAAAAATAGCCTCATGTGCCCCGTCGCTTGCCATAAAATAAGTAACATGATCGATGATTCCTAAACTTTTTGCAAAGGCTGCAACGCAACGTCCACCATTTCCACACATAGACCCAGCTTTACCATCGGCATTAAAATATACCATCTTAAAATCAAAGCTTGGGTGCTTCTGCAACAAAATCAAACCGTCGGCACCAACACCAAAACGTCGGTCGCAAATACGGCGAATTAGAACTTCATTGCCAGCGGGAAAATTAAGATCTCGGTCATCAATCATCACAAAATCATTGCCCGCACCATGGTATTTTTCAAACTCCAATTTCATGTTTGTATTATTGCTTGTTGAGCTGACTAATTACAACTTGATTCGCGATACGTTCGAAAGGCTTGAAATCAGAATAATAGTCTAATTTATAAAACTGATCTGCGCATTTTAAATATACTGTTTCATTAAAGTAATAAAGCTTGAGTGGCGCATCTGAATTAATGCCAAACACAATCAATTTAGCGTGGCTTAGTTTATAACCCTTATAATTTATAGGTGATTTCCATAACTCAACAGGATACATGTATCGGGCTTCAACCAATTTCGTGTTATCTCTAATTCCACTTATTACCTGTAAGGAAGAGTCGTTGCGTTGAACTTGTTTGGTTGATACAAAATCGAGGTTCACTAACTCAACATTTTTATTCGCCAGTAACTCATCCTTCTTTACAATAATTTCATCGTTCAGTGGAACCGATATAATTCCAGCTCCTTGAGTAGTATCCTGTGTTAAAGTATCTAATATTGAAGACGTTTCCGGTTCAAGTTTCTGTGTTGAATCGGGCAAGCTTAACGCTTTCTTTTTTGATTCTTGCTGTTTATTTGACTCATTTTTTGAAATTTTGTCAGTTGCTGAAACTTCGGCGATAAGGGTATCTTGAGCAGATTTTCGAGTGGATAATAATCCGTAAACTTTATTCACAATTTGCTCAATCATGTTTTCGGAAACTTCTTTATATCCGGGTGCGGCAGGACTTGCCCAATGCATAAATCCGGCACCGATTACAACACCAAGCGAAATTCCTAAAATAAAAAGAAGTGTTTTAGATTTTTTTTCGTTCATGCTTTTGAGTAATTATCCCCCCCAAAAAAACTGACACAAATGTAGTTATTTTTACTTAAAGAAGCTTAACATTAATTAACACAGAAGCCACGTTGCAACTGCAATAAGCGAAAGCCTCATTCGTTATACTTGCACTAAATTTAAGAGGAATAATTTTTGATTTCAAATTCAACTATTAAACTTAAAAAAATGAACTCAATGAAAAAAGTAGCTGGTATTTTATTGATTTCCGCAATTGGCGGAGTATTGGGAGTTGGTATTTACAAAGCAATTGAACCCGAAAAAAAATCCTTCATTAATGCAAACTCAACGCCTGTTCGAGTTGTGAATTCAGTGGGTGGATTACCAGATGGTTCTGTAAATTTTGTGCAAGCTGCCGAATTAACTGTACATGCAGTTGTAAATATTAAGACTGAGTTTCAACAAGAATCATTCAACTCAAATTTCTTTTTTAATGATCCTTTTCACAATTTCTTGTTTGGTGACAGGGGGCGTGGAATGTATCCTCCTCAAACCCAAATGGCTAGTGGTTCAGGAGTAATCATCTCTGAAAATGGTTACATTGCTACCAACAATCACGTTGTTGATCGTGCCGATAAAATAGAAGTAACACTCAACGATAAACGAACTTATACAGCTGAAGTAGTTGGAAAAGATCCTACCACCGACTTAGCACTTTTAAAAATAAATGAAAAAGATTTACCCTTTATTACTTACGGAAATTCGGATGATGTTAAAATTGGTGAATGGGTGCTAGCTGTTGGAAATCCTTTTAATTTAACAAGTACTGTAACCGCGGGTATTATTAGTGCGAAAGGTCGAAACATTAATATATTGGAAAACGACCCTTCAAAAGGAATTTATCCTATCGAAAGTTTTATTCAAACAGATGCTGCGGTGAATCCCGGAAACAGCGGCGGAGCCCTTGTTAACACAAACGGACAATTAATAGGTATCAATGCCGCTATAGCTTCCAACACCGGTTCATATGCCGGATATTCATTTGCTATACCTGTTAACATTGTAAAAAAAGTAATGAACGATTTGCTCGAATTTGGGACTGTGCAACGTGCCTTTATTGGAGTAAGTATACGCGATTTAGATTCAAAATTAGCGGAAGAAAAAAACATTAAAGTTTACAAAAAGGGAGTTTATGTAGCTGGGCTCACCGACAATGGAGCTGCTGAAAAGGCGGGCATTAAGGAAGGCGATATAATTATTAAAATTGGAAAATCGGAGGTAAATACATCAGCCGAATTGCAAGAACAAGTTAGCAATTACCGACCCGGAGATAAAATTTCGGTAAGTTATTTACGAGATGGAAATGAGCAAATTACCGATATCGTATTGAAGAACAAAAACGGAGGAACTGAAGTAACCAAAGAAGAAAAAGTGGAAACACTTTCCTTATTAGGCGCTACTTTTGAAACTATTACACCCGAAGAAAAAAAGAAACTTCATATCGCTAACGGTTTAAAAATTAAAAAGCTCGAAAGCGGAAAATTATTTAATTCCGGTATCAAAGAAAACTTCATCATAGTAAACATCGATAAAAAACCGGTTGATTCACTCAGCGATTTGGCAGGTATTTTAGAAAACAAAAAAGGCGGGGTATTAATTGAAGGAATTTATCCCAATGGCATGAGAGCCTATTATGGATTTGGATTATAAGGTTTTCACTTTCTAAATTACAATAGCTCGGACATTATCTCCGGGCTATTTTGTTTTGTATATTCGTCGCAAATGCAATACATACACCAACTTTTAAAAAACTATTGGGGTCATTCAACTTTCCGTCCATTACAGGAAAATATTATAAAGTCTATTTTGGAAGGAAATGATACTTTGGCCTTATTGCCAACCGGAGGAGGAAAATCAATTTGTTTCCAAGTTCCTGCCCTTGCAATGGAAGGAGTTTGTGTCGTTATATCCCCTCTTATTGCATTAATGAAAGATCAAGTTGACAATCTTACCAAACGTGGGATTAAAGCTTGTGCTGTGTATTCAGGAATGAAAAAACAAGAAATAGACGTGTTACTGGATAATTGCGTTTATGGAAAAATTAAATTTCTCTATTTATCACCAGAACGATTAAGCAGTGAATTGGTAAAGGTACGTTTGAGCAAAATGAACATTAGTTTTTTGGCAATTGATGAAGCTCATTGTATTTCGCAATGGGGATATGACTTTAGACCGGCCTATTTGCGAATTGCAGAACTTCGTGAACTTTTACCTAATCAAAAATTACTTGCCCTTACTGCAACAGCTACACCTGAAGTGGTGAAGGATATACAACAACAACTACATTTTAAAAACGGCAAGATTTTTACAGCCAGTTTTGAACGTAAAAATCTTGCCTACATCGTCTTGCAAGAAGAAGATAAATGGAATCGATTACTTAAAATTGTAACAAGCTTAAAAGGTGCGGGAATTGTATATGCACGTAATAGAAAACGCACACAGGAAATTGCACTTTTTTTACAACGAAACAATATCACTGCCGATTACTACCATGCAGGATTATCTCCACAAGTTCGTGATACCAAGCAAAATAACTGGATGCTAAACAACTGCCGAATAATGGTTTGTACCAATGCTTTTGGTATGGGCATAGATAAACCCGACGTTCGATTTGTTGTGCATTTGGAATTGCCTGATAGTTTGGAAGCCTATTTTCAGGAAGCAGGCAGAGCAGGTAGAGATGGCAATAAATCATATGGCATCCTGCTTTTTCAATCCATTGACTCGAACGAAAGCATGCATCGATTAAAACAAGGCTTTCCTTCTGTGAGCGAAATCAAATCAGTTTATCAGGCGCTCTGTAATTACTACAAACTTGCTATTGGTTCTGGACTTGAAGCTATATTTGAATTTGATATCAGTGATTTTTGTAATACCTTTAATTTAAAAGCGAACCATGTTTTTAATTGTCTTAAATTTTTAGAAAAGGAAGAATATTTAAGTGTAAGTGATTCCTCTAAAACCAATGCTAAACTTAAGATCTTACTTAACAAGCAAGAACTTTTTGATTTTCAAGTAGCTAATAAAAATTTAGATCACCTTATCAAAACAATTTTACGTTCGTATTCTGGTGCGTTTGATGAATATATAATGATAAGTGAAACTGAATTAGCAAAGCGAACCACACAAAAAAAAGAAGACGTATGTAAACAATTAACTTATTTAAATAAGCTTAATGTAATTAGCTATTTTCCGCAAAGTTTTTTACCTCAGCTTACTTTTACCCGAGCTAGAGTAGATGTAAAAAAAATTACTATATCTGCCGAAACATTAAGTAAACGTTTTGAATTGGCATCACAAAAATTAACAGCAGTAATACAATATGCTGAAAGTACACAACTATGCAGAAGTCAAATGCTACTTCATTATTTTGGTGAAAGTACTGTAGGATTCTGCGGAGTATGCGATGTTTGCTTAGCAAAGAACAAAACACATGATTTAACGAGTGAATTGTTTACACTGCTGGCAAATAGAATTACGTCACTTTTACAATCACAAAAACTACCCCTTAGTTCATTAGTTAAATTAATGGAACACAAAAAGGAAAAACAAAGTATAGCGGTGATACAACACTTGCTCGATGCCGGAATACTCCTTTCTGAAAACGATGTATATTTTTTAGCTGATAAAAAATAACCTAGTAAAATGCTGACACTACTGTTTATCTAATAAATTAGATATACACTGGAGCAATTCTGAAATTTCGACCGGTTTAGTAAGAAACTCAGAATTTTCTGTCGCTTTTGCACGAATCCGTGCTCTTGGATCTGAATTGCCGGTTAAATATACAACAGGAACATTTGAAAATTTTCGAATTTCATGCATCGTTTCAATGCCATCCATCATTCCAACAATTTTTATGTCCATTAAAATAATTTGGGGAGGTTCCTGTTTTAAAAAGTTAATAGCTGCTGTACCATTATCAATAATTGACACTTCAAAAAGGCCGGTGTTCTCAAGCATTTTTTTTGTAGATAGAGCAATTATAGCTTCGTCTTCAACCAGTAGTACTTTTTTCATTTTTTACACACTAAAAGTTAATTCATAAAGCATACCCTCTTCATTTACCTGAACTAAATTTCCTTTAATCTGATGAACCAAAGCATTCACCAAAGTTAATTCTAACGTATCATCAAAATGTTCGTTGTTAAATGTTATAAACGCTTCATCTTTCCGCTCTATGCGAATAAAAATTTGTTCACTTAATTTACTCAACGTAAGGCTAACTTCCACAGTATTTCCTTGTTGCACTGATTTTTTGCAACATAATGAAATTAGTTCATTTAGAATTAAAGCACAAGGTATTGCCTGATGTAATTTCAGATGTACTTCTTGCAAATAACAGTGTATAACTACACCGGAATTAATTGAAGAAAAAGTGTCGCGAATGGTAGTTGTTAATGATTCTAAATATACACCAAAATCAATCATTTCAACTGATTCAAAATGATATAATTTTTCATGAATTAGGGCAATGGAGTGAATTCGTCTTCTGCTCTCTTCAAATATTTCTAATAGGTGAGTATCATTTATTTTACTGGATTGTAAATGCAACAAACTAGAAACGATTGCTAAATTGTTCTTAACTCGATGATGTATTTCGTCAATTAAGATTTCCTTCTCACGAATAGAATCTTGCATCTTAGCTTCCTGTAGCTTGCGTTGTGTGCTATCGGCGATTCGAACCAATTGATATGAAAGCTGCTTAGTTTCAATGTGCTTCAGTTTTATATCGCCCCAAAAAGTAGCTCCATTAAAGGTTTCAAATTCAACTTCACCACTCATCGACTTATCTTGTATAAAACGTTCGCGATAAGTTTGTAATTCAACTTCCGACAGTTTATTTTTCATCAGCTGTGAAACTTGTTTACCAATCAAGCGATCCTTACTTGCGCAATCAAAAAGTTCAACCGAATATTGGTTGGCATCGCTTATTTTTCCATTCTGGTTATCAATAATCAATAATGCATCGGAAGAGTTTTCAAAAATAGTTTGAATCTGTTGCTGCAACAAGGTATTTTTGGATTCCATAGCCTGCTCTGAACTTTGATTAGAGCGCACAAAAAAATAAATCACTATCGAAAATGCGATCACGGAAGTAAGCTGTATCATCCGTTGCACCCATTCAATGTTATTAGCACTTACGGTATAATTGTCGAGTGTGAACAGTCCTGATAGACTCCCGAAGATAAAAAATAGAAAAGGTAATAAAAAGGTAGCAAAAATTAATCGTTTTCGTGTCATGTCAAAAATGAAAAATGGAACCAACATGACAGGAAATAACAATAAATTAGCTTCAAGCGTTTTACCGTAAAGAACTATTATATTCACCAATCCCCAGTATAAACTAATACAAAGCAAGAGTCGGGCAGAAATGTATTTCTGTTTTAAATTAAGAACGAATACAGCAACAAATAATAGTCCTGTTAAATAGTAATCGAATTGAATTAAATGTATCTCTAATATTAAAAAGACAGTATTAAATAGGAGATAAAAAATTAGGGAAATAAAATTGAGTTGATTCGTAATTCTAAGCCTTCTATGTTCAGGTTCAGGAATAGCTGTATTTTGTCCAATAGACGAAATATAATTCCATATTTTTAGCATTACCTGCATAGTGTCCCCCGCCCCCATGGTTTTTAACTTTATCTAAAGTAACTGCTAAGTGCTTAGTTTCAATTATTTTTAGACTTAGTATAATAAGCCATCAGATTAATAATTAATAACCTACGATGAAAAATGAATTTATTACCAAGTGATGCAATTCTGAAAGGAGAATAAATTGATGATTAAACATATTGTCTAACAAATTTTTACTTTAGCAGCATCTGTTTTAAAAATTAAACAAATGGCACTCATCTCTCAACTTTTAATACTTCTTATTGCTTTTGCACATTTGTATTTTTTATACATCGAAACATTTGCTTGGACCAGCAAAGGGCCTAAAACCTTTAAAGGATTTGATGCCGATTTTTTCAAAAAAACTAAAGCAATGGCCGGAAATCAAGGAATTTACAATGGCTTTTTAGCAGCCGGTCTAATTTGGTCATTACTTATTTCGGATCTAACCTGGAGTAAAAACGTAGCCCTGTTTTTTCTTACTTGTATTGTAATTGCCGGTGTATATGGAGCAGCTACCGTGCAAAAATCAATATTTATCATACAGTCAATCCCTGCTATTCTTGCAATTGTCTCTTTGTACGCTCTAACTAATTGATTAAATATGGCTATTATTCGACCTTTTCGTTCATTACCGCCCATCGTTCGTAAAGAATACAACCTTGATTTTGTTGATTATGTGTGGTATAAAAACTTGTTTAACGAAGTTGAAGTAAAAAACATCTTATCACTTTGGGATACCAATCTCGTAAAAGAGGCTGAGGTTAATGCAGATAACACACGCATCACAAGGGATGATCTTAGAAAATCGGAAGTTATGTTTATTGCTCCAGCTGGAAACGAATGGGTGTATGATAAATTATCGGCCGCCTGTATACAAGCAAATACGAATCGCTACAAATTTGAGATTACCGGATTTCAAACTGAACTACAATTAGCGAGCTATGGACCTCAACAATTCTTTGAATGGCACATGGATTTTGGTACAGGTAATGTTAGCAACCGAAAACTCAGTATAAGTGTGCAATTATCTAGTCCGGATGAATATGAAGGCGGTGAATTACAATTTATGATAAATCAAAACATATTTACGGCAACCAAAGAAAAAGGTACTGCAATTATTTTTCCTTCTTTTGGTTTACATCGTGTAACGCCTGTTACCAAAGGAGTTCGTAAATCAATTGTTGGTTGGATTTCCGGACCACCTTATCGTTAATTAATCTCCCACCTATTTACTTATCTTTGCACACTTAAAAAAAAGTGATGAGCGATAAGGAAGAAATAGAACGACGCAGAACCTTTGGTATTATTAGCCACCCCGATGCCGGTAAAACTACCCTAACCGAAAAACTATTGCTTTTTGGTGGTGCCATACAAACAGCCGGAGCAGTAAAATCAAATAAAAATAGCAAAGCTGCAACCTCCGATTTTATGGAAATTGAGCGCCAACGTGGAATTTCGGTGGCAACTTCGGTAATGGGCTTTGACTATAAAGGAGTTAAAATCAATTTACTCGATACTCCAGGTCACCAGGATTTTTGCGAAGATACTTACCGTACACTTACGGCAGTAGATAGTGTAATAATGGTGATAGATTGTGTAAAAGGTGTTGAAAGTCAAACCGAGAAATTATTGGAAGTATGCCGAATGCGCAACACACCGGTGATTGTGTTTATTAATAAACTCGACCGCGAAGGACGCGATCCCTATGATTTGCTGGATGAAATTGAGAGTAAACTGAAAATAAATGTTTGTCCACTTAGTTGGCCAATCAGCATGGGGAAAACCTTTAAAGGTGTTTACTCTTTGTTTGAAAAAAGTTTATTGTTATTTCAACCAAGTGGCTCAAAATTAGAAAAGGATACTTTTGAAATAAAGGACCTAAAAGATCCTAAGATTGATGAAATGGTAAGCGAACGTTATGCAGCTAAACTGCGTGAAGATATTGAATTGCTTAGCGTTTATCCCGAGTTTAATAAACAGGATTATTTGCAAGGGAAAATCTCGCCTGTATTTTTTGGCAGTGCCGTAAACAATTTTGGAATTCGTGAATTACTCGATTGCTTTATACAAATTGCTCCTACTCCGCTATCACGCGATACTGATGCCAGAACCATACTTCCGGAAGAAACTAAATTTACCGGATTTGTTTTTAAAATACATGCCAACATGGATGCCCGTCACCGCGATAGACTTGCATTTGTGCGTGTTTGTAGCGGTAAGTTTGAACGTAATACCAATTATTACCACACCCGCTTAGACAAACAACTTAAATTTTCGAATCCCACCGCTTTTATGGCACAGGAAAAAACCATCATAGAAGCCGCTTATCCCGGCGACATTGTGGGCTTATACGATACCGGTAACTTTAAAATTGGCGATACTTTAACCCAAGGTGAAAAACTAAACTTTAAAGGAATACCCAGCTTTTCGCCTGAACTTTTTCGCTATGTTATAAATGCCGACCCAATGAAATCGAAGCAATTGGCGAAGGGTTTAGAACAATTAACCGACGAAGGTGTTGCTCAATTATTTACAAAAATGAGCAATGCGTCAAAAATATTAGGAACAGTTGGAGCACTGCAGTTTGAAGTAATTCAATATAGACTAAACAGTGAATACAGTGCTTCCTGTAATTTTGAATCGCTTAATTTATATAAAGCTTGCTGGGTAACTTGTAAAGACAAGAAAAAACTGCAAGCCTTTGTAGATGACAAATTTCAACACATGGCAAAAGATAAAGAAGATAATTTTGTATTTTTAGCTGAAAGTGCTTGGGCTTTGCAAATGGCACAAGAAAAAAATCCCGATATTGAATTCCATTTTACATCAGAATATTAACATACACTAACCATAAAAAACAAAAACAATGAAAAGAACAGCGACAGCCAATTGGCAAGGTACAGGAAAAGAAGGTAAAGGAACACTCTCTACTCAAAGCGGTGTATTAAATAATCAACAATATTCATATGGAAGTAGGTTTGAAGAAGGTATTGGTACCAATCCTGAAGAACTAATTGGAGCGGCACATGCAGGATGCTTCAGTATGAAATTAAGTTTTATTTTGGTAGCAGCCGGATACACAGCCGAAAGTATTGATACTAAGGCAACTGTAACACTTGAAAATGGAAGTATAACCCATGTTCAACTCGATGTTAAAGCAAAAGTTCCGGGAATGGATGGAGAAAAATTTGCTGCAGCTGCCGAAGAAGCTAAAGCAACTTGTCCTATATCTAAATCCTTGAATGCGACCATTACCATGAATGCCGTTTTCTCGAACTAGACTTGAATTAGAAAAATAAAGAGCGATACAGTATGTCTTAGTAAACTGTATCGCTCTTTGCTTTATAAAGTCAACGTTAAAATTGTACTTTTTCGTTTATGTGTTTTTCATACAATAAATGAATTATTCCATCCGATAAACCAATTTGAGGCACTATTATTTCATCAATTCCGGCATTTTTCATTACGCTTAAAAATATTTTTGCTGCAGGTAAAATTACATCGGCTCTATCCGGATTTAAACCCAATTTTACGATTCGCTCATCCAGTGAAAAGGTTGACAAGTATTCGCTGTATTCCTTTATTTTATCGTATTGCAAACTTTTTCCTTCCTTTTTTCTCAGTGTTTTATATAACTTGTTGATATTGCCACCTGAGCCAATAGCCTTTAATGGACGATAATTTTTTGTGATATTTCTAACTGTTTCCTTAAAATCGCTCCAATGTTCCTTACTAACTTTATCGTGCAACAAACGAATAGTGCCAATATTAAACGATTGTGAAAATTCAATCTTTCCTTTCGAAAACAGCGTTAGTTCTGTACTTCCTCCTCCAACATCGATGTATAAATACGAAGAATTTAAATCAAGGTGCTCAGCTATGTGATTCGAATAAATAATTTCAGCTTCAGTCTTTCCGTGTATTATTTCGATCGTAATGCCTGCCTCATTTTTCACTCGTTCAATTATTTCGTTCCCATTGGTAGCTTCCCTCATGGCACTGGTTGCACAAGCGCGGTAATCAAGCGCACCAAAAACTTCTATAAGAAAGCGAAATGCATGCATTGTTTTTACTAAGTGCACGATTTTATCCTCACTTATTTTTTTAGTGATAAACGCATCTTCTCCTAAACGCAATGGAATACGCACCAATTCGTTTTTTTTAAATAAAACCTCATTCCCATCTTCAATTACACTGCACAATAAGAGTCGCACTGCATTCGAACCAATATCTATAGAAGCAAATTTCATGTAAGGCTGGATTTTTTGTTTTTCAAAAATTTATAAATTTCATCCTGTGCGCGTACCTTATTTTTAGAATTACCTTTTTTATATGAATTTTCCTGTGTTGAATCTAAGATTCGTGCTTTGGTATTTCCAGCCCATTGTATTTCCAATATTTGCTGCAATTCCGCCTGAAGCGTTTCATCTAAAATAGGCACTGCTACTTCACTGCGATAATCCAAGTTACGCGTCATTAAGTCAGCCGAAGCTATATAATATTTTGGCTTTCCCGAATTAGCAAATACGTAAACACGACTATGTTCCAGGTATTTATCCACTATGCTAACCGCTTCAATGTTCTCACTTAATCCCGGCTTACCGGCAATCAACGAACAAATACTGCGTACAATTAGTCGAATTTTTACTCCGGCATTTCCTGCTTCATACAGCTTATTAATTATTTCTTCGTCAACTAGGTTATTCATTTTTAAAAACATCCAAGCTTCACCTTTTTCCTTTGCTGCCTTAATTTCGCGATCGATTAATGCAATAAACTTTTTGCGCATGTTAAAAGGCGATACCATCAATTCCTTATAATTACCCGTTTTATAATTGTCGGAATAAAAATTAAACACTTCAACTATATCATGTGTAATTTTTTTATTGGAAGTAAGTAAACTATGGTCGCAATAAAAACGTGCCGTATCTTCATTAAAATTTCCGGTACCAATGTGTGCGTAATAATTGGGTTTCCCATTTTCTTCACGTTCAATCAAAAACAATTTGGTGTGTGCTTTTAATCCTGGAACTCCATAAATTACCTTTGCTCCTTCTTCTTGTAAACGATTGCTCCAATAAATATTTTGTTCTTCATCAAAACGCGCCTGCAATTCTACAATAGCAGTTACAGTTTTTCCATTCTTAATTGCATTTATTAGTGCATTCACCACATTGCTATTTCGGGCAACACGATACAAAGTAATTTGAATTGACTTTACTTTAGGGTCAATGGATGCTTCACGCAATAAATCAATAATTGGTAAATAGGATTGATAGGGATAGCTTAATAAAATATCACGCTTACGAATAACTTTTAATAAACTTTCATTGTTACTTAAATCAGGATGATCCAAAGCGGGTGGCATTTTATACCTTAATTCGGGAGCGCCAATTTTAGGAAAACCTATAAAATCAACAGTGTTATGATAACGCCCACCCATGATAAAATTTTCGCTTTTAAGAATTGGTAATTTTTTTCGGATAAAACGTAGTATATCGGCCGGCATATTTTCATCCACCTCCAATCGCACAGGATCTCCCTTTTTGCGAAGTTTTACACTCTCAGATATTTTTTTTACCAAACTTTTTGATACATCGTTTTCAATATTTAATTCAGCATCGCGTGTCATTTTAATCGCATAGGCTTCTGCAAAATCATAATTAAAATGAAAAAACATATCCTTTAAGCAAAAGCGAATTACATCGTCTAATAAAATAATATGCTTGTTCAGCTTCGGTAATACTAAAAATCGAGAAATTTTATCTGAAGGTATTTCAACTAAAGCCAGCTTATCGCGCTTTAACGGATTTACTAATTTAATTATCAAATAAATTGCCCTGTCGCGCAGCCAAGGAAAATCAACCACATTGTCCAACATAATTGGAAATAAAAATGGCAAGACCTGTTCCTTGAAATATGCTTGAACAAAAGCTCCTTGTTCCTCATTTAGCTGTGTTTCGTTTACTATGTAAATCTGGTTCTTCTCAAGTTCACGCAATAAATTTTGATAGGTTTGTTCAAACTCTTCTTGTTGTTTAGTAATCACTTTCAGAATTTGTTCCATCACTAGTTTGGGATTTTGTCCTGCAAACTCTTTGGGTTTAACCCCTGCTTTAATAATGCGCCTTATAGTAGCTACTCGCACGCGGTAAAACTCATCGCGGTTACTTGAGTAGATACCTAAAAATTTAATTCGCTCCAGCAATGGCACCGTTGCATCATTCGCTTCCTGCAACACACGGGCATTAAACGAGAGCCAACTAATTTCACGGTTAATTAGAGTATTTTTTACTGTGCTCATAAAATGAACTTATCCTATTAATTAATTTCTTCTATTTCAATTCAAATTAAGCAATAGATTTTAATAAGAACGAAAAGTCGTCCAAAACTTAACTTAAAGATAACCTTAGAATTGTAAAAACTAAATTAATACTTTATCCCAAATTTGAAGAAGTGGTTGATTTATCTGGCAATAATCAGTTTATAGGTAGTAAGTGAAAATTCTGATTTTACTTGCAAAAGATAAACTCCGGATGGAAATTCAGAAACGCTAATTTGCTTAATTCTTTCTATTCCCGCATTGGATGAATAATAGTTTTTACCTTCTAAATTGGAAATACTAATTTGGGCTGTTTCAGTGATATCCAATAAATCAAGCTGCAACAAATCTGTTACTGGATTGGGATATATTTTAACAGGAATTTCTTTAGAAGATTCAAGAAAAATTATTGTTGAATACTCTGTCGCACCATTAAAATCAACTTGACGCAAGCGGTAATAATTGTATTTTGAAGTGAGACTATTGTCTTCAATTTCGTAAACAGATAGTGCATTTGAGCTTCCTTGTCCTTTTATTTTAGCTATTCCAACAAAATTAACTCCATCGGTACTGCGTTCAACAATAAAATAATCGTTATTACTCTCACTCGCTGTTTTCCAAATAATATGATTGCTCTGGTTCTGATGATATCCTGTAAATGATAAAAGTTGTACAGGCAACGAAATATTTTTAGTGTACCAAATAGGTGAAGTCCATGATAAATTTCCGTCAGCTTCAGAAATTTCAGCATAGTAGTAATAAGTTCCACTCGCAATGGTGTGTGTAAAATTTAACACTGCACTATTGCTAACGGATGTAAGTAAAGTAGGCAATGAACCACTACCCGGAACTCCGTAATAAATTTTAATAGAAGTAATTGCATCACCATCCGGATCGCTCGCATTTACTTGTAACACAGGATTCGAAAATTGCGAAGTTATGCTTCCCATATTAATAGAACCATTGATAGTAAAGCTTATTTGTTCATTGTAATCATCTGTGGCATAAAATCGCATATTTAAAATTGCGTCTAAAATAGCCGGTTTTGTTAATGCAGTTGCCAATAAAACAGTTCGCTGTTGACTACTTTTACCCATTGTCGCAGAATTGTGATTATCTAGGTCGGCCATTGGCCCCAAGTGATATCCTTTGGCTAAAAGGGTATTAAAATAGTTTACGTAATTGGAAGTTGATGGATCATTGTAGCTAACACTTAGCGAATTGTAAGGACCATTTCTAAGTGCTACTCCAACTATAGCATTGTCGAACGTTGCATTGTAAGCACTTCCATGAATATTTCCATAATCGCTGTTATTGGGATGATTTAAGGTGGCAAATGCATTAGGAGTAGATGCAACTAAATTAAACAAAGAACTATAATCTCCTTTTGCACAATAAATTGAATAATTACCGGTATTCCATCCTACCAATTGATCAATACCGTAAATATTAGTGTGACCGCCGGTCGAAATAGTACCCCACTCCATACCGTACAATGCAACAAAATCGGGATGCGAACTAGTATAAGCCAACGCCTCAGATACTCCACTAGCATATTTTGCCAACGACATAACAGGACCTTCATTGTGGTTGTGATCAGACAATCCCATATAATCAAAATTCAAGGCCGAATTTCCAATGTTGTAACAACAAGTCGCGCTTGAAGCACCGTTGCACACATTATCCATATCTCCATCTGAATAATCAGAATGTGCATGTAGATTACCAAAATAATAGTTGTAACTTACAGCATTCATGCTGGTAATATTTGCAGAAGCAGGACTTATTAGATAATTGCAAATACAGCCTGTACCATTAAACTCATACACTTCAAAATAATAGGTACTTGCTGCATTTAAACCCGTTACTGCAACAGCGTTACCAGTACCTGAATACAACACAAATTCGCCGGGTGCAGTAGTACTGCCAACTCCAAAAATCGAGCTGGCCGAATAAGCTGTTCCGTCTACCGGAGGTGCAGTTATCGCACTTCCTTGTTTTCCAACCAATATACAATAAGCTCCATTTCCGCGTGTCCAGGTTAAGTCCATTGAATTGGTCAATACATTGCTTGCAGTTAAAGCGCTGGGCGAAATACTGGTTTGGGAGGTTATGACGCAAGGAATAGTAGTTCCGGATGCTACTGCAAGTGAGGGCAATAAATAGTTAATGGTACAACCTGTGCCACTGTATTCAATGACCATAAAATAATACAAAGTGCTCGGATTTAATCCACTAACTAAAACTGTTGAAGCACTTCCTGTATATACAACAAATTGACCTACGCTTATTGCAGTACCTGCACCAAATTGATTATTCGCTGTATAGGCTAAACCATCCACAGGAGTTACAGTTACCGCTGCTCCTTGCCTTGCAATCACAATACATTCTGTACCGTTACCACGCGTCCAGTTTAGGGTGATGGTATTCGCTGCAATACTGGGCAGAGATAAAGAACTGGCTTGGGTAGTAGGTTCCGGAGCTAACGTACATAAGGAAGGTATATTAATATTGTCAAAGTTAGCTAGGTCACTGGCTCCTGTACTATGGTTCCACAAGCAACCCATGTATAACAAATCAACACTCGTATAAGTATTATCGCTCGTTGTTGCTCCTAACTGAGTATAGCTTGCTGTAGTTGGGTCGTCAAAAAAGGCAAGATTGGATCCTACAAATAAGCTCCAATTATTACCGATTGGATTGTAGGTAACCTTTACCGTTAAAAAGTCATTACTATAATCAATTACCGGTGCGATTATGTTAGTTAATCCGGCATTTCCAGAAATACCAGAAGCAAATTTTACCAATCGCAAATTATCGGAAGTGCCCGAATTACCTAATACAACAGCGTATCCGCTGCCGGTAAGAAAATTATTAGTTGCGCAACCTAAAACAAATGCAACGCCGTAGTTACCGGCATCAAAACCCGAAGGATCGGTTCTTGATTGGCGCATATTAAA
>DGQS01000082.1 GCA_002389785.1 Bacteroidetes bacterium UBA4408
ACTCCTGAATTGGAATGAATTTTACACCGAATAAAATTGTTCCCATTGCAAGGGCTTAAAGAGTTTACCTGAAAGACGGCCAATTGATTACCCGCTGAAAATAATTCGTCTGCAGTTTTACTCCCATTTGTAATTGCTACTTTTCTACAAAATTTTGGATAATTACCTAAAGCAGCCAAATCACTTAGCCAAGATTGCCTATATCCGGCTGCACCCGAATAAGAATGGTTTATTAGTAATTGCATTGGTGCCGGTGAGTATAGATAATCTTTATACTTTTGTAATTCATCACTCAGCGGAGCTATTTGCTCCAACATTTGCATCATGCCCATCGGTATATTTGCTCCTTGATGTGGCGAATCAATTGAGATGTATTCACCCACACAATGTTTAATATTATTTTTCTCCATATATGATAAAGCATATTTGGCAATTTGTCCTCCCATGCTAGCTCCTGCAACAACTATCGAGTGATTATCAGGCCCTGCATAGTTTAAAGTAATTTTCTGAATTAAATCAACCAAAACCATTGCATTTCCTTGCATATAGGTAGTTCCATCATAAAAATCAAGATAAAAAATATCGTATCCTCTATTGTGTAATTCACTGATTAATATTGGCAAGTGGTCAAATATTATTTCACTAGGGTCAGTTTCACTCGCAATTCCACTAATAAAATTTGGCCAACCCCTAGAGCCGTGCCTATGAGTATCGTGATGTTCTGTATCTAAGTCTAAGCCTTCTACAAAGATAAGTGGTTTACGAAGCTGTCCCAATGTGTTACCAGCTGCTGGTTTTAGCCAGGCATCTCCTGAGTAAACAACTCCATTATAAGTCCCGGATAAATTAAATCCAGCATAAGGACATTCATAATTTAGCGGGATGTAATTGCCATTGGCATCCTGTAAATTTGTAATAACACATTGAGCATTTGTGTTTCCGCTAAAAAGCAATGTTAAGAAGCTAACTAATATTATTTTTTTCATAGGAAAATTTTTATTTCATTAATTAAGAATTTTTGCAAAAGACTATACCATTAAACTTCATATCAAATTGATATTTCGGTGACAAAGTTCTTAACGATAAAAGCTAGGCGCAATAATCAAAAGAGATGAATTGTTGCCTATTTAAGGCATAGTAGAGCATGTGGTGAAATATAATTTCACTTGGGCACAACATGTCCCAATACCTTACCTAAAGCTGTTTTTAGCTAGCCATTATTTGTGTGTGCAACCCCATTAGATGTTTGGGATAGATAGAATGCATCATAATTTCATGCATAATTAAGTTAAACCTATGCATGAAGTCCAATTTGGGAAAGATTATTTTTTTGGTGGAATATTACAGGTACTGAATAATATACTAGTTAAAATAAAAAATCAGGAATTTCAATTTTTTCATTTTGAAAAATATTGTCTAACAACTAAATAAAATTGCATATACTTATAATTAATAAGGAAATATCACATTTCCCTTTTTAAAAATTGATTAGTAATTTAATAAATAGTTTGACGTATCTCCCGCCAAGCAATAGAATGAGCGGTTCTCTATTTCCGTAAAAATTAAACTTGAGTTCAAATATTTATACACCCTATAGTCAATTGAATTATACTGACCTCCCTTGCTTTCAAGTACAACAGAGCTGCTGTTAGGATTGCTACCGCCTATATTTAAATGATAGTTTATATTGTAGTTACCAGTAAAGCCTATTTCTAAATTCGTATAGGAGGAATCTGACTTATTAAAGGTTAATTTTATAAATCCAATTGGAGTAAAATGAATATTGAAATTATTAACATGTTTCTCTTCCGGGATAATATTATCGTAAATATCTGTATCAAAATAGTTATTTGCTTTACCTGCAATATGAAACTCGCTGCCTGAAGCATTTTTAAATTCAAATTGATAATTACCATTTGCATCAGTATAAGTTTCATCCAAAACATCCACCGAATAACCGGTTCCTGTTGCATGGTAATTTCCTAAAACTAAATGTGCATTTGGTATAGGTGCACAGGTCACTGCATCAATTGCCTGTCCACTTACGGATATTTTTTTTGGTGGAATATTACAGGTAATAAATAAGATAATTGTCAAAATAAAAATCGGGAATTTCAATTTTTTCATCTTAATAATTTTTGTCAACAACTATGCTAATAAATTAGTAACAAAAATGGTATTTCTGTCGCAAAGTTCTTCATGATAAAAGGTGTGCGCAATAATCAAAAGGCATGATTTTCTAGTAAATTGAATCAGAATATTGGCAGGCGGTCAAATAGTATATCATCAGCGTCGGTTTCGCTCGCAGTTCTGCTTATAAAATTTGACTAACCTCCGGTGCCCCGACGATGAGTTTCGTGAGGTGGTGTATCTAGTGTATACGCCTTTAAGCAAGATAGGTAGTTTGCCAAGCTGTACCAATGCGTTACCAGCAGCTGGTTTTAGCCAGAAATTACCTGTGTGTAAAACTCCATTAAATACTCAGAAAGAATTAAATGCTGCATAAGAATATGCATAATTAAAGGATACATAATTGCCAAAGGCAACTTGTAACTTAATTATTACTCAGGTGCACTTAGACCAATTGTAGAAAAGATTATTTGAATGCAAACAATATTTTTTTGACAAGTGTTTAGTAGTTTAATACAAATGATATAGTATCATTAGAAATACAGTAAACAGAGTATTCTTCAAGCTTGTCATAAATTGAGTTGCCATTCATATATTTACCAACACCAAAACTTAAATTGTTATTTTGATTTCCTTTCATTTCAATAATAACAGAATCCCTTTTATTCCAACCATCAATAACACGCATGGTAAAACTTCCATATACTCCTTGGTAAGCAATATGTAAGCTGTTGTAGGTGCTATCAACTTTATTTACAACAAAATTTACATATCCAATTGGAGTAAAATGAATATTGAAATTATTAACATGTTTCTCTTCGGGGATAATATTATCGTAAATATCTGTATCAAAATATTTATTTGCTTTACCTGCAATATGAAACTCGCTGCCCGAAGCATTTTTAAATTCAAATTGATAATTACCATTTGCATCAGTATAAGTTTCATCCAAAACATCCACCGAATAACCGGTTCCGGTTGCACGGTAATTTCCTAAAACTAAATGCGCATTTTCAATAGGTGCACAAGTAACTGCATCAATTGCCTGCCCACTTACAGATATTTTTTTTGGTGGAATATTACAAGTAATAAATAAGATAATTGTCAAAATAAAAATCGGGAATTTCAATTTTTTCATCTTAATAATTTTTGTCAACAACCATGTTACTAAATTAGTAACAAAAATGGTATTTCTGACGCAAAGTTCTTAATGATAAATACAAAGGCAATAATCAAAAAGGATGAATTGTAACTTAATTGTTGCAAAGTATTAAAAATAATTGCCCCCTTCTAAGGGCAGCTATAAATCAAATTTAAGTTATTTTCTAAGCCTATGCTCTGTGTATTTACTTAGGTTATGTATTCTGATCAATAAAGGGTTTGAAAGTAAGTTTGAATTTCTTTTAATTGATGAGTATTCCTAATTAAAGCACATTCAGTAATGAAAGTAAGAGGGTGTCAATTAGTTTTTCACGACCTGTACTTTTGTGCAAAAAAAAAATCCCCCAAGTTGAAACTTGAGGGATTTTTTGATAAAAACTAAAAATTAGTTTTGAGTAAAGCTGTCTTCGTAAAGTTGAGCGCTAGTTGCAGTACATCCAGCACCACCCGCTTGTTGCTCATCAGTAAAATGGATTGAGAAAGAGTATTTTCCGGTAGTAGTATTTTTTACAACTGGATTTCCTCCAACAACAGAAATAAACGAGTGTGTACACCCACTTGTGCCAATTCCAGTAGCAACTGTAGAAATCATACTAACTTCATTTCCAACTAAGTTCGCACGAATTGTTGTATTGTTTGAATAATTAGCAAATTTGCTGAATTCCAAACGATTGTTAACTGTTGTAGATGCAGTAACTGTTTGCGTCCAAGTTGAAGTTACAGGATTTCCTTCAGTGGTAGTATAGGTTCCGTTTAAGTAAGCAGCATCATTTTTTACAGTAACAGTACGAGTAGCAGTACCTTCATTTCCTGCAGCATCAGTCGCTGAGTAAGTAATTACATAATCTCCAGTTTTGTTTTTATCAACAGATCCGGTTGTTACTACAGTTATGCTTCCATCTTCATCATCATTAGCAGTAGCTCCCAATTCAGTGTAGGTTCCTTGCAAAGAGATAGTAACTGCTGCATCACCATTTAAAGTAACAACAGGTGCAGTTGTATCATCTTTTTTACAACCAATCAAAAATACGGTAGCACCAAATAAAAGTGCCGACGATAAAAGTAAAATGTTCTTTTTCATTGTTTTAGAGTAATTAAAATTAAAATTTTGGTTAATATTTTTCTTTAAATATGCTGCAAAGATACATTTTATTTGAATTCAATTAAAAATAATTTTTGTTTTTCTGTCAATTAATCTACTTTTGCGCCCGGTTAACCTATATTATTTTAATTTAAATTAAAAACACAACATGAAAAAAGTATTATTATCTCTTACCGCTCTAAGTATTTTGGCGGTGGTTTCTTGCGGCCCAAGTGCTGAAGAAATGGCGAAAAAAGCGAAAGCTACTGCGGATTCTGTTGCAGCTGTTGCTGCTGCCGAAGCTGAAGCTGCTGATGCAAAAGCACAAGCTGCTCAAGATTCAATTGCTGCTGTTGCTGCTGCTGCTGAAGCGAGTGCAAAAGCAATGGCTGATTCAATTGCTGCTGCTGCCGAAGCTGCTAAAACTCAAGTTAAAACTGTAGTTAAAAAAGCTAAGACTAACGAGCAAAAGAATAAAGAAGATAAAAAAGTATTGCAACAACAAAAAGGTTAATATCCCTTTTTGCTGATTGTATTTAAAACCGTCTCTGAATTTCATAGACGGTTTTTTAGTTTATAAACTTCTTAATATGTTACTTTCATCATTATAAGGTTCAGTTTTTTTTAACTGAATAAATTTTAAAATTGAATCTTTTTAGGTAAATGTTCTTCTTTTAGCTGTTGCAACTTACTTAATTCTCAATAGTTGAAGCACAAAAAAATAAACCGGATTAGTTTTTTTAAAAGTCTAAACATCAATTAAATAAAATTTTATTTTTTTTCTTGTTACTTAAAATATTAAGTATACATTTGCAAAAAATTTTAAAACAATCAATTTAACACAACAATGAAAAAAGTATTATCATTAATTGCTATCGCTGGAATGTTTGCATTCGTAGCGTGTGGACCAAGTGCAGAAGAAAAAGCTAAAATGGAACAAGCTAAAGCTGACTCTATTGCTGCTGCTGAAGCTGCTAACGCTGAAATGGAAGCTGCTAAAGCTCAAGCTACTGCTGATTCAATGGCAGCTGCTGCAACTGCAGACACTACAAAGAAAGTGGAAGAGGCTAAGTAATATTTCTTTTTCCAAAAAGAAAAAAATCCTTTCGGTACCGAAAGGATTTTTTTTTGACCTTATTTTTCAGATTTAACCTTTTGTTCGAATTTGCTTGTATCAATTTTCGAAAAATCAATACTGCTGCATCCTGCACACTTATCTTCACAGCTTGAACCTCGGAAGCTCTTGCTTACCCTTCTAACCAGATATATAAATGATGTACTAAAGACTATTGCAATGAGAAGTTGTTCCATTGTTTGCTTGTGTGAGTACTGCAAAATTAATAATTTTAATACTTTTGCACGAATCATTTTCGCTTTTATTTTTTAGCTTAATTCGCCCAATCCAACATTTACAATCCTCCCAATTATACTATGAAATTTGATAGAAAAAAATACCGCGACGATTTATTGCTCAATCTATACAACGGTTTACTCGAACCACGCATGATTGAAGAAAAAATGCTACTCCTGCTTCGACAAGGTAAAATTTCAAAATGGTTTTCAGGAATTGGTCAGGAAGCTATATCAGTGGGCTTAACTCAAGCTTTGCATAACGATGAATACATTTTACCGATGCATCGAAACCTGGGTGTTTTTACCGGTAGAAATATTCCTTTTGAAAAATTGTTTGCTCAGTTTCAAGGTAAATACAGCGGTTTTTCAAAAGGCCGTGAACGCTCTTTCCACTTTGGAACGAATCCGCACCACATCGTTGGGATGATTTCTCATCTTGGCCCTCAAATGGGAGTTGCCGATGGAATTGCACTCGCATCCCTATTGAAAAAGGAAAGCAAAATAACCGCAGTTTTTACCGGTGATGGCGGTGCCAGTGAAGGTGATTTTCACGAGTCGATAAATGTTGCGGCTGTGTGGAATTTACCGGTTTTGTTTGTGGTCGAAAATAATGGATATGGTTTATCAACCCCTTCCAATCAACAATTTAAATTCAAAAACTTTGTCGATAAAGCGCCCGGCTACGGCATTGATGCTGTTAAAATTGATGGTAATAATATCTTGGAAGTTTACGAAACAGTCAAAAAGATTGCCGAATCCATGCGCGAAAACCCTCGACCGGTATTGCTCGAATGCATTACTTTTCGAATGCGCGGACACGAAGAAGCTTCAGGTACTAAGTATGTACCCAAAGAACTTTTTGAAGAATGGGGAAAGAAAGACCCTCTCACTACTTATGAAAATTACTTGTTGAATGAAGCTGTTCTTACCGATGAATTAATTGCCGACTATCGCAAGGTTATTAAACAAAAAATCGACAGTGCGATTGATATTGCCTTTAATGAAAAACCAATAATACCAAATACTGCCGACGAAATACGCGACGTTTACGCTCCGGCAACTTTCAACGCAACCAAAGCAGGAATTACCAAAACCAATAAACGATTACTCGACGCCATCAGCGATGGTATGAAGCAATCGATGCAACGCTTCCCAAATTTAGTTTTAATGGGTCAAGACATTGCAGAATACGGAGGAGTATTTAAAGCCACAGAAGGCTTTCTTGAAGCTTTTGGAAGTGAACGTGTTCGCAATACTCCTTTGTGCGAATCAGCAATTATTGGTACTGCTTTGGGTTTATCAATTAAGGGTTACAAAGCAATGGTTGAAATGCAGTTTGCCGATTTTGTTACTTGCGGCTTTAATCAGATAGTAAACAACCTGGCAAAGACGCATTACCGCTGGGGACAAAATG
>DGQS01000162.1 GCA_002389785.1 Bacteroidetes bacterium UBA4408
ATTGGGATATACATAAAAGTCACCATCACTTAAATTCTTTGTTATTCCAGTTCCAAAATTACAGGAAGTAGAATTTCCAAGCAGGTTATTCATTTCTGTACACAAGTATAAATAATTTGTACTATCAATAAAATTCAGGGCACTACCCAACAAATTAGTTAATTCGTCAGGATCATTTTGTAAATGATAAAATTCTTCACCCCCGGCATCAAAACGAATAAGCTTATGACTTTTATTTCGAATGGCTTTTGCATCATCGGCATCAGGAGTGTTTTTAAACATCTCACAAAAAGACCATGGTCGAATACTATCGACTTGGTTTTTAAGTATCGGCAACATGCTTTTACTATCCACCGGCTTATTTACAGGAATTGTATTTTTCCAAGTAGTGTCGCCCATTAGTTCAATAACAGTGGCAAAAATATCATGGGTGTTAACCAATGCATCGCTTGCCCTTCCCGGATTACTTACCGAGGGTCCTGCTATAATTAATGGAACATGCACTCCATATTGATATACTGTACCTTTTGCTCTGTTTAAGTTGGCAATTTGTGCGGTGGCTGTTGCATTTCCATTATCACCTACAAAAATAAAGTCTGTACTATCCAGTTTATTCAATACTTGCAAAGAGTCAAATAAACGGCCTATTTCTGTATCGAGTGCCTGCAAAGCTGCTTTAAAATACAACTTAGGATTTTGTTGAATGTGCTGTGCTGTACCGCTAAGTGTGGTATAGCTGTGCAAATTTAAGGGTGGTAAATGAAAAGGCGAATGAGGAGCATTAAAGGCCAACCATAAAAAAAATGGATGATTTACCGGAATGGTTTTTAACCAACTCACAGCATTGTTAACATTCTCACTGGTTGCATAATTTGTGACAGTTGTAGGGGTGCCATTTACATATTTGGTCCAATTGGTATAACTTGGAAGTGCACCTATAAATGGTCCTTCAAAGTGTGCATAACCCAGCACATTGGGAAATAGTAAATTACCCACCGGATTAGGATTGTGTAAATGCCATTTTCCTATGTTAGCTGAAACTATGTTCGAATTAAAATTTGTGAGTAATCGCGGTAGAGTTAATTCAGCAGTATCAAGGGTTCCTGAACCTGCAGTGCTTCCAACAATATTCCCAACACCTGTTCTAAAGCTATAGCGTCCGGTAAGTATTCCTGCACGTGTAGAAGAGCAAACAGGATTCGACATTGCGTTTTTAAAGCGAACTCCTTTCGCCAGCATGGCCCTTAAGTTAGGAAGATCAACGGTATCTCCTGCATCTTCGTAAAAACCAAAATAATCGGTACCTATATCATCGGCAATAATTAAGACTGCGTTGCGTTGCGCAAAAATTACCGATGAATAAATAAAACTAACGATAAGTAAAATAAAATGCTTTCTCATTTCCTTCAATTAAAATTAATTTCCCCCTCCACTTGTTTAACTAAGACGACTAAGTTGACTCATTCCTTCGCAACTGGTTTAATTTAAATTTAACGCAACTTTCAAAGCAATTAGCTCAAATCGTAACTTTTAAAATTTACCAACGTATAAGCCGAAAGAAATACACATTTTAAAATATGAATCACATTAAGTTTACTGCGCTAACTAAAATTATAGTCGGAATAAGCAGTATCCTACTTCAGGTTCAGCCTTTGTTTGCCATTGGCGTTTTTCCCGATGAAACTCTTTTCAAAAGCAGTGAGCCGTTTCCTACTGGTAAAATAAAATTCAGAGAAGATTGGGTGTATCATTACACGAATGGAAAAGCTGGAATTCGTCAAAAATCGGGATATGAACGTTACGATGATTTTGGACTAAAAGTGGAAGAAGCTAAATTTAATAGTGATGGAAAGGCTGTTCTGGAAGCCACCTATACGTACGATGAATATGCAAGGGAAATTCAGGCGATTGGAACAGAAAACAATGTTTCATTCTTTAAAAAATGGACCTATAACTTTGACGATAACAAAAAAATATTAACCAAAACGCTCTTTAATAATTCAGTTAATCATGAAATGTGGATTTATAAATTTGATAGTGCAGGCAATATTTGTGAAAAAGTAAACTTTAATAAAGACGGTGAGCTCAACTTTAAATATGCAATTTCTTATACCGATTTTAATAAAACAAAGGAATTAATTGAATATGACACGAATGGAAAACCATATGAAAAGTGGCTGTATATTTATTCCGACAAAAAGCTAAATACTGAAGTAATACATTATAATTCATCAAATGAAGTGCTCCATAGGTACATCAATAAATATGATGAAAATGGTTTACTACAAGAAGTTCAAACATATGATGGTGAAAACAAATTAATAGAGAAAACCCTATCAATTTATCAGTATTACTAAAGCACCAGAGCTATCGTTCGTCGCCACTTCCACAATTAATAGCCATATAAACTCATCAACTATGGATACTTGGTAGGTGCTGGTGTGAGTAAAACAAATCAACTACATTTTATTTATCATACAAAAGTTCCTTCGGATAAGCATTTGATGGATTAAAGATGAATTTCTTATCCGAAAGACAAAGTAGAAAGGCAGTAATATCAACACGTTCATTTGGACTAAGTGGAATTCCATTTTTTAATTGAGCAGCAAGTGTTGAACTTTTTGTAATTCCAGTTACGTAATGCAGCAACACTTGAGGTAAATTTTTAAATCTTCCGTCGTGCATATAAGGATAAGTGTATTCAATATTTCGCAAGGTAGGTACTTTAAATTTCAATGAATCGTTACCATCATGCGTCACCTTCATCCTGCCTAGGTCTTTTAACATTGTATCCAAAGGCAATCCATTATTTTGAAACGAATAATTCGTAAACAAGGGTTCGGTGTGACAGGACGAACAATGCAATTTAAATAATCGATAGCCATTTTTTTCTTGAGCTGTAAATTCTGCTGAATGCCGCATAACACTGTCGTATTTGCTTTCTGCGCTAACCAAACTGAGCATAAATTGCGAAATACATTTTAGTACCCGTTCGCCGGTAATTGTGCTGTCGTTGTATGCAGTATAAAATAGCTTGGGAAAGGGTTTATGAATTTGTAATTTTTGAATAACACGTTGTATATTTTCATCCATTTCGAGGGGATGAGTAATAGGAAATAAGGCTTGCATATCGAGGTGATTGATAGCACCATCCCACATGAAACTATTACTCCAGGCTAAGTTTACTAAGGCGGGAGCGTTTCGGTTGCCAATTTTATCGTCAATACCATGACTTAATGCATGATCTGTATGTGCGAAGGAAGCGTAGGGTGAGTGACAAGAAGCACAGGATATTTTATTAGTTCGTGAAAGTAAACCACTGTAAAAAAGCAAACGACCGAGTTTAATTTTTGAACTATCTAAGGGATTTCTTTCGAATGCATACTTTGGTTGTGGCCAATTAACCGGAACTTTAAATAGTTCGTCAAACTTAGGTACAAAGGATCCTAAGATACAGGCGATGCTTAGGAAAGAAATAATTTTAACATACCTCATTTTACTAAGTTAAAGCAACTTTTAGCAGTTGCTGAAAGTTGAATAGCCTCCCTACCGGGAGACATAATGTGAGCATGCTGCTTCACTACTTCAGAAGTAATAAATTTTATAACATCAAAATTTAGCTTGATTGAATTCAGCTGTTTAATCTCAAATCGTAGAGTTTGCAAGGCATTTTCATTTTGCTGATATCCACCTAAATGATAAACTAATCTTTTTGCTAAAGCATCTTTCGACTTATACAAGCCTTCAAGCTTTAAATTAATATATCCACTTTGCCAGGTCCAATACATTCCTTGAGTAGGATCTAAATCGGCGCCAAATGCACCTGAAACTGAAGTAAGACTATCGATACCCAAATTAAAAACTAACTCATCGGCAACTAGTTGATCGGGAATATTGATTTTTACAAGACAGCTTTGAGGCTTTTCAATATCAATTAAATGAAAACTTTGAATTTCGCTCCATACCGGAATACCTTTGTTAAAAAATTGAATTCCTGATATATAAAATTTAAGGAGTTCGATACAAATACTATCGTTTTTTAGGGAGAAGCACTTTTCAGCATGCACTGTTTGTTCGTCGGCTACCGGAAGCACTTCCAACGTTAATAAACGATTGGTTTGTGAAAACAAATTGGTGGTATCAATCAATAATTGAACAAGCAAAATAAGTAAACCTCTTTTCATTTTACCGCTTTCTTCGAGGTGGGCGATGAGAAAATAACGAAGCTAATTCAGCTGCCAGACTATCGAAATAAGTTAATTGTGTTGGGTTACACAAATTTTTTACGTCCTTAAAATGCGCGTAATTCACTTGCTCTATCTGCATTTGCATGACTCCAATTTGTTGAATTATTGAATCTTGAGCAGTGGGTATTGTATCCTTTATTAATTGGAGATACAACTTGTTTTTAAGGGCATTTATTTTTGAATCCAGCTCATTTATTTGATGGCGGTGTTGTTCAATAAGTTGGTCAAATTTTTCAATTTGATTAGGTGCAAATTGTAATCTTTCAATCATGTAATCGCGTGGGCCATGTTTTCCGGGAGGATGCGGTCGGCCAAAAAACAAGAACGCCATCAACAGAAGATTCACTAGTATCAACAAAACTACAGATGCTCCGAGTATTTTTATTTTATTCATGATAGATCGAGTTTTGCGAAAGAATATGATACTGCTCGGCCAAATTCTCGTTACGATTGCTTTTCAATGCAGTATAGGTTGTAATTGCATTTAAAAGAAGCAGCACAAAACAAATTGCTCCAATGGCACGCAAGCTTTTGTAGGAATAAGTGGTTGGATACGACTCAGCTATTTTTTGTTTAATGCGTGTAAACAAAAAGGGAGAAGCTTCCACACGATTCAACTGTTCGAGCAGCGTTAAATTCTTATTTTCATTGGTATTCATAATTCTTGGTTTTATTCAGTAGGATGTGGTTAGCATACATCCGACAACTAATTTTTCAAAACTTACACTTGCTACAAATTAGTTGCTGTAGTTATGACGACCTTTTTATTCATATCCTTCGTTGCTTTTTAATTTTATTGCCAAATTCGTTTTTGCTCGCTGCAGCAATGACTCAATGGCTTTGTAACTCATATTAAGTATTTCGGCAATTTCGTTGATAGATTTCTGTTCAATTTTATTTAATATTAAAACGGTTTTCTGATTGGGTGGCAATTGATCAATAAAATGAAAAATACGCGCAGTTGCTTCCTTATTTTCCAAAATAACTCCGGGATGATCAAAGTCCCGGTGATCGTGTTTGAGTTCGGAACTATCCTCGTAAAATAAAGAAGTGATAAAAGCAAAACGTTTTTTTCGTTGCCGTGCCTTAATAAAATCGAGCGATTTATTAATGGTAATTCGATACATCCAAGTTGTAAATTTTGACTCGGCTTTAAAAGTATGCATTGAAAAATGTATGGATACAAATACGTCTTGCGTGATTTCCTCTGCATCTTGTACATTGTGCACATAACTTAATGCCAGGTTAAAAACCAAATTTTTATGCGTGTTGTATAATTCTTCGAGATTCAAGGAAAGTACTTGTTAGGGCAAATCTAATTTAAAATTCAATTACTCTTTAACATGGCGCTTCAAATCAGTGGATGTTAACAGCTTCATGGGTATTTTTATTTGACTTACTTCGTCGAACTTTACAACCAAAATTTGCTTCGCCCGATTCAATTAACTCCTATATTTGGCAATTCAAAAAAAAATATGCGTATACAATTTCTCTTGGTACTCGGTGTATCGATTTTCATGGCATGTCAATCAACTTCAAAGACACCGCCTATTCCATTTAATAAATACACAAGTAGTTATTCCAATTTCGACAGTGTTACCTGCACAAAATTAGATTGGACGGCGAAAGTTGATTTTGAAAAAAAACAAATTACAGCTACCGCAGTTTGGCATTTTAAAAATACTACCCAAGCACCTAATATTCGCTTAGATGCATACGATTTAACGATACACAAAGTAGTTGTAAATGGCCGTGAGGTTAAATTCTTTTTAAGTCAATTTAATGAGGAATATGGAAGCGGATTATCTATTCCCCTTTCATCCGACGATAGTATAGTAAGTATTGATTACACTACCGGTAGCAAGGCCAAGGCATTGCAATGGTTAAATCCGGAGCAGACTGCCGGTAAAGTTAAACCCTATTTATTTACACAATGCGAAAGCATTCAGGCACGGTCACTTGTTCCATGCCAGGATGTACCGGCAATTCGTATTACTTACAAGGCAGATGTGCAAGTACCTAAAGGAATGCTGGCGTTAATGAGTGCAAAAAATCCCATCGAAAAAAATCCCAGTGGAAACTATCAGTTTGAAATGGAGTTGCCTGTTCCCTCTTACTTAATTGCACTTGCTGTGGGTGATATTGAATATAAAGCAATTGATGCTCGAAGCGGAGTTTATACCGAACCGGTGTTGCTTGAAAAGGCTGCTAATGAATTAAGCGACATACCACAAATGATGCAAGCTGCTGAATCCATTTGTGGACCTTACCGTTGGGGTAAATACGATGTACTGGTTGCTCCTCCCTCCTTTCCTATTGGTGGAATGGAAAATCCACGACTAACTTTTTCAACTCCCACTATTATTGCAGGAGATAAAAGCTTGGTGTCATTAATTGCACACGAAATGGCTCATAGCTGGAGTGGCAATTTGGTTACCAATTCAAACTGGAAAGATATATGGCTCAATGAAGGATATACCACGTATTTCGAACGACGTATCATGGAAAAAGTATCCGGCAAATCGTACAACGATATGTTATGGGAATTGGGTTATCAGGATATGCTTAGCGATTTTGAAACCTTCGGGATTAACCATGCCGATACAAAATTATGCCTCGATTTAAACGGACGAAATCCTGAAAATGCATTTTCCAACATTCCATATGAAAAGGGGGCAATCTTTTTAAAAACACTCGAAGAAAATTGCGGTAGAACCAAATTCGACAAGTATTTAAACGAGTATTTTAATTCCTATGCATTTCAATCCATGAATACTGAACTTGCTCTAAAATTTATGGATCAAAAATTATTCGATGGCGATACCCTTTTCCGAAACAAATTAAAAGTAAGGGAATGGATATATGGCCCCGGATTGCCCGACAATTTTGTCCCCACCAACCCGAGTCGTTTTATTGCAGTTGATAGTTTGAGAATTAGTTTTGAAAAAACTGGAATTATTTCGTCGGTAGAACTTAAAAACTGGACTACCCATGAGTGGTTGCATTTTTTGCGAAAATTAGTTCGACCTCAGTCATTAAGCTCTATGACCTATTTAGATCAGAATTTCAACTTATCAAAAAGTCAAAACAGCGAAATTGCAGCTGAATGGTTTAAGTTGAGCATTGCCTCCAACTATGCGATTGCATATCCTGAAATGGAAAAGTTTTTAAGTAAAGTGGGGCGTAAAAAGTTTCTTGAACCTTTGTATGGAGAAATGAAAAAAAGCAAGGAAAACAGCGAAATGGCTCAACGTATTTTTGCTGCCTCAAAAAAGAATTATCATCCGCTAACGGCTATTAAGATTAGTAAACTGTTAAATGCAAAATAGGCGGTATTAATTTTTTTCTACCAATTGCTTTAACGTATTAATCCAAATTGGATGATCATTTAAACTTTCAACCAACTGCACCTTTTCGCCTCCGTGTTCTTTGAATAACTCATTGTACTCTTCACCAATTTCAATCGTAGTTTCAAGACAATCGGCAACAAATGCCGGACTAAAAACAAGCATTTTTTTGGCTCCTTCCTTAGCCTTTTGAATGACCACTTTATCACTAAAAGGTTCGAGCCATTTTTTATCTAAACGACTTTGAAATGCAACAGAATATTGTTCAGGTTTTAGATTTAACTGTTTGGCGATTAAACGAGTTGTTTCATAACAAGTAGCCTTGTAACAAAACTTATTGTCGTCGTCAATGTGATCTTCACAATGATGTTCGCTACAAGGTGAATCGCCATACACTTTATCTACCTGGCGTACCGGCAATCCATGATAACTGAATAAAATATGGTCGTATTCAGCCAAGTTATATTGTTTCCCTCTTTCTGCGAAAGCTTGGATATAGCCCGGCGCATTGTAATATTGACTGATAAATTTTAACTCCGGAATTACATACCATTTACTTATAATTTGCATTACTTTTTCGAGCGCCGAACCTGTGCTGCTGGAGGCATACTGAGGAAACAAGGGAAGTACAATTACCTTATCGAAATTGCGTTTTTGCATAACAGCCAATACGGTATCTAAGCTTGGATTTTGATAGCGCATGGCTAAAAAAACTTCATACTCGTTGCTTAAACTTTGTTGTAATTTTTCTTTCACAGCATTGCCATGAATCAAAAGCGGAGAACCGTCTTTGGTCCAAAGTTTTTGATAAATTTTTGCAGATTTAGGAGAACGAAAAGGAACAATAATGAGGTTTACCAACAACTTACGAAGTATCATCGGTATATCGATAACCCGTGGATCGTTTAAAAACTCACTTAAATAAGTTCGTACATCTGCAGTTGATGGGCTATTGCGGGTGCCTAAATTAACCAGTAAAACTCCTGTTCTCATTCAAAATTTGTTTCTTTAAAACCTTTCAAAGCTCTGTAAAATAAACCACTTTAGGAGATTGTGAATATACCCTTAACCAGTTGAGCTGAAAATAGATGGGTGAATTATTAAATATGTATTGCTCTTTTCTCGGTAGCGTCTAAACAAGCTTCTTTAAACGACTCGGTGAAAGTGGGATGTGCATGGCTCATGCGTGAAATATCTTCGGCAGAGGCTCTGAATTCCATCGCAACCACAGCTTCAGCAATCATATCGGCAACTCTTGGGCCTATCATGTGAACTCCGAGTATTTCATCCGTTTCTGCATTAGCCAACACTTTAACTAATCCATCAGTATCCATACTAGCGCGCGCACGACCACTTGCTTTAAATGGAAATGCACCTACTTTATATTTTATACCATCGGCTTTTAACTGTTCTTCGGTAAAACCAACAGCCGCTACTTCGGGCCAGGTATAAACCACTCCGGGAATTAAGTTATAATTAATGTGCGGTTTTTGTCCTGCTAATACCTCAGCTACAAAAGTTCCCTCCTCTTCTGCTTTATGCGCCAGCATTGCTCCTTTTATCACATCGCCAATGGCATAAATTCCTTCAACCGAAGTTTGCAACTTTTCATTCACTTCAATTTTCCCTTTAGCATCGCAGGTTACACCTACTTTTTCTAATCCTAAATTGTTGGTGTAAGGTTTACGTCCAAGCGCAACGATACAGTAATCCCCTTTAAAATCAATAATTTTTCCCGAAGCATCTTCAGCAAAAACAGTAACCGCTTTACCTTCATTAGCAGCTCTGCTAACCTTATGACTGAGGAAAAATTCAAAACCGAGTTTCGTTAAACTCTTTTGCAACTCCTTACTAAGTGTACGGTCCATAGTAGGAATAATAGCATCGGCATATTCAACTACCGATACTTTAGCTCCTAAACGGGCATACACCGAGCCAAGTTCAAGTCCAATAACTCCGCCGCCAACAATGATTAAATGTTTCGGTACTTCTTTCAATTCAAGAGCTTCGGTACTGGTAATAATTCTTTTCTTATCTATCTCAATACCCGGCAAGGATATAGGTTTAGAGCCGGTGGCAATAATAGTTTTAGCGGCTTCAATTTGTAACTTGCTGCCATCAGCTTTGGCAATTTCAATCTTATTTTTATCCACAAAAGAGCCATGGCCGTTGATGACAGTAATTTTATTTTTCTTCATCAAAAAATTAATTCCATCGCAAGTTTGTTTAACAACCTCAGTTTTGCGCTTAATCATTTGCGCAAGATTTAATTTTAAAGAAGCTATTTCAATACCATGAGTTTTAAAGCTATGTTGGGCTGCATAAAAATGCTCGCTCGAGTCGAGCAAAGCTTTTGATGGAATACAACCAACATTTAAACAAGTTCCACCAAGCGTTGAATAACGTTCGATTATGGCTGTTTTCATACCCAATTGTGCGCAGCGTATTGCAGCAACATAGCCACCGGGTCCGGAACCAATTACCACTACATCAAATTTTTCCATTAGTTTATTTTTTTTGCCCTGCAAAAGTAAGCATTGAAAGCTTATAAAAAAGCTTGAATTAGAGTAGAAAATAACTTAAGTGCTAAACCTTTCTAAATTCAATTCAAATGGGCGGATAAGGATAATTGACGATTCTAAAAACGAATCAATTAATGATGAGTTCTTTAATAGGAACGAGGATCGTAAACAAAATTGCCGGTTAAAATTGATTCTAATTAAGAAATTAGATTTTGTTTCTTTTAGATGACGAATAAACATAAAAAAGCACAATAAGCCCTGAAAGTATGGCGGCCAAATAGCCGAGATAATCGCCATACTTTACATAAAAAGTTATTCGGTTTGAAGTAGTTAACTTGGTTTTTATCACAGCTTCTTCCCACCAAGGTGTTTGCAGTGAAATATCGCCTCTGTTGTTTACAACCGCTGAAGTTCCGGTATTAGCAGAACGAGCAATTTCTCGGCGTGTTTCAATCGCACGCAAACTAGCATAACTTAAATGCTGCTTGTAACCGGGCGTGTCGCCCCACCAACCATCGTTTGTGATAATAAATAATAATTGAGCTCCATTTTTTACATAATCGCCCACAAAGGCACCGTAAATACTTTCGTAGCAAATTATGGGTGCAATTTGAATTTGTTTGTTGGGAGTATGAAAAACCGTGCGTGTATCCTGAACTCCAAGACTACCGCTTGTTCCTCCTAAATCAATTGCAAACTTCTCGAACGGTTTAAATAAAACCGGAAAGGGAATTTTTTCAACACCGGGAACCAACTTCGATTTGTGGTATAGTTGAATTTGCTTACTACTGTCAATTTGCAGAGCGGTATTGTAGGAGTCATAATAAATATCCTGGCGCATTAATTTTCGCGCAGTTGCCGATGGAAGCGCACCATCCACATAAGCTTTGGTGGTAGATGCTCCAATTACCAAGGTCAAATGGGGATACTTTTTCAAAAAATTTTGCAACAGTAAAATCTGTGGAGCTTCCTCAATTTTATTTTCCCAAATATTACTAGCAATGGCTGTTTCGGGAGCAATGAGGTAATTGGTAGTAGAATCGATTTTTGGCTCAGCCAATTGAAGCAATTTAAGTAGCTGATCCTCGTCGGACATGCCGGTAAATTTCTCATTGTAGGGATCGATGTTGGGTTGAACTATAACTACTTCGGTTTCGATTCCGCCATTCTCTTTAGTGACACCAGCATACAGTAAGTATGAAAGCGCAATGGGTAAAAGTAGTGCAAGCACAAATTGATAATGCAATTTTTGAAACTTAAGGGCAGATTTATTCGCACTGTAAAAACACCACAAAAGATAGCCTAAAATATTTACCATCAATACCCACAATGAACCTCCTAAAACTCCTGTAAATTCATACCATTGCACCCATTTGTAATTGATTGAAAACACATTTCCTAGCGTAAGCCAAGGCCAACTGAAATCCCAATTCAAATGAAGGTATTCAAAGGCAATCCAAAAACAGATTAAACTCAGGTATCCACTATTAGTGCGCTTCTTTACCTTATAAAAAGCTGTAAAAACCAAGGCCATTAATAATGCATTTGCAACAATCGCCATTACAGCGCCTCCGGCAGAAGCATTATAAATCCACCAGGTAGTAAATACATTCCAGCAAAAAAAGGTGAGGTAACTGTAACCAAATACAATCCATGCTCCACGCGGGATTTGCTGGGCAGCAATTTTATCTTCGATCCATAACAATGGAATAAAAGCGAAAAAAATCAGGAAGGAAAAACCAATTACCGGCCAAGCTGCAAATAACAAAAGTGACGACAGTAACGATAAACCAATGTACCTGATAGCTTTCATTCTACTTTAAATTATATGACTTTAAAAAACATAGCCGTTTTAGTTTCAAACAAAGGCTGGGTGCGCTTATAAAAAACAGTAGGATCGGTTAACACTCGAGTTGTATAGGTATTTAATTCGTTTTTATTCATTACAATGTATTTCACATCAAATCGCTTGATAATCGCATCAAAATCATTTCCCGGCAAAGGATAATTTCCAATAACCAAATCAGAATCTTCCTTCGAAAATAACTTCACATCCAAATTCCCGATAAGGGCATTAACGATGGGTTGCTTGGTAAAAAAGTAACTCAAATGTCCGTTTGAATTAAAAGCAAATAAATTTCCCTTCTCCATGTTATCCAACTCATTGAAACACTTTTGCAGCGCCGGGTAATCGTCATTAATTGTGAAATACAATTTATAAAACTGCTGTAAAAAATATACCATCGATAGCAGGGAATATCCTATGAACAAATAAAATATCCAAGTTAAATGATGCTCCGCTAAAAAAATGTAAGTCAGAATATAAGACGGTACGATTACATAATCGAGGTAACGCACCGGCTCTCCCAAAAATTTGAAGCGCTTAAAAGAAGTAAAAATATAAAGTGCTACCGCTGCGAATACAGAAATGTATAAAAACTTATGCGTTTCAAAATACCCAGTGTATAATAAAATAAAAAAGGAAGGGTAGTAAAATAAAAAATTATGCAAGGGATAATTTTCATCGTGAAAAAAGGGAACAGCCCGTTTAAATTTTAACTGCAGCAAACTCTTCACAACCTCTTTCATGTTGTTAATATACACAGGAGTTCGGCTCTGATAAGGACTTTGCTGACCAATACGTTCAGCTAAAAATCGTGCATGTCCGAAGTGTCCTTTCAATACGCGCAGTACTTTGCCACCCGAAAAAACCAGTATAAACAAAATGGCAGCAACAAGTATTAATAGGTATTTCCAACTGAATAAAATCGAAAAAATTACTGCAAAAAACAACAATACCTGTGTTCCAAAGGTAGAACCAACGGCTATCCATCCTGCAAAACATACTGAAAGTATCAGGGATATAAAATTTCCGGTTACTGAATAGTGATAAAAACTGAAAATATGGATAAGGTAAAGTGTCTGAGCCATAATGCGGGGACTGCCATTAAAAGAACGTGGACCTCCATTGAAACGCAATAAGGCGGGTGAAACAGCATATAAAAAACAAACGGCCAAATTCAGATATGGGTAATTGAGATGGTTTTCTAGTAAATACCATCTGGTGAATATATATATAATTAGCACATTAAGCGTATCGAAAAAGGCACCAGTAAAACGTTCAGCCCACGGGCGGGTGCGTTCAGAAAATAAAGCCAGCAACCAGTGATATAAATAAGGATAACTGTAAACGATTTTAATTACTGAATTTTTTAATTCATAAAAAATCTGCATGTGGTCGGAACGAATATCAGCGGCATGTTTTAGATGAAAAAAGGAATCAGAGGCAATACCGTATTTAAGTCGAACTCGCGGATAAGCTCTTACTGTGAAGCAAAAAATAAGTATGAGCAGGAG
>DGQS01000051.1 GCA_002389785.1 Bacteroidetes bacterium UBA4408
GCTTTTGGGTGTCCCTTTCCATAGTATCGAAGTTGTAAGATCGTCGACTTTGAGTAAATGCTTGCGTAAATTCAACTCCTGCAAAAGCATTGAATAATCGGGTATTACTTAATAACATGTAACCAATAAATTCAGTAATGGCTATTCCATTAGTCATGCGATCATAGCCTTTACGATATTCTTTACTTAATTGTGGTGAATTATTCCCAATATCTTCAATTCGAATTTTATGCTGCAACATACCAACACCAAGTGTAGCATAAAAACCTGAATTTTTATTTGGAGCTAGCCAGGGTATTAATTTTCCGGCTTTTATGCTTGCAGTATAACCTCGTTCGAACATACGAGTTTGAGCATACTGTCCGTTTACATCGATAATAAAACCTGTTTCAGTTTTAATACTATCGAGCATCCCTGTTTCTTTTAATTTACTTCCGAATAAAAAAGAATAATCAGCTCCAATTAACCAATTCGATTTAAACTTTAGTAAAAATTGAGCTCCAACGTTTGAATTATTTCCAAAACGCTTTTTTAAATCTCCACCTGAAATTTGATAACTGTAACTAAAACCCAATACCGGTGCTAATAGCAATGAATCCTTTACTTTAGCTTGTGCATTCACTTTTAAGTGAATTATACTAAACACAAAAAGAAATAGTAGCTTTTTCAACCTAGTTAATGATTAATATTAATTGGAATCTTGCACTGGAAATATCTGCTAACCTAAACAGAAATTCGCCTACGAATATAAGTTTTTAATTATTCGGCTCGCAATGCTTCAATAGGATCAAGATTAGCAGCTTTACTGGCAGGATAAATTCCGGCAAGTAATCCAACTACAAAACAAAGAACTAAACCCGATACTATCCAAAACCAAGGAATAATAAATCCTGAGCCAATTAACAGCGCCATTCCATTTCCAATACTGATACCGAGAATTATTCCCAACAATCCACCCAACTGACAAATGACAACTGCTTCTATTAAAAATTGATTTTTAATTATTGCCTTTGTTGCGCCAAGCGACTTTCTCAAGCCAATTTCACGGGTTCTTTCAGTTACAGAAACCAACATTATATTCATCAATCCAATTGCCGCACCAAGCAAGGTAATAAATCCAATTACAGTTGCAGCTGCAGTTACAAAACTAATGTTCTCTATAAGCTTAGAGGCTAGTCCGTCGCTTTTTTGTATGTCAAAATTAGCATCATTCCCAAGCCGTACTTTTCGTATTTTCCTAAAAAGTCCGGTAGCTTCACCCACAGCTATTTCCATGTGTTGCGGTGATTTTGTAAATACACTAATTACAAAAGACATGTCGGGTCGCACGTAATATTGACGCGCAATATTTACGGGCACTAAAGTAATTTTGTCGTTCGAAAATCCAATGCCACTTCCTTTTTCTTTTAAAACTCCAATCACCTTGTATTTATTGCTTCCCACAGTGATTAGTTGGTGAATCGGATTGGTTCCTGATTTAAAAAGATTGTGTGCATTTTCGCTTCCCAGTATTACCACGTGCGCACTTGATTTAATTTCCTCGGGCGAAAAATTCCTTCCCTCAGCAATTTCAAATCCTGAAACTTCGAGGTAGTTTTCATCCACACCAAAAACCGATATATTCGGATTTGTTTTAATTGACTGGAATTTTAAGGTGGCGGTTTGAGTTGCCATGCAAGATATAGAGGTTACCGCTGGGAAAAGAAATAGCTCTTGGAATTGTCGTGCTTCCGTAAAACTAATCACCCTAAACTTTTTAGGTCGCTTTCCACTGCGACCAATTCGTATGGATGCCTCTCTATTTCGTATTGAAAAAGTGGTGGCACCCATAACCGTAAAATCGTTGTTTATACTTTGTTTAATTGCATCGATTGCGGTTAGTATCCCAACCAATGCCATAATACCAATAGCAATTATGAGTACAGTTAAAACCGTACGTAAAAGTTGGCTACGAATAGAGGATAATGAAATTCGAATATTCTCGAGTAAAAAACTTTGCATTCGCACAAATCTACTAAAATCGAAGCGAATGATAGTCTGATCAAAACTGCTATATTTTGAAACAATAAAATAGTAGTTTTGCAGCTTAGCATGGTACAAAGCACTCACTCAAGTATACAACCTTTACAAAGCTTTAGGGATGAAATCTTTTCTCCTCAGGCAGCGTCGCGCTATCATTTATCGCTTGAGTTATCTTATTCGGGTTTAAGTTATTGTGTACTTGATAAAGAAAAAAACAAATATCTACTTTTTGAAAACTACTCCTTTCAAAAAATCAATACACCTGAATTATTAGCAAACGAACTTGTTAAACTAGTTGAACATACTGAATTATTAAGATTGTCATACAAATCGGTTAGCTTAAGTTTTAACACCTTAAAGTTCACTTTTGTGCCCGATGCTTTATACGATTCGCTCTTAAGTAATGCCTATTTAAAATTTAATATTCCCTTATTGGATTCAGAATTAATTTTTACCGATTCTGTGAAAATATTGGAAACACATTGTGTATATGCCATTGATTCGAATTTGGTGGCCGCTATAACCCGACTATTTCCAGGAGTAAAAATAGTACATACTTTAAGCTCTTTGCTTGAAGTTACAGGTATTGCTTATAAAAACTCCGCGAATAAAACATTGGTCATTCATTTACAGCAAAATCATTTTGAGTTGCTCGTAATGGAAGACAAGAAATTGTTGTTTGCCAATATTTTTGCGTTCCAAACTGCAGAAGATTTTTTGTACTACACTTTATTTGTTTGTGAACAATTAAAATTAAACCCTGAGAGTATGGAGTTTAGAATAAACGGTGAAGTAGAGAAAAACTCTGCAATTATTTTACTGCTAAGCAAATACGTACGCAATATTAAATTCGATAAACGCCCCGAAATGTTTGAATACAGTTATGTATTTGATTCGGTTCCATCCCACTTTTATTTTAATCTTTTTAGCCAAGTATTGTGCGTATTATAAGCGGTTCATTAAAGGGAAGAACAGTGATTGCTCCTTCCAATTTACCCACTCGGCCTACCACCGATTTTGCGAAAGAAGGCTTGTTTAATATGCTTCAATCGCGGCTTGATGTTGATTACTCCGAAATGGATGCGTTGGATCTTTTTTGTGGTACTGGAAACATCACTTACGAATTTGCATCAAGAGGTATGCGCTCGGTAACTTCGGTTGAGATTGATTTTAAGTGTTACGAATTTATTCAAAAGAGCTTAGTAAAATTTGATCTCACACAGTGTAGAATAATCCGTAATGATGTGTTTCTGTTTTTAAAAATATGTAAAATTAAATTTGATTTAATATTTGCCGATCCTCCCTACGAAATGCCCAATATTTCAAAAATACATTCGTTGGTAGTTGAACGTGACTTGCTAAAACCCGGTGGTTTATTAATTATAGAGCATGGCGGTAAAACCAAACTGAATCATTTGATGCATTTTATTGAGGCTCGAAACTATGGGAATGTGCATTTCAGCATTTTTAAAATAGATGAACCACCCGCAAAATAAATTTTCCAACTTAATTTTAAAACTGGAACAAAAAACAAATCTAGCATTTGTTGCATGCGTTATTGGTTTGTTTTTTCTGGGATTATCGATGTTGTTTTGCACTCCATCATTTGAGCCCATGTATCATGGCAAAGTTTACTCAGAGCTTTCTAACAATCCCTTTGATTGGGATGCCAACTCTTCGCTTCAATACCGCATACTTGCACCTTTGATTGGATTTATGTTGCAGCTGCGTGGAACTTCATTTTTTTATTTACCCTTACTTTTTTTGTGGTTCTGGTTGTCTACTGTATACTTTGTATTCCGAAAAAAACGAGTTACGCCCACTATATCAATTATTATGACAAGCTTACTTGCCTTATCGTGCACTCTTTTCATTCCATTGATATCGCCCGGTTATACAGACTCGGTGTCGTACTTTTTTTTGTTTATCGCCTTCTTTTATTTTGAAGATTTTACCTTGCCATCCAATCGTATTAAAAGTGTTGTCTGTTTTATCTTGGCCATGTTTAATCACGAAAGTAGCTTTTTCCTATTCCCGGCATTACTAGTGTATCATCAAACTTTGGGAGGAACAAAATCAGTTAATTTTCGAGAATTATTGCACTTCTCAGGTATATTCATTCTAGGTTTTATACCCTATATAGCATTTCGCTATTGGGTTTCTTCGAATACTTCAGTTGAATACAGTGCTTCATTTTATTTTACTGATGCGAATATTAAAACCTGTTTAGATGCACTTAGATGGGCACCAGTGGGATTGTTTTTTACTTTCAAATTATTTTGGGTATTTCCAATTTTGTATACGGTTCACTTACTTAGAACCAAAAATTTTACACCCCTTATTTTGTTAGCAAGCATATTTGTTTTTTCGATGCTGCAATTGTTAATTGCATACGATGTAAGCAGAATGTTGTGTTTGATGTTTCCATTGCTTTTGTATTCGGCTTTAGGGTGTAATACCCATTGGGGAAGTCAAAAATTTGTAATGGTTTCGATTGGTTTAGTGTTTTTAGATTTACTACTTCCTTCCTATTTTGCCAGTAAAGACGGACTACATGCTTTGATTCCCATTTTTATGAATCAGAATTGATATCAAAAATGGATCTTTCAGATAAACATATGGCTCTATTTAACGCTAAGAACAAACCATAATATTTTTGTATTTTTGATAGTCACATAACCATTGAAAAAACACATGCATGTTGAAAGTTATAAAAACGATTGCTTACATTTCTTGTATTTCAACATAATTTAAATCGACACCTTAACTACTTAACTATTCGCCCAATGAAAAGAATTGCACTGTTTCCGGGATCATTTGACCCAATTACAAAAGGTCATGAAGCAATTGTAAAGAGAGGATTAAAACTATTTGACGAGATAATAGTTGCCGTTGGTATTAACAGTAACAAGCAGAACTTTTTTGATCTTGAAAAAAGAAAACAGATGGTAGCCCAAACCTTTAAATCACATAAAAATGTACGCATCGAAAGTTACGAAGGTTTAACCATTGATTTTTGTAAAAAGATGAAGGCCAATTTTATTTTAAGAGGTTTAAGAAGTAATGCCGATTTTGAATACGAAACAAACATTGCACAAATGAATTCAGCTTTGAGTCCAACTATTGAAACAGTTTTTATTTTAACCTCTCCTGAATTGTCTGCCATTAGTTCAACTGTTGTGCGTGATGTACTGCGCTACAAAGGAAACGCTACTCAGTTTTTACCTCAAAATGTAAGGGTGTAGATGATGCGTTCTTCCTGGCATGCGCTTCTAATTTTTCTGCTTTTGTTTATAACGGTTACTACAAAAGCCCAGCAATCGTTGATTGCCGGCAAGGCACTTACTTATGCCGGTCAAACTCTAAAGGTTTATGTTTATTCAGATTTTTTAACACTAAGAGAAAAATTAATCGCGAAAACAAAAATTGATGCTGCCGGAAATTTTAAAGTTACAGTTCCGATTAACTACACTCAGTTTGTTTTTATTAAGACAGATATTTCGCGCAGTAGTTTTTATGTAGAACCTTCAAAAAACTATTTTGTTTCAATACCCAAATTAGCTCCCGAGGAAATACCTTCCTTAGGTGTTCAAGGTTATGCACCAATTAAAATAAGCAGCGCTGATTCGATGGAGCTGAATACATTAATTTCAAAATTTGAAGATTATCTAGACAACTTTTACAAAAAAAATCTTGCATTAATAGCGCGCAAAGCAATTAAAAAAGAAGCCTCACTATTTAGATCAGCGCTTGAAAAGAGGTTTAGCCATGTTTCAAACACTTACTTTAAATCCTATATTAAATACAAGCTTGCGACATTGGAAGCTGCAGGAGGTTCAAGTAAACTACATCTATATAAAACTTATTTTTCTTCTACTATTCAATACAGTAGCCTCGAATACATGCAATTTTTTAGTCAAACATATACACGTTATTTAAAACAGTTAGCCGGAACAACCAAAGGTAGTGCTATTGAACCCGCAATTTCTTCCAAGAAAAATTATGCCGCGGCAATGAAAGGAATTCAAAAAGCAGATACCTTATTTTCAAATGATACACTATGTGAATTACTCTTGCTGAAAGGCTTAAATGAATATTATTATCAACCAAAAAGCAATAAACGAAGTATTGAATCCCTGTTGAGTTATATTGAAAAAAATGGAAAAGGTGCAGAAAATAAAAAAATTGCACACAATACTTTAGCCTTGTTAACGCTGCTTACAGCCGGTACACAATCACCCGGATTCTCACTACCGGATGCAAGAGGTAAATTGGTTCGTCTGTCAGATTTTAAAGGGAAATATGTGTATTTAGATTTTTGGGCAACTTGGTGTTTACCTTGTTTACAAGAATTGAAATTAAAGCAGGCACTTTTTGAAAAATACGGCGAGGATATAGTTTTTGTAAGTATTTCGATAGATAAGACTGCATCAATTATGAATTCTTATTTACTAAAAAACAAACAACTTACTTCAGTTTTTTTATTTGGCGGAGCTTCTGAAACCTTATTAGATGACTACAACATAAAAGCTATTCCAACTTATTTTTTACTCGACAGAGAAGGTGACATTATAGAATCACCGGCCAAAAAGCCGAGCGAAAACGCTGAGTTGGTTTTTAAATCTTTGCTTAAAATAAATTAGTTTAGTTGTCGAAGATATAATTGAATCGTGTTTTCGATTCCAAGGTACAATGCTTCTGAAATTAAAGCGTGCCCAATAGAAACTTCAAGTAGTCCCGGAACGTTTTTTGAAAAATAGTGTACATTTTCAAGACTCAAATCATGTCCGGCATTTACACCTAATCCTACCTCGTTTGCGCGCAAAGCAGCTTGTTTAAATGTTTCAATAGAAACTTCACGATTGCGTTGGAAATTTTTCGCATACGACTCGGTATATAATTCTATACGATCTGTTCCTGTTTGAGCTGCTTCAGAAATATTATCCAAATTAGTATCAACAAAAAGAGAGGTGCGAATATTGGCTTTGTTAAAAACGGCTATCACTTCTTTCAAAAATCCGAACTGCTCATTTATCTTCCAGCCAGCATTCGAAGTTAGCACATTCGGAGGATCTGGAACCAATGTAACTTGGGCAGGTTTCACATTTAAAACCAATGAGATAAAATCGTCGGTTGGATAGCCTTCAATGTTAAATTCAGTCGTTAGTACCGAGTGTAAATCAAGTACATCCTGATAGCGAATATGACGTTGGTCCGGTCGAGGATGTACGGTAATTCCTTGCGCTCCGAATCGTTCACAATCGAGTGCAAATTTAACAACATCGGGGACATTGCCTCCTCGGGCATTCCTCAAGGTTGCAATCTTATTTATATTTACACTAAGTTTTGTCATTTGTCATGATGCTTATAAACGTATTCCAATAACCAGTACATCGTCGACTTGTTTAAGTGAGCCCATCCATGAAATTAAGTTTGAATGAATCTCGCTTTTTTGCTTGTCTAGAGGTAAAGATGCTATTCGGCTAAAAAGTAGTCGCAAATTTTTTGACATAAACTTTTTACCCTTTTCACCCCCAAACTGATCGGCATAGCCATCTGAAAATATATAAATCATATCATTGCTTTGATAGTTGATATAAGCATCTTCAAAAACCTTTTCGTTACCTGCTAAAAATCCACCTACTGAAAAAATTGAACTTTTGTATTCAATCAATTCATTGTTTCGAACAAGGTACAAAGGGCGTGATGCTCCTGAATAGATGAGCTCTTTTTTGCTAGCATCAATGCTACAAATAGCCATGTCCATACCATCGCGGTTTGAGCTAATATCGCCACGCTGTTTTAATGATTCAAGGATATTGACATCCATTTGTTTCATTATTTGGGAAGGCAAAGTTTGGCCCAAATCATTTACAACTTTATTTAAAAGAGTAGTACCCACCATGCTCATAAAAGCTCCCGGTACACCATGTCCCGTGCAATCAACTGCAGCAATGATAAATTTATTATCGCGGAATTCATACCAGTAAAAATCACCGCTAACAATGTCGCGGGGTTTAAAATAAATAAACATTGGGAATTGCAGTTCTCCGGTATCTTCCGGAGGCAGTATTGCTTGCTGAATTCTTTTAGCATAGTTAATGCTATCGGTGATATCCTTATTCTTTTCAGCAATTATTTTTGTTTGTTCCTTGATTTCTAGTGTTCGTTCAAGTACTTTATTCTCTAATTCTATATTCCGCTCGATTTGAGATTTATTGTTTTCCTTTAATTGTTCGAGTAACAATTCTTGCACCATTTGCTTTTCTTCCTTAAGCGTTTTCACATTTTCGGCCAAAGCAAATGAAAGAAATATAATTTCAATAGCAGATCCAATCTGAATACCATACTCGGTAATAAATATCCGTGGTAAGTAACCAAAATTCTTGAGCATCGCCAGCAATACTCCTAAAATTAATAAGGTAAATGCAATTAAAAAATAGCGTGCAGACTTTTGCCTTTTTCTGAAAACAATAATTGCAGTTACCAACACCAGTGAATTCGCAATTAGTGCGATAAAATTAAGCGATTTAAGGCTCCATGAATAAAAAGGATTATTAAATAAACTCATAAAATGCAGCACTGCATCAGCAATTGCTAAAAATGAAATAACCTGATGTACAGCAGGTGCCAACTTTTTTGTTTGTAATAATTGCTGAGAAAATAACAGTAAGAAAAACACTGCAAATGAGCCTGACATAGGAATAATGTGATTTGCCAACCAAGGATTATTGGGCCATAAATACTGAAATGCCAATCCATCCAATGAAAATTGAAAAATCCCGATTCCGGTAATGTAAAGCAGGTAATAAAAATTCACCTTTTCTTTTAGCGAAATGCCAAGGAAAAAAGATAAAAAAAATGCGAAAATGAGAATTCCGTAATAGACTCCTAAAACTACCAGTTCAGCATAATCACGCTTTACCCAATCAAGCGTATTTAATACATTCACAGGAAAACTTGTAGCTTCGCCATTGCAGCGTATATGTGCATAAACAACTTTTTGCTCGCCTTCGGAAAAATCCATATCAAATAAAAAGTTTTTATGCAGAATGCTTCGTTTACTGAATGGATAATGGTCGCCTACGCTGTGCTTTTGATAGTTGCCATTTTTAGCAGGTACATATACTTCCAACAGGTTCAAAAAAGGATAGGGAATTTCAAGCCAGTATTTGCCTGCTTCCGCTGTATTTTTAACTGTTAATCGAAACCAAAAAGAGGAATTGGTAAAGCCAAAATTAGGCTCGTCTGATGAATTGTGAAATTGGAATTTTTTTGAATATAAATCGGTTCTTACATCTGAAAAATCAAGCGTGTCAGCTATGTCTTCGAGAATATATAAAGCTGAAGAAGCAGAAATTTTTGACTGATTTTGGGGCAACAATATAGCGGTATTCTCTGCAAATAATTCATGTGAAATTTGCAGAAATAAAACCGTAAATACCACCAGCCGAAAAAGCCCTTTACTCATGCTTACACCAAATTAGTACCAGTCAAACATACTAAATAAATTAATTAAAAAAGGACCTTGAATTTATTCTTCCAAATGCAATTGAAACAATAGCATTTTATGCGAAAAGTATCCAATTAATCGCTTTAATCTAACTAACTTTGTTTTACAGAAAATTTGTTTACACAACTAGTTATTTCTTGAAAATGAACTAGAGGTGTGCTGTGTAAAAATTAAAACCTATTTAGTATGAAAACATCGACCGACACATTTCTGGATGAACTGTTAACCACACAAAATGTCCAATTAAAAAAATTAAATAAAATTGTTAGTGATTCAATTAAAGAAGAAGAGTTACTCGTACAAAATCTATCCATGGGTATTGATGAGCCGCTCAACACTTCAGAAAGGTTAGCCGATAAGGTAGCTACATTTGGTGGTTCATGGAAATTTATCATTCTATTTATGCTGGTGCTGGTTGTTTGGATTTTGATAAACACAGTCTTTCTGATGGATAAAGCATTTGATCCCTATCCATTTATTTTGATGAATTTAATCTTATCGTGTATTGCTGCATTGCAAGCTCCTATCATTATGATGAGTCAAAACCGAAAGGAAACCAAAGACCGGAAACGTTCTGAAAACGACTATTTAATAAACTTAAAAGCTGAAATTGAAATAAGAACTTTGCACCAAAAAGTAAACTTATTGATGAAAGATGAACTTGAAAGTTTATTTAAAATTCAGAAGCTACAGACCGAAATGTTACAACGAATTGAATCAAAATTAAATGCTGATTAATTTACTTTTTTCGATTCACTGTGTACAACACCAAATTTTCGAGTGCTTCGCGCGCAGCTGATGCTGGAAAAGTTTTAAGAAGTTGTATTGCTTGCTCTTTTAATTCATGCATTTTTGTTTCGGCATACTTTATACCTCCGCTTTTATACACAAAATCTATAACCTCTTTCACTCTTTTTGGATCGTTGTTGTTGTTTTTTACTGCATTAATAATTCGTCTTTTCTCGAGCCATGAAGCTTGTTGAAGGGAGTAAATAAGTGGCAAGGTCATTTTCTTTTCTTTGATATCAATACCTGTAGGCTTTCCAATATCTGCAGTTCCATAATCAAATAAGTCGTCTTTAATCTGAAAAGCAATACCAACCAATTCACCAAACCTACGCATGGTTTCAGTCTTATCTGCAGAAGCACCAACCGAGTGGCTTCCACCGGCACAGCAGGAAGCAATAAGGGAAGCTGTTTTTTTACGTATAATTTCAAAATAAATGGGTTCTTCAATATCCAGCTTCCGTGCTTTTTCAATTTGCAACAACTCGCCTTCACTCATTTCACGCACAGCAGTAGAAACTATTTTGAGTAATTCAAAATCATTGTTGTCAAGTGAAAGCAACAAACCCTTTGAGAGTAAATAATCACCCACCAATACTGCAATTTTATTTTTCCATAATGCATTGATAGAAAAAAATCCTCTTCTTTCATTACTATCGTCTACAACATCATCGTGTACTAATGTTGCCGTATGCAGCAATTCAATTAAAGAGGCGGCACGGTAGGTAGAATCATTCACTTCGCCATTCACTTTTGCGCATAAAAACACAAACAATGGTCGTATTTGCTTTCCCTTCCTTTTAACAATATAATGGGTAATTTTATCCAACAGCGGAACCGAACTAGCCATGAATGTTTTAAACTTTTGTTCAAACAAATTCATTTCAGTTTCAACCGGTTGCCTTATTTGCTCGATGCTATGCATATACTTGTTGGTGGGCTTCAAAAGTAGAAAATTATTTGGTTCCGGTTAGCGCAATAAATCTTTACCAAAACAATAAAAATCGACTTGATACATCATAAAATAAATAGCTTTGCAAAACCTAACATTGCAGATGCGCATATACAAAGCCGATTGGGTCTATCCGGTTTCGAGTAGTCCAATTAAAAATGGGATAGTAATAACAAGCGATCAAGGATGTATTTTAGACGTGTTGCATGATGAACAAGTCGAGTATGCTGCTGCACTTGAAAATGCCGAAAAAGTAGATGGTGTAATTTGTCCTGGTTTTGTAAACACACATTGTCACATTGAACTATCTTACCTGCACAAACATTTGCAAAAGCATACCGGATTAACCGGATTTATTAGCGAATTGCAAAAAAACCGCACTAGCTTTTCAGCGGAAATCATTGAATTTGAAATTCAAAAAGCATTGCAGGAAATGCAACAAAACGGGATTGTAGCTGTATCTGATATTTGCAATGGGAATAGCACATTGAGTGCAAAAACGAAAAGTTCATTATACACTCATTCTTTTATTGATTTATTCGGATTTGATCCGCTAAAGGCTACTACAATTTTTGAAAATGGCCTTGAATTGTATACTCAATTTAAACAAGCCGGACTTCCAACATCCATAACGCCACACGCACCTTATTCAACTTCTTTTAAGTTAATGCAATTAATAGTAGAACATTGTAAGTTGAACAATCAAGCCCTTAGTATACACAATCAAGAAAGTGAGGACGAAAACGAGCTTTATTTGAGTAAAAAAGGGAAGTTTGCAGAATTACTTCGCCATTTTGGATACGATCTGAGCCACTGGAGTTTTTCGGCTACTCGTTCGCTTCCCGGGTATTTTGAGTTCATTAGGTCTGAAAACCCAACACTGCTGGTTCACAACACATATAGTTCAGCAAGCGATATACAGTATGTGGCTGCGAAAAATGTCTTTTTTTGTTGTTGTCCCAATGCCAATCTTTATATTGAAAATACCTTACCTGATCTAACAGTATTAATAAATGAGAAGGTACAATTGACTTTGGGTACTGATAGTTTAGCAAGCAATCATCAACTGTGTATTTGGGAGGAAATTAAAACCATTCACCGCCAATTTCCTGCACTAAGTTTACACACAGTTTTAAATTGGGCTACATTAAATGGAGCTCGTTTTATGCGAATTGACGAGAAGTTTGGATCGCTTGAAAAAGGGAAAACTCCGGGTATTGTAGCACTGCCAGGAGGGGCTAATTTTACAGGTTCAGCTATAAAACTTGTATAAATTCTGTTCCGGTTTAATTTTATTCAGCAAGTAAATTTTACTGTTGTTGCCAAATTACATTACCCTTGCGGTCGATATATGCTGTTTTGTTTTTAAAGTTTCCTAAACGCACATAAGCTAAGCCATTTTTAAAATCGGAAGGGAAATCGTATTGATGAGTAATCACTACTTTTCCTGTTTTATCAATATAACCCCATTTACCCGATTTTGCATCACCTTGACGCACGCATGCGAGGCCGTCGTTAAAATTAAATGCAGCGTCATTATCTGCAGCAAGTACCATTTTACCGGTCTTATCAATGTAACCAAATTTTCCCTTTTTAAAGTCACCTACTCTAACAATTGCTAATCCATCAGCAAAACGATAAGCCTTGTCATACTTAGCTTCCAAAACAATTTTTCCCTTTTTATCGATATATCCGTATTTTCCTGTTTGTTCATTGCCAATACGTACATTGGCTAAACCTTCATTAAATTCAAAGCAGTCGTCAAATGAATATTCAATCGCTAATTCGCCTTCTTTGTTAATATACCCCCATTTTGACTTGGTTAAATCACCCGACTTTACGCGGGCTAAACCTTCACTGAAATCATATGCAGCATCGTAATTTGCCGGAATTACGATTTTGCCTGTTTTATCAAAATAGCCCAATTTATATCCTAATTGAAAGCGTGCCAAACCTTCAGAAAAGGGATATGCATAATCGCATTTAGCTTCAAAAATCACCTTTCCGGTTTTATCGATGTATAACCATTTTCCATCCTTTTTCATTGCAGCCATCCCTTCCTTAAAACCGTATCCATCTTCAAATTGTGGCTCAATAACTACTTTTCCGCTGCTATTTATAAATCCTTTTTTCCCTCCAAGTTTCACAGCAGCCAAGCCATCCATAAACTGATCGGCGAAAGAATATTGTGGGGTAACAATTATTTTTCCTGCCTTATTTATGTAACCATATTTACCTCCCTGTTGAATAGGGTAGAGCACTTCTTGTGCTGTTACAGCCAATGTTAGCAAGCAAAGACAGAATGAAAGTAGCAGCGTATTCAGGAAAAACTTTTTCATAACTTGTTATTTTGAGTTGAGCAAATATGAAAATTTTTTTTGAACAATTCTAAAAGAATTTTAGCCGGAATTTTGCAAAATCAACTAAAAAAAATCACTAACTATCGTCTGAATCGATAATTCGATTTAGAGAATTCGACATTAATTCTATTTTTGTACAATATATAGCTCGCTCCGGCATTTAGAATGAAAACCAACATCTACGCATCCATACTTTCAGCGAAAAGCAAGGGGCAAAAACAATTTGCAGTGCTTATTGATCCCGACAAAATGCCCAATGCTGAATTTTTGGAAAAGGCAGTAGCTGCAGGGGTTGATTATTTTTTTATCGGTGGAAGTTTGCTAACGAACGGTAATTTGAACTATTGTATCGACTTTGTAAAAAAACGTACAACGATTCCGGTAATATTGTTTCCGGGTAATATTTTACAAATTGATTCAAGTGCTGATGCCTTATTGCTTTTATCCTTGATTTCGGGCAGAAATGCGGACATGCTGATTGGGAAGCATGTAATTGCTGCACCTTTATTGAAAACAAGTGGTTTGGAAGTACTTCCAACAGGATATATGCTAATTGAAAGCGGCAATCAAACAACCGTATCATACATGAGTAATACACTACCCATTCCAGCTGATAAAGACGATATAGCAATGTGCACAGCTATGGCCGGTGAAATGTTAGGTTTAAAAATGATCTACATGGATGCAGGTAGTGGTGCAAAAAATGCAATAAGTGAAACCATGATTAAAAAAGTTCGTTCAAGTATTTCAGTTCCCTTAATAATCGGAGGGGGAATTAATACTGCAGAAGGTGTTCAAAAAGCATGTGATTCCGGAGCTGATTTGGTTGTTATTGGGACCGCATTAGAAAAAGATATTAACTTAGTAGATAAATTAGCCAAAGTGTTTCAAAATTAACTAATTCACCATGTTACTTTTAGTACAATCAAGTCCAAAAATTGTGCAGGGAGAAGCTGAAATCGTAAAAGAGCTGTTTGACAATGGACTCGAGACGTTTCACTTGCGTAAAAAAAATGCTTCAACTCGACAAATTGAAGAATACCTCAATGTTATTCCTCGCAAATATTGGTCAAAAATAGTATTGCATTCGCATTACAGTATTGCAATTAAATACGACTTAAAAGGGATTCATCTTAACCGTCGATTCAAAAAACAAAAATTTATGTACTGGTTGAAGCTATTTTACTATCGCTTCAAAAAACCCAGTTTACAAGTTTCGTCTTCGTTCAATAATCTTTCTAGTTTATACAACGATGAGAATCATTACGATTATGTGTTTTTAAGTCCTGTATTCGATAGTGTTACCAAATCTGGATATCAATCCTCGTTTAGTCAACATAACTTAGCAGTAGCTTTAATGAAAACCAAACATAAAATAATGGCTTTAGGTGGCATACATCCCAATCGATTTGATAGTATAAAAGAAATGGGATTTGCGGGAATGGTGTTATCAGATGCTCTTTGGAATAGTCCGGACAGTGTTAATTTATTTAAAACAGCATTGGAAAAATTAAAACAGGTGTCTTAAAAATTTTTAAAACAACCCGTTTATTTCTGCATCAATTTTATTGAAAATAATACCTAAATCTTCCGGGTTTTCAGCAAAGTTAATATTGTCAACTTCAATAACCAGAAGTTTTCCTTGGTCGTAAGTACTAATCCAGGCTTCGTATCGTTCGTTCAGACGCTTCAAGTAGTCTATCCGAATTGCATTTTCATAATCGCGACCTCTTTTTTGTATTTGATTCACTAAAGTAGGAACCGAAGCACGCAAGTAAATCATCAAATCGGGTGCTTTGATAAAGGTGTTCATCAAATTAAACAAGGAAATGTAATTCTCGAAATCGCGCGTAGTCATCAAACCCATTGCATGTAAATTCGGCGCAAAAATATACGCATCTTCAAAAATTGTTCGGTCCTGAATTACCGTTTTACCGCTTTTGCGAATTTCCATAATCTGATTGAAACGGCTATTTAAAAAGTAAATTTGAAGATTAAAGGACCAACGTTGCATGTCCTCATAAAAATCATTTAGATAAGGATTATCATCCGCATCTTCGAAGTGTGCTTTCCAATTATAGTGTTTTGATAAGAGCGTGGTGAGCGTGGTTTTTCCAGAGCCAATATTACCGGCAATTGCTATGTGCATAATTTAGGTTGAGATTAAATAGTGGTTACACAAAAGTATTTTTTTTTTTTAGAAATCAAGTGCTTTTTATATTTAAATGAAAATTGATTTTTTGCCTTACTCTACTTTAAGCAAATCAATTAATTCGGCACTTTGGGCATACAACATTCCCTTTTCGGTTCGTACTTCCGTATACTTCATGTCGGGAAGTTTAATTTCATTTTGAACCAATGTTTTTAAGTTGTAGGATACTGCCTTATTGTCCTTCAAATAATAAATCATGTCGTTGATGACTTGAAATTTATTTAAATGCAAGATTGGAATTGTTTTAACATAAGTTCCATAGATATCAAAAACAACTATACCGGTTTCCGGATTATTCAAGTAAACCAAATTAGCATATTCACACAAATAGGTTGGTGCTAGTTCAATTCCGAGTAATTGATTGATATTGCTGGTTGTTTGTGAAACTTCCAAATTTTTATCCAATCGAATTAATTCAAATTTTTGTTGATTAAATAGCCAAATTCCATCGCTATGAGATGCACATATTAACTTGGCTTGAGTCAAATTTAATTCCTCTAAATCTATAGGGTTTCCGTTTAAGCTCAGGGTATTATCGAGATATACAATTTTTGAAAAATCCTTATAAAAAACCATCAATTTCATCGGATTGCTAGCATCCATACTTTGAATTGTACCAAAAGCCTTTATGCTAAATTTATTGAATACAGTGCCATTCACATCATACTTCGTAATTTCATTTTTATCCACTAGGTAACAATTTCCCAAGTTATCAGTAGTAAAATAATTTCCTTGTGTATACACACGCTTGTGCAAAATGAGCTTGTCGGAAGTTAGCGATAGCAGCATACTGCCTATTAATAGAACGAGTATACGAAGTGTAAATTGTTGCTTAATTTTTTTCATTTTCGTTAAGCTTTAGTGATGGATTAAGCGCATATAATTCGTCGATGTATTGGCGATCGTTGCATAAACGAGGTACTTTATTTTGACCGCCAAGTTTGTTTTTCGATTTGAGCCAATGATAAAACGTAAAAGTTGGAACCGATTTTATAATCGGTGCACGTAAAATCATGTTGTGATAACGCTTTGCCTCGTAGTCGCTATTAATAGATTTTAACGCATTGTCTAAAATATCGCTAAACAACAATAAGTCTTCAGGTTGCTTTTCGAATTCAATAATCCATTCATGAGCGCCACTTAGATTTCCCGATAAAAACACTGGAGCAGCCGTATATTCTTTAATAATGGAATTCGTTTTTTCACATGCGGTTGCCAAGGCTTGTTCGGCATTTTCAATGATTAACTCTTCGCCAAAAGCATTTATAAAATGACGGGTTCTACCACTAATTTTAATACGGTAAGGTGATAATGAAGTAAATTTAATTGTGTCACCAATTTTATAGCGCCACAATCCACCATTTGTACTAATAATTAAGGCATAATTCACGCCCACTTTTACATCCTCCAATTGCAAAGTAATTGGATTATCTAGATTGTTATTTTCCATTGGTAAAAACTCATAAAAACGTCCATAATCCAACATCAATAATAATTCGTCACTGTTTGATTGATCTTGTAATCCAAAAAAACCTTCACTGGCATTATAGGTTTCAAAATAATTCATTTGAACTGATGGAATCAGTGCTCTAAATTGTTCACGATAGGGTATAAAACTTACACCTCCATGAAAAAACAATTCAAGGTTTGGCCAAACTTCCGTGAGGTATTGTTTATTGCTCAGTTTTAGCACATGCTTCACAAGTAAAAGAGTCCAAGATGGGACTCCGGCAAGACTTGTAACATTTTCAGACATGGTAGCACGAGCCATTCGTTCAATTTTATTTTCCCAATCATCCATGAGCGCTATACTTAAATTGGGCGTTGTAACAAATTGCGCCCAAAAAGGTAAGTTCTGCATGAGAATGGCAGACAAATCGCCTTGATAAGAGTCAGAATTCAATTGATTAATTTGATGACTACCTCCCACTGTAAGTGACTTTCCACTAAACAACTGGCTATTTGGATTGTTATTGCAATAAATTGAAAGCATGTCTTTGCCTGCTTTAAAATGACATTCGGCTAACGATTCTTCGCTAACCGGAATGTACTTACTTTTCCCGGAAGTAGTACCGCTTGACTTAGCAAACCAACGAATAGGGCTATTCCACAACACGTTTTGTTCACCACTTCTAACCCGATCGATAAAAGGTTTTAAGCTATCGTAATTACGAATTGGCACGCGTTCCTTAAACTGTTGTATACTCGAAATTGAATTAAAATCGTACATACGACCAAATTCTGTATATCTGGCCGCATGAATCAGTTTACGAAACCAATCAAGTTGTACCTCGTGCGGATATTTCACAAACAACTCAATCTGGTGAATGCGTTGTTTCATTACCCAACTCATTATAGAATGAAGTAATGCCATAAATTAGTTCTTCAAAATTAGTTGGGTGAAGTTAAAATTTTTGGTTTAAAAAGCTTGTTTAAAAATGTAAGAGAAAACTACCTACACTTTTACTACATCTGTTTTGGTGTGAAATTATTAAAAGAACTGCGAGTTTAATTAATTCCAATTGGACATCAAAAACAAGAATTAAATGCAGTTCTTTTCAAGCTTGTTTGGAGCGCATTGATAGGCAAAAAAGTTTCATACACAATAATCGTCAAAATGTAATCCTATACTCAGCAAGTGTTAGCCAAACAAAACTTTATTGAACGAAATTTTCGAAACATTCGAACAAAAAAAAATCTGAAGTTTACAATGACTTCAGATTTTTTGTCGAACAAGTTTTAAAATTCAACACTAAGCAGCTAGAAGTTTAAAACCTTTTCCATGAATGTTTATAATTTCAATGGTGTTATCGTCTTTTAAATACTTACGTAATTTTGCTATGTATACATCCATGCTACGTGAATTGAAATACGAATCGTCGAGCCAAATTGTTTTTAATGCAAAGGAACGGTCTAGAATATCGTTTTTATGCATACATAGTAATTGCAATAAATTTGCTTCTTTGGAAGTTAGCTTTTGTGATTTTCCTTTTCGTTCCAACATAAAATTTTGGGTATGAAAGGTATATTCACCAACTTTGAATTCAGCCGGAATTTCTGTTTTGTTTACTGAATTTGCGGTACGGCGTAATATAGCGTTGATGCGCACAAGCAATTCTTCCATACTAAATGGTTTTGTAAGGTAATCATCAGCTCCTGCCATAAATCCTTCAATGGTATCTTCTTTCATGGATTTAGCAGTTAGAAAAATAATGGGAACTGTAGAGTTTATGGCTCTAATTTCCTTTGCAAGAGTAATTCCATCCTTTAGTGGCATCATTATATCCAGTAAACAAATGTCATATTTCGAGGATAAAAATTTAGTATATCCTTCTTGACCATTCACTGCTAAGTGAGTTTGATATCCTTTAGCATTTAAGTACTCTGTTAACAAAGTACCCAAATTTGTGTCGTCTTCAACGAGTAAGATGTTTGCGATTGTTTTAGCCATGATTATTTAGGGTTTTTATATTTGGGTATGATTATAATGAATTTACTTCCTTTTCCGATTGAACTTTCCACATGAATTGTGCCACCGTGCTTCTCAATTACAGCTTTAACATAATTTAACCCTAAACCAAATCCCTTCACGTTGTGCACATTTCCGGTACTTACTCTAAATAAAGGTTCAAAAATTTTCTGTTGATTCTCTTTACTAATACCTATGCCATTATCTTGTATGGAAAAACGAACTCCATCTTTTTCATTTTCTGTATGAATCATAATGTGAGGTTTTTCAGTAGTGTACTTCAATGCATTGTCAATCAGGTTGAACAAAATATTGCTTAAGTGCACTCTGTCACCTTCTAACTCGGGAGTTTGAGCTTGCAAGTCGGTGATAATTTCTCCACCCCGTTTCTCTAACTGCAATTTCGTATTCGCTATCGCTTGTTCAATCAATTGATGCAAATCAACAGGTTGAATTTTAAGTTTAAACTCCCCTTTTTCAAGTATAGAGATTTGCAATACATTTTCAACAAGTAAACTAAGTCTTTTGTTTTCTTCACTGATCACACGGATATAGTTTTGAGTTTGATCCTTTGTTTTTTCAAACCCGGTATCGTTGAGTACTTCACAAGCTAAGGATATGGTTGATATTGGGGTTTTAAATTCATGCGTCATATTGCTGATAAAATCATTTTTAATCACAGATAACTTCTTTTGTTTAAAAATGGTTGAAATAGTATAGTAAAATGCAAGAATTAAGGTAAGTACTAATAAACCCGAACCAACAAATAAAAACCACAAATTACTGATGATATAATTTTTTTGATTCGGAAAATAAATCGATAGGTACTTTGCCGGAATAAACATATTATCAGGCGCTAGATTTACTTGAAACTTTGATTGCAAAATATCCTTTTTATCCTGATCCTTTACTCCTTTTGAAAAGTAATTTCCCTTGTTCTTTAACACACCATATAAATAGCTGGCATGTATGTTTTTTTCCTTGAGTTCAGCTGCTAATATTGAATCGAGAATAACCGTATCTACTTTTTCATCGTAGTTATTGTAAATATTTACACTAACAAATTCATCAAATACATTGTTTACAACTTCCGATTTATGGTTCATCCAATCGTGAATCAATTCGGTACTGTCCTTATTTCCGAGTGTAAGTCCTGATTTGATTTTCATGGTTAGCTCGGAAGTTAATTCATCCGACAGTAAAGAATCGGAAGTAAATGAATTTTGTTTGGTTTTTTTTAAGGTAGCTTCTCCGGAATCGAGTTGTAATTCCTCATAAATATGTGTGTCGTATTTTTTAAAATCAGATCCTTTTGATTTCGCGTCTTTAGTATACGGGGCAAGCCAACTAACACCTTGTTTTCGCAAGGCAAATTTTCGGGTTATTTTATCGGCAGTCGATTTTTTTTCCATTCGAGCTACAACGCCCTTTAAAGCTTCATTTACAGCAAAATCAAAATGATGTTCTTTAATTTCAAGTGCACTCTTAATCCAATACACTTGAATTGAAATTAATCCAATTAGTGCAATGCACACAAAAATACTTAACCACAACAGGTACTTTTTATTCATGCTATTTTAATAGGTACTTCAACGCGTTTTGTGAGCCTTTATTGCAGCTAAACCCAGCAAAATGAATTACAGCGTGTGTTCGTGCAAAACAAATGTAATGATAAGCTTATTGGAAGCTTTTGGCTTAACGAATTTTAACAGAATTATGTACCTTAGCCGGAAATTATTTCAGCATGCAAAAAGAAGCCGCTTTCACAGAAAAAGTTAATGTTCATAAGACAGATTTGCTTGTCTTAAAAAATTATATCAACGGTGAATTGGTTGCTCCAGTTTCATCTAACTATATTGACAACTATAATCCTTCAACCGGTAAAATTTATGCATTAATTCCAGACTCGGATGAGCGTGATGTTGAATCTGCTGCAAAAGCTGCTTTGGATGCATTTCCTATATGGAGCACAATGCCAGTTGAAAAGCGTTCAAAAATTTTGCTTCGAATAGCAGATTTAATTGAAAAAAATATTGAAAAACTTTGTAAGGCTGAATCGGTGGATAACGGCAAGCCTATTTCATTGGCGCGTAATATGGATATACCTAGGGCTGCAGCAAATTTCCACTTTTATGGAACTGCCATCTTACATTATGCGTCGAATGCGCATGCCATGGAAGATACAGCAATAAATTATACCTTGCGAAATCCCATTGGTGTTGCCGGATGTATTTCGCCTTGGAACCTTCCTCTCTATCTTTTTACCTGGAAAATTGCTCCGGCATTAGCAGCAGGAAATTGTGTGGTAGCAAAACCATCCGAAATAACGCCTACTACGGCTTTTTTACTTTCTGAATTATGCATTGAAGCAGGACTTCCAAAAGGAGTGTTAAACATTGTGCATGGATACGGACATAAAGTAGGGGCCACTATAACAGCACATCCAAAAATACCGGTAATTTCGTTTACCGGTGGGACCAAAACAGGTGCAGATATCGCAAGAGTTGCAGCGCCTATGTTTAAAAAGTTATCGCTTGAATTAGGTGGTAAAAATCCGGTAATGATCTTTGCAGATTGTAATTACGATGAAATGCTTAAGACTACCCTGAGAAGTTCCTTTGCGAATCAGGGACAGATTTGTTTATGTGGCTCTCGAATTTTTGTTGAACGTAGTATTTATGAAAAGTTTAAAACCGACTTTGTTGCAAAAACTAAAAAATTACAAGTCGAAAATCCTGCTTTAGAAAGCAGCAAAATGGGTGCTGTGGTGAGTAAACAACATTTAGAAAAAATAATTAGTTACGTTGAATTAGCAAAACAAGAAGGAGGACAAGTTCTTTGTGGAGGTAATTCAATAAAACTGGATGGTGTTTGTGCAGACGGATGGTTTATGGCTCCTACTATAATTGAAGGATTGCCTTATAACTGCCGCACCAATCAAGAAGAAATTTTTGGACCGGTGGTAACGATTACTCCTTTTGATACCGAAGAAGAAGTGCTACATTATGCTAACAGTACCAATTATGGACTTGCATCTGTAGTTTGGACTGAGAATTTAACTCGCACACATAAATTTGCGCAAGCGATACATGCCGGAATTGTGTGGGTAAATTGCTGGTTACTGCGAGATTTAAGAACTCCATTTGGCGGAGTAAAGAATTCGGGAGTAGGTCGTGAAGGTGGTTTTGAGGCACTCGATTTTTTTACCGAACCGAAAAATATATGTATTCGAATAAAATAAAGGAACTCCTTTATTTACAAGCATTTTATCTATAAAATTTCGACTAGTCTTATTACCTTCGCAGAAATTTTAATTGTTGTATGGCTCGCAAAGGTGGATTTAGTTCAGCTGAAGACAGAGGTCTTCCCAAAGTAAAAATTTCGAAATCGTCATTAAAAAAAGCGCTTCGCTTATTTTATTACATAGGTCCGTATAAATGGCGTTTCCTTTTAGGATTGGTATTTTTGGTACTAACCGGAATAACCGCCATTGTTTTTCCGCGCTTCATGGGCTTACTGGTTGATTCTAGTCAAATATCCCTCGATAGAATTAATGAAATGGGGCTCAAACTGTTAGTGCTGTTTGGCTTGCAAGCGATTTTTTCTTTTTTCAGAGTGGTATTGTTTGTTCAAGTAACCGAAAATATGTTGCTATCTATCCGCAAAGCAACCTATGCTCATTTAATTCAAATGCCCATGTCTTTTTTCGCACAAAGAAGAGTAGGCGAAATAAATAGCCGCATGTCGGCCGATTTGGCACAAATCGGCGATACGTTTACTACCAGCATTGCTGAATTCTTGCGTCAGTTTATCATTATTGTAGGAGGAATTATTGCGCTTTTTTTTACTTCACTTAAACTTGCCTTTTTAATGCTGGCAATTGTTCCGGTTGTTGCAATTATTGCCGTATTTTTTGGGCGCTATATTCGTGGATTTTCTAAAAAAGTACAAGACAAAATTGCCGAGAGTAATGTAATAGTAGAGGAAACAATGCAAGGCATAGCCAATGTAAAATCCTTTGCGAATGAATTTTTTGAACTACTGCGCTATTCGAAAAAAAGTGAAGAAATTAAATCCTTAGCTATTACCGGTGGAAAAGCCCGAGGAGCTTTTTTTTCATTCATTATTTTCTGTCTATTTGGAGCAATTATTTTACTTATTTGGTTTGCCGTAAAGCTCGAAAGTGAGGGTCTTTTATCGCATGGTGATATGATTCAATTTATGTTGTACACTGTTTTTGTTGGAGCATCCATTGGTGGTATTGCCGAACAATATGCACAAATTCAAAAAGCAATAGGCGCAACCGAAAGGGTAATGGAAATATTGGATGAACCATCAGAAACTATACAACTACCAACTACCTCAAAGTTTAGTGTACTTCCATATAAACGATTGGAGGGAAATGTTCGATTTGAAAATATTAAGTTTACTTACCCTTCGCGCAAAGAGGTGGAAGTTTTGAAAAATATTTCGTTTGAAGCAAAAAAAGGCCAAACAATAGCATTTGTCGGACCCAGTGGTTCGGGTAAATCAACGATCACAGCTTTGATATTACGATTTTATGAGCCCAACACGGGAAGTATCTATTTTGATGAAAAAAAGAGCTCGGAATACACCTTAACTGATTTGCGAAACAACATGGCAATTGTTCCACAAGACGTGTTGCTTTTTGGAGGAACGATTCGTGAAAACATTGCTTACGGGAAACCGGATGCCAGCATGGAAGAAATTATTGAAGCTGCAAAAAAAGCAAATGCGCATGAGTTTATTTCCGGTTTTCCTGAAGGGTATGATACCATTGTTGGAGAGCGTGGAATAAAATTAAGTGGCGGTCAACGGCAGCGTGTTGCCATTGCTCGTGCAGTATTAAAAAATCCGGCCATCTTAATTTTAGATGAAGCAACCAGCTCTTTGGATTCAGAATCGGAGCGTTTGGTGCAAGAAGCATTGGATAAATTAATGATAGGGCGAACTTCCTTTGTTATTGCACATCGCTTATCAACCATCAGAAATGCTGATTCTATAATTGTAATAGACAAAGGAGAGGTTGTTGAGTCGGGGACACATACTGATTTGATTGAAAAACAAAATGGCTTATACCGTAATTTGAGCAAATTACAATTTGAGCATGAAAAACTAACTTAATAGTTTTCCACTCTATTTAAACCTGCTTTTGCTTTCTGTGAAATGCTGTTCTGATATTCATGTTCTTTTAAACTCAAACATCGGGTGTAATATTCCTTTGCTTTACTAATGTTGTGTTGCGACTCATAAATCAATCCCAATTGCAGCGCTGAATTGGCTGCAAAATAATAAGGATACGAACTTCCATTCTGTAAGGTTAATTCATAATTGGCAATAGCCAAGTCTAAACTATTTTGTTTGTGGTAAATCCGGGCTAATCGGTAAACTATTTCAAGTTTATCTTTTACTGCTTTTATTTTTTTACTATCTGTTTTTTTAAGTTCATTTTGCGCTCTTGAATAGTAACCACCATCAAACAGCAAACGAGCTTTTAATAAAGCAATGGTGGGTGTTTGATTTAGCTCACTTTCCCGTTTGGCTTGTTTATCCTCGTCAACCAGAGCACTCCCTTGCTCCTTTATTTTGCGTTGGTAAAGCCGGTACTTTTGCAAATCGCCTACAAGCAAATAATGCCAGCTTAAACGAAGATTTGCTGCCTTTATAAAATTTATCCCTTTGAATCCTTTGAGGTATTTTTCCAATGGAACATTTGCATCAATGTCTAATCGGTTAAGTTTTGCTTGGCCCAGCAAATAATACAAATAGTAAAAAGGGAAACTGTCTTTTGAAATTTTATATCTCTCAAGAGCAACAATCCCATCGTCGGTTTTACCAAGTTTAAAGCAGCTGTTTGCGTAACAAAATAATTGTACCACATTTAGTTCCTTTTGTTTTGATAAGGATGGAATAAGACTATTCTCAACATACTTGCTGTTGTCGGCGAGGTTTAAATCAATTACACTTAATAAAAGTTGGGTTTCTGAATTAAAACCCGCAAATTCAGGTTGGTTCAAAGTTGCTTCCAACACTTCTTTCACTTCTTCTTCACCTTGTTTTATACTTCCTGAAAATCCGAACAATTTTACTGCCCATTTATATTCATCGGGTATGGTACCAACAGCAGCATGTAACAAACCTAAACATTTTTTAGTGAGCACAAAATCTGGAAATTTCTGTTGATTTAATTCCAGCATTTTATAAGCTCTGTTTACTTCAAGCGCTGCTGTAAGGTATTCGTTAAACTTAATACGGGCAAAGGCCCATTGCAAGTTGATTTCTGCCAGCGTAAGCAAATAATAAGGTGATTTTTTGTTGCCCTTTTCAATTAATTCTAATCGTATGTCTTTGTTGGCCTTGACCAATTCAAAGCGCGATTTTTCTTCTGAAATTATGATGGATAAAAAATCAATATAATTATCGAGATAAAAGGGTATTAAGTTATTGGGATTTGTTTTGCGTTCTTTCAACAACAGCGCTTTGGCACTAGAAAATTTCAACTGCAAAATAGCTTCCTGTGCAGATCTGCAAGTAGTAGTGAATTCAAATTCTTGCTGTGCTTTTACTACCAAACAATTGAGTAACAAAACAACCAGTAAGCAGGCATTCTTCATAGCAACAAAAAAGGGGACTTTCGTCCCCTAAATTAGATTAAATTATTTAGCATTTACAGTATAGCTGCATCCACTAAAATACGTCCGCAATGTTCGCAAACGATAATTTTTTTGTGGGTTCTAATGTCCATTTGTGTTTGCGGTGGTATTTTGTTGAAGCAACCTCCACATGAATCACGATCAACGGTAACTACAGCTAATCCATTACGCGAATTGCTTCGTACTTTTTTATAAGCATTAAGCAAACGATCGTCAATATGATCTTCTGAACTTTTCGATTTCTTAAGTAATGATTGTTCTTCCTTTTCGGTTTCTGCAACAATTTCATCCAACTCCTTCTTCTTAGCTTTAAGATCTTTTTTACGTTCGTTTAAAATTTCTTTTGCTTGATCCAATACCAGATTTTTACTGGTCATTTCTTGTTGAAATTCCTTGATTCTTTTTTGCGACAATTGGATATCTAGATTTTGATATTCGATTTCTTTAGTAATAGAATCGTATTCGCGGTTGTTTCGAACTTTTCCTTGTTGAGCTTCGTATTTTTTTATTAAAGCTTGAGCTTCCTTAATTGCATTTTTCTTCTGAACGATACCGTCTTCAAAAGTATTCACTTCGTCGGTAATGTTTTTAACACGGGTTTCGAGACCGATTATTTCGTCTTCCAAATCACTTACCTCCAATGGCAATTCTCCTCGTACAATTCGGATTTTATCAATGGTTGAATCAATTTGCTGCAAATTGTAAAGAGCACGTAATTTTTCTTCTACCGAAATCTCTTTTTCTAAAACGGTTGATTTAGTTTTTGACATGATACTTAAAGATAATTAATTGGATTGCTGTTTATTTTTGTTAAACGGAGTGCGAAAGTACTAAATTTTTTCCGAATTAAGTCAAATAGAAGCTCTTTTGTAAATTGTTCGCTTTCATAATGTCCTATATCGGCAATAACAATGCGGTTTTCAGCGTCAAAAAACTGATGATATTTATAGTCAGAGGTAATAAACATGTCAGCACCTGCAGCAATGGCATCGTTCAATAAAAAACTACCGGAACCACCGCAAACAGCAATCTTTTTAACCCTCCTATTCAATAATTTAGTATAGCGAACACAGCCTACTTCAAAAGTAGCCTTAACACTGGATAATACTTCCATTTCTGTAGTTTCCTTCGGCAATTCACCAATCATTCCGCCTCCAATATATCTATTTGTGTTTGCCAGTGAAAGCAGATCATAGGCTACTTCTTCATAGGGATGTGCTTTTAGTAAAGCTGAAATAACCTGCTTCTCTGCATAAACCGGTAGTACCATCTCTAATCGCACTTCAGCTTCGGTATGTCTTTCATGAGGCTTTCCAACAAATGGATTTGCCGTTTCAGAAGCACGAAAAGTACCGCGACCTTCGCTTGTAAAACTGCATTCATCATACTCCCCAATAGCTCCTGCTCCTGCTTCAAACAGGGCACTTCTCACTTTTTCAAGGTGTTCAATTGGACAAAAAGTAATGAGTTTCGTTACTAAACCTTTTTTAGGTGCAAGAATTCGGCAATTTTGCAAACCCAGTTTCTCAGCAAGTTTAGCATTAACTCCTCCCATCACATGATCGAGGTTGGTATGAATGGCGTACAGTGCAACATCGTTTCTGATTGCTTTTATGACACATCTTTCAACATAATTTTTTCCATTTAACTTTTTAATTCCAGAAAATACAATGGGATGATGGGCAACAATTACATTGCAGTTTGAAGCAATTGCCTCTTCAATTATTTCCTCGGTTATATCCAACGAAATAAGTACACCTTTAATTTCTGTATCGGATGTACCTACTAATAGTCCTGAGTTATCAAAATTTTCTTGCAAGGCAAGAGGAGCAATCGATTCGAGATAATTGCTAAGATCTTTAATGAGAATTTTTTCCAAGGAACAATTATTTTTTTAGTTAAAAATGCTTCAGCGCAAAACTAATTAAATTCTGTCGGAATGCTGAAAATCCCAATTTTTACTAATTTTATCGAATGCAATCCATTCGCCTGCTCTTATTGCCACTTTCGTGGATATATGGTGCGATTACTTTTTTACGCAACAAATGTTATGATTGGGGGATTTTTAAAACCGCTGAATTTTCAGAAGCCATTATCTCGGTTGGGAACTTAAGTACCGGTGGTACAGGTAAAACACCAATGATTGAGTACCTCATTGAGTTGTTTCAAGATCAATACAAAATTGCCACTTTGAGCAGAGGGTATAAACGTAAGACAAGAGGATTTTACCTTGCTACTAATACCAGCACTGCAGCCGATATTGGTGATGAGCCTTTGCAATTTAAACAAAAATATGCATCCATTCAGGTTGCGGTTGATTCCAATCGTAAACGTGGTATTGAACAACTAAAAGCACTTTCGAGCGATTTGCAATTGATACTTCTGGATGATGCATTTCAACATCGTAAAGTAAGGGCGGGCTTATCAATTGTTTTAAGTGATTATTCCAATTTGTTTTATAACGACCGTGTTCTACCTGCCGGTACCTTGCGCGAATTTGCTACAGGCATTAAGCGGGCAGACATTATTATCGTGACGAAAACTCCCCCACTTTTATCACCAATTGAGAAAAGAATTATTTTAAAAAAATTCATGTATTAGATTATCAACGCGTTTATTTTTCTTTTATCCGTTACGGTAGTCCGGTAGCAATAAACAAGGAACAAACACTTCCTGAAGATTTAACAAAAACAACTGTATTATTGCTTTGTGGTATAGCCAGCCCTACTGACTTGTTAAGGCATCTCACGCCACTTGTGCACCAATTGAAATTGCTTCAATATGCCGACCATCACGAATACACCCCTCATGACATGCTTGCAATTTCTGCAGAATTTGAAAAAATACCAGCAGCCCAAAAGTTGATTATTACTACCGAAAAGGACTATATGCGACTGCAAAAATCAGAGTTGGATGAATGGGTAAAAAAATTACCTTTGTTTTATATCCCAATAAAAACAGACTTTATCGAAAAAGAAAAAGAAGAATTAAATTTACAATTAGCGAATTATGTTAGAAGAAATTAAAAAAACCACTGAGTACATTCAAGCAAAAACAAATGCGAAACCTAAAATTGGAATCATCTTAGGAACCGGATTAGGCGGACTTGTGAAAGAGATTGATGTTGAACATGTGCTTCCCTACGAAAGCATTCCGAATTTTCCGGTAAGCACTGTTGAAGGGCATTCGGGAAAATTAATTTTTGGAAAGCTCGGTGGAAAGTCAGTCGTAGCAATGCAAGGACGTTTTCATTACTACGAAGGATACGATATGAAACAATGTACCTTTCCGGTGCGTGTAATGAAATATTTAGGAATAGAAAAATTGTTTGTTAGCAATGCAAGTGGAGGTGTAAATCCCAACTTTGAAATTGGCGATTTAATGATTTTAAACGACCATGTAAACCTGTTTCCAACGAATCCGCTAATTGGTAAAAACTATCCCGAATTAGGTCCGCGTTTCCCCGATATGAGCGAGCCTTATGATCATAGTATGATAGCGGCAGCACAAGCAATCGCTAAAAAGCATGCTATAAAAACTCAAGTTGGAAGTTATGCCGGAGTAAGTGGTCCCTGTCTTGAAACACCTGCAGAATATCGATATATACGAAACATTGGTGCCGACGCAGTGGGCATGAGTACAGTGCCAGAAGTGATTGTAGCACGACACATGGCAATACCCTGTTTTGCAATTTCCATTATAACCGACATGGGTGTGGATGGGCGAATCGTGAAAGTTACCCATGAAGATGTACAACGTGTAGCTGAAGTAGCAGAGCCAAAAATGACTTTACTAATGAAAGAATTAATTCAATCCTTGTAATTTTAATTTGAGGATTCGAAACTCTAATTATCAACGTAATATTTAATTAATTGAATAAAAATTTAACCCAATGAAAAAATTACTTCTGCCTTTTTGCTTGCTATTTGTTAGTTTGAATTCGCAGGCACAGGTTGCGCAAAACATTACACTGTATTCAAGTTGGAACGATACCTTGGTGCCGGCTGAACCGGTTTACCATATTCGGTATAATAGTGTTTGGGGTTGGAAAAATACGGTTCAAAATAAAGAATATGCAATACTTGGAGCTTCAAGCGGTACCTATTTTATTGATGTAACAAACCCTTCTGCCCCTGTGAAATGTGACTTTGTGCCCGGTAGAAGATCAAATTGTATTTGGCGTGAATTTAAAACCTTCTCACATTACGCTTATTTGGTGAGTGATGATGCAGCACCCAATAGTTTGCAAATTGTAGATTTAAACTATCTGCCCGATTCGGTGCATGTTGTGTATGATTCAAATCAATTATTTCAGAATTCACATACCGTATTTATCGATGGGCATTATTTATATTGTGGATATAATAGAACTCTAACCAATACCTATTCGATGGCTGTATATGATTTAGCTCCTAATCCCGAATTGCCTGTATTTGTGCGTGGTTTAAATTCAGATGACCCATCCATAAATTTGGTGCACGATATGTTTGTGCGTAACGATACTGTTTATGCTTCTTGTGGATATCAAGGATTGTATGTTTACAAATTTACCGGAAGCAATTTTGTTTCATTGGGCTCATTAACTAGTTACCCGTCGAATGGATACAACCACAGCAGCACCATGGCTCCAGGTAGTAATAAAATGGTTTTTTGCGATGAAGTACCTACCGGATTACCGGTAAAAGTGATAGATGTTAGTACCCCCTCTAATATTGTTTTTAAATCAACTTTTTCATCGGGCTCAACCGCTACACCACATAATCCATATATGGTGGGCGAACATGTTGTTATTGCCTATTACCAAGATGGCATACAAATTTTTGATGTAAGCAATCCTTTAAATGTTACACGCTCTGGTTATTATGATACAAGTCCCAGCAATTGCCCTTCTTGCCCCAACCCTAATTACAGCGGTTGTTGGGGAGCTTATGTGGATTTGCCGAGTGGAATTATATTGGCCAGTGATATGCAAAACGGATTGTTTATTTTGGATGCTGGTGCAGCTTTAGGTATTACTAAAACAGCTCTTGAAACTGATGTATTTTCGGTATATCCGAATCCTGTTAAAGAGCAATTGAATGTAAAAATTAAAGCCGGTGGTGGAAGTTCACTCCAAGTAACTATTTGTGATTTAAATGGAAAGCGTATATTTACTGAACAAGAGTTTTCGACCTTAACAACAGGCCATTATAGCATTTCTACGGCTGAACTTAGCAGCGGTTTGTATTTATTAAAAGTTTCTCAGGGTGACAAAGTATTTTACAGTAAATTCTCTAAACTTTAATTCCTAAAAAAAATACAACCACTTGTAATAATCATTTATGCCATATTGCTCAATTGAACAGCTTTACTCGTTCTTTCAAAAATATCCGGTTGTTTGCACAGATACACGAACAATTAAAAAGGATTCCTTATTTTTTGCTTTAAAAGGAGATAATTTTAACGGAAATGAGTTTGCTGATAAGGCCTTAGAAAATGGCAGTGCCTATGTAATTATTGATGAAGAGAAATACATGCGAGGTGAAAAATACCTCCTTGTAAAAGATGTGCTAACTTCCTTGCAAGACTTAGCAAAATATCATCGCTCAAAATTAAAAATACCCTTTATTGGCATCACAGGAAGTAATGGTAAAACTACCAGCAAAGAACTTGTGCATGCAGTTTTGAGTAAAAAATTTAAAACTCTTGCTACCCTAGGTAACTTAAATAATCACATTGGTGTTCCGCTTACTCTGCTTTCAATTACTGCTGAACACGAAATGGCCATAATTGAAATGGGTGCCAACCACCTAAATGAAATAGCCTTTTTAAGCTCTATTGCTTCCCCTGATTATGGTTTGATTACCAATTTTGGGAAGGCACATTTAGAAGGTTTTGGAAGTGCTGAAAATATTGTCATCGCTAAATCCGAATTATACGATCATGTTCGTTCTAAAAAGGGAGTTTTGTTTGTTAATGGCGACAACGAATTAATGCTTAAACAAGCCGGCTCTGCTACTAAAATTACGTATGGAACAACATCTGAATGCGACTTTAAAGCGAGTTTTTTGAAAGCAGATCCTTTTGTTGAATTGAGCATACAAAGTTTCGAAAACAATCAAACCATAAAAACACAGCTTATAGGTAAATATAATTTTGATAACTGTGTTGCAGCAGCCTGTATTGGCAATTATTTTGGTGTTTCGGAAAGTGCAATTAAAGCTGCGCTCGAAAATTATGTGCCGAGCAATAATCGCTCACAAGTGGTGAAAAAAAACACACATAGTATTTTACTTGATGCCTACAATGCAAATCCGAGCAGCATGGAAGTTGCCATTGTAAATTTTGCAGAAATGAATGCACAAAACAAAGTTGTGTTACTTGGCGATATGCTTGAATTAGGGAAGGATACCCGGATGGAACATCTTAAAATATTAAACCTGTTAACACAAAAGGGTTTTACAGAAGTGTATTTGGTTGGACCTAACTTTAAAGCATGTGAAGAACATAGCAAATTTACTTTTTTTGAAAACACCAGTGCGGCATTTGATTTTTTAAGTTCCAAAAAATTTACCGAAAAAACTTTTTTAATAAAAGGGTCGAGAGGCATAAAACTCGAAACTTTAGTAGATGCAATCGTCTAAACTTTAACGATTACTCTTCGAATAAATTCTTCTAATTCACGTGTGAGCTTATTCATATGCTGGTACAATCCTAATCGCTAGCTTTTTGTGTTTACAAAAGATTAATCCTATTCGATATGCAGGCAGTTTAGTAATATTGCATTGAAATAAGTTAATGCTTGTAGATCAATGAAAAAGGATGTTCATTTTTTAAACAGCAACTTCAACTAAAGTATAAAACTATGGTAAACAAAATTGAGCACCTGGGAATAGCCGTAAAAAATATTGTAGCCGCTAATGCTACCTATGAAAAACTTTTAGGAATTAAACCTTATAAAAGTGAAGGTGTAGAAAGTGAAGGTGTAATCACTTCTTTTTTTATGCTAGGCGAAAGCAAGGTAGAATTGTTGGAAGCCACAAAAGCGGATAGTCCCATTGCTAAATTTATTGAAAAAAAAGGTGAAGGATTACACCATGTTGCATTTGAAGTAGACGACATTGTTGCTGAAATGAAGCGACTTAGAGAAGATGGTTTTCAGTTGTTGAACGAAGTTCCTAAAAAAGGTGCCGACAACAAATTAATTTGCTTTGTACATCCTAAAAGTTGTAATGGAGTATTGGTAGAGCTCTGCCAAGAAATTAAAAATTAAATATGGTACAATTACGAGCTGCTCAATTAAGCGATTTAGAGCAAATTCGGGCTATATACAACGATGCCATACTTACTACCACTGCAACGTCCGATACCGAATTAAAATCGCAGGAAGACCGTGTTCGTTGGTTTTCGGAGCGCGATGAAAATTTTCCGGTATGGGTGGCTGTTGAAAACAATTTAGTGCTGGGCTATGTTGCGCTTTCAAAATGGTCGGAACGCAAGGCATATTCCATTACAGCCGAAGTTTCATTGTATGTGGAAGCAACTAATCGCGGCAAAGGAATTGGGGAATTACTTTTGGCAGCCATCGTAAAAAGGGCCATAGAATCAACCAATCTTCATTCGATTATTGCGCGTATTTCGGAAGGGAATGAACAAAGTATTCACTTACACGAATTGAATGGATTTAAACTTATGGGTGTGATGAAAGAAGCTGGAAGTAAGTTTGGGAAATTGCACAGTGTTAGTTTTATGCAAAAAATGTTGCGCGAATAAATACCTTATCTACCCCAAATTATTTTCTGTACAGGTAGATTCTATTCACAAACCTTATTAATGAATTCCTTTACTTGCTAAATAACGTTCAGCATCCAATGCCGCCATACATCCGCTTCCGGCAGCAGTAACGGCTTGACGGTAAATTTTATCTTGTGCATCACCGGCTGCAAACACTCCTTCAACATTCGTTTTACTGGTACCCGGAGTGGTCAAAATATATCCTGTTTCATCTAAGTTGATATAGTCTTTGAAAATAGCAGTATTGGGTTGATGGCCAATTGCGACAAAAAATCCGGTTACTGCTAGCGTGCGTTCCTCCTTTGTTTGAGTATTTAAAACAATAGCTCCTGTTACACCGTTATCTCCTAAAATTTCTTTTGTTTCGTGATTATACAATATTTCAATGTTGGCTGTATTTGCAACGCGGTGTTGCATGGCTTTGCTGGCACGCATTTCACCCTTACGAACTAGCATGTAAACTTTGCGGCACAATTTTGCTAAGTAGCTAGCTTCCTCTGCAGCAGTATCACCGGCTCCTACTATTGCTACATCCTGACCTTTAAAAAAGAAACCATCGCATACGGCACAAGCACTAACACCAAAACCGTTTAACTTGGATTCACTTGGTAAGCCCAGCCATTTTGCAGATGCTCCGGTGGCTATAATAACAGCATCGGCAGTAATGGTAGTTTTTTCATCAATTATAACTTTGTGAGGTGCGCTGCTAAAATCGACTGAAGTTGCTAAGCCCCATCGTATATCTGTGCCAAAACGTAAAGCTTGTGCTTTAAAATCTTCCATCATTTCCGGTCCTTGCGTTCCCTTAGGGTATCCCGGATAATTTTCAACTTCGGTTGTAATGGTTAATTGACCACCCGGCTGAAGACCTTCGTACATAACAGGTTTCATATCGGCACGGGCAGCATAAATGGCAGCTGTATATCCGGCAGGACCTGAACCGATAATTAGGCATTTTACATGTTCGGCAGTAGTACTCATGTGTTATAATAAATTTATTTTTGACAAGATAAAATTAACGCGTTCTTCAATATCAAGCAATGGAATATTCTCTGTTTTATATCCAAATTGCTTGTAAGTGTTTTCAATGGTTTGATGAATTGTATAAGCTTTTTCAAAATCCTCTTTACGCTCGTTGTCCATTAAATAAATTTCTTTCCAAGGAGGAGTTAAAAAAACCAGTTGATTGTAATGATTTGTTTGAGCAGTTTGCAAAAAATGTTCAGGAATAGTTAGCTGGTCGTTTTGCATGTATGCGATTACATCAACAATTCCTCTATCGTAAAAACAAATTTCGCTTTGTGGTGCATTGCTGTGTTGCAATAATCTTTGTTCAAATACAAGTCCGCTAAAAGCAGCTAAGTTTTTCCAAGGTAAAATATCTCCACCACTCTCCATTTGTTCTTTAATAATGCTGCGTGATATTTCGTGTATACTTTTAAACTTCCGGCTTTCGAGCTCTTTTATGATGGACGTTTTACCAAAACCGGGCCCACCTGAAATAACATAACGAAGGTTATTTTTTCGATCTTCAAAACTTTGCTCTGAAAATTTAGGAAAGCGCTGTATGCTATTCACGGGTTAAAATTAGAGCCTGCGAAATTAATGAAATTAAACCAAAGTTTGGGCATTGAATTAATATAGAAAAACGAAAAATACTATTCGGTTGTAGCTTTAATTAAAAAATTGAATCAGTAATGAAATAATCGAACACTAATTAAGTTTAAGTATACTCGTTATAAAATTTGTTTTGAGTGCTATTGGGAACTTGCATCTATTCACAATTGTTGACTAGAACTGTGTTGTTTTTTGTAATAAAACCGAATCGTATTATTCGTCGACTATCTGATAAAAGGTTCAATACTTAACTAAAAAACAGCTGGAATGCTTGGTTGGAAATAGGTAAAAAATCAATTACTATCTTTAAGGCCTTTTAGAAATAACTGAATTGGCAATAAAAAAACTTTCGATTGAGGATGATTATGATTTTTCATTAGTGGGAATTTCTAGTCATTCAAAAGATTACCGACTGTGTTGGAGTCTTAATACCGCACTGGGTACCAACTTTACTAAACTGGATGATTTAAGAGTGGAATTGATAAAGTCGCATGAAGTATCGTTTTTTTCATTTTATGAATTTGAGGATGAAGAAAATTTTGCCACTCACTACATACTTGCCAACAACGGTAGCTCCGGATTTCTGCTTCCTGAACACAAGAATTTAGATTATTTTTGGATGATTAAAGGAAGCATCTCAAGCAAAAATAAAAATGACTTATTAAAGAAACTCAGTAGCATTGATTCCATAATTACTTGTGTTGAAATTGATGTAAGCAATTTAAAATCGAAACAGAACCTTATTTTTTAAAACGAATCTTGATTTATGAAAACCTGGAGTAAAACCAAAATAATAGCAACGCTGGGACCTGCATCTTCGAGCAAAGAAGTTCTTACCGAAATGATTATGGCTGGTGTGGATGTGTGCCGTGTAAATTCATCGCATGGTAACTACGATCAACATCAAAAGGTAATTGATATAATTCGAGAAATAAATAAAGAACATCGTTTAAACACTGCTATTTTGGTTGATTTGCAAGGTCCGAAATTGCGCATAGGGGTTATGAAAAACAATGAAGCCTTTCTTGAAAACGGGAAAGAAATTATTATCTCCACAGAAGAATGTGAAGGTACTGCTGAAAAGGTTTTTATGACTTATCCTGAATTCCCTAAAGATGTTGCAGTTGGCGATAAAGTGTTGATTGACGATGGTAAAATTGAATTGCGTGTTATTGCAACTGACCGAGATAAAACTGTAAAAGCAGTTATTATTAATGGAGGAATTTTATCCTCAAAAAAAGGGGTTAATCTTCCAAACACAAAAATTTCCTTGCCTTGTTTAACGGCAAAAGATTTAGAAGATTTAGATTTCGCATTGAAAAATAATGTTGAATGGATAGGCCTTTCGTTTGTGCGCTCAGTAACGGATATTGTGGACTTGAAAGAAATTATTAAGCGTCAAGGAAAAACATCGAGAGTAGTTGCCAAAATTGAAAAACCTGAAGCGATTGCTGAAATCGATAACATTATTGACATGACCGATGCATTGATGGTAGCACGCGGAGATCTTGGTGTTGAAATGCCGATGGAACGTGTTCCGTTGATTCAAAAAATGTTGGTAACCAAATGTATCAACGCGTCAAAACCCGTGATTATCGCCACTCAAATGATGGAAAGTATGATCAGCAATTACAGCCCAACTCGTGCCGAAGTAAACGATGTGGCCAATGCGGTAATGGATGGTGCCGATGCCGTAATGTTAAGTGGCGAAACTTCGGTTGGAAAATTTCCGGTAAAAGTAATTGAACACATGCAAAACATCGTTGCATCGATTGAACGAGAAGGAAAAATTTATTACAAAGAGCATCCACCTCAACTCAAGAATCAAACTTTTATTTCAGATTCAATTTGTTACAATGCTTGTGTAATGGCAGAACAAGCTGGTGCTCGTGGTATTATTTCAATGACAAATTCAGGATATACCGCATTTAAATTATCGAGCCATCGGCCCAAAGCCAACATTTTTATTTTTACAGATAACCGCTCTTTGCTTAATACGCTGAGTTTGGTGTGGGGAGTACGAGGTTTTTTTTACGACAAATACGAAAGTACCGACGAAACAATTGCTGACATCAAAAATTTTCTCAAAAAAGGAAATTATGTGGCTGTAGATGATTTAATAATCAATATCGCCAGTATACCTATGGAAGAAAAGGGACGTGCAAACATGATAAAATTAGGATACGTTAGCTAATTAAATTAAGTTCTATTTTGGCACTACTTTTACACCTCGAAACCGCAACAAGCATGTGTTCTGTTGCTTTATCAAAAGATGGAAAATTACTTGACATGGAAGAGCTGAATGCAGGCTATACCCATGCCGAAAATCTGGTAGCGTTTTGTGATCAATTAGTAAAAAAATGTGATTACACCTACCCTCAACTTGATGCAGTGGTTGTAAGTAAAGGTCCGGGTTCGTACACCGGACTTCGAATTGGCGTTGCCGCTGCTAAAGGATTTTGTTATGCATTAAATATTCCGCTTATCAGCATCAATACTTTGCAGCAATTGGCACAACAAGTTTTACTTCAACATACAACAGAAGCAACACTTTTGTGCCCAATGATAGATGCTCGCAGAATGGAGGTATTTTGTGCCTTTTATGACTCAAAGGCAAATGAAATACAAGAGACTAAGGCAGAAATAATAAACGAAAATAGTTTTAAAGAATTATTGGATAAACATAAAATCGCATTCTTTGGCGACGGTGCTGCAAAATGTAAATCCTTACTAAGTCGTCATCACAATGCATTGTTTTTAGATGATGTAATTCCATCATCACGGTACATGATTTCGTTGGCTGAGGAAAAATATGCTCAACAGAAATTTGAAAATGTGGCTTACTTTGAGCCTTTTTATTTAAAAGAATTTATGCTTGGAGTAAGTTAAAATATCACATCAAATGGGTGTGATAATACACCAAATCATCAATGGGAGCTCGCACAATTTTGCCCACTTGCATATGGTTTTCGGAGCATACTTGTATTAATATTTCTTTGTAATTATATCCAACCGAACCAATACAATTGAACGTGTATTTTTGATATTCGGGATAATGACAAACCAGGTTTGTAAAAAAAGTTTGAAAACCTTCTTTTATTATTTCTTGGGAATAAGAAAGGTGTTTAAATTCATGAACAAACTTACTGAAACTTGCCAAAAATCGATTGGGCAATGGTTTATTGTACAAATGATCGAATATTGCTTCGTTAGTTAAACCAAAGGAGGAAACAAAATTTTTATGCATTTCTTCAGGCAAATAACCGCGCATAAAATCGCGTAATACTCTTTTTCCGATGTAGGAACCACTTCCTTCGTCTCCTAAAAAATAGCCCAATGAGTCGATGTTGTGTGCTACTTTTGTACCATCGTAAAAGCAAGTATTTGTTCCGGTTCCAAGTATTGCTGCAAAACCTGCTTGTTTGCCAAGGAGCGCTCTGGCTGCAGCCAATAAATCATGACTTACAAAAACGGTTGCCTTTTTAAAAACCGCTTGCATTGCACGTTCCACAATTTGTACTTTTTCGCTTACTGAGCATCCAGCACCGTAGTAATAAACTTGAGAGATTGAAGTTCGGTCGAGTGAAGCCGGCAACTGTTCGTTGAGTGAAGCGATAATTCCTGCTGTGTCAACAAAATATGGATTGTATCCTTCAGTTGAAAAAAATACCGGAGCATTGGGCGGATTAATTAGTCCCCAGCTGCTTTTTGTAGAACCTCCATCGGCAATTAAAATCATACTTGTTAAGATTATTTTGGTGAAAAATTAATGAACTGATTTTGTCTCATTCGAATCATAGTTGATTCCTTGCTTCGCTAAAATTGAACGCACTCTCACTGCAAAAAAAGCAAGGTAGCCAAAACAGGCAACAGGTACCCAATAACTGCTGTGGATATCAATGATATCAGCTAATTTTCCTTGCAGTGGAGGAATAATACCTCCTCCTAAAATCATCATAATTAAAAATGCCGATCCTTGAGAAGTGTATTTTCCAAGTCCGGCTATGCTCAACGAAAAAATACAAGGCCACATGATGCTACAAAATAAACCACCACATAAAAAAGCATAAATTGAAATGGTACCTGTGGTAGCCAATCCCACCAACATCGCAAGCACCCCCAGTAAGCTAAAAACCAATAAAGACTTGGCCGGCTTGTCTGCTCCAATGATTGATCCTACAATTAAAAAAACTAAACAAATAATATAGAGGTATAAATTACTCATGTCGTGTCCTACCACAGTATTAAAAAACAAAACTACTCCAAATGCCAATACAGGAACGAGTATCATTAAAACTGTGCGCACTGATTTTGAAACAGAGAAGAGAGAAATAGCACCGGTCCATCTACCTATCATTAAGCTTCCCCAGTACATGCTGATAAATGGCGCTATTTCGCCCGATTGGAATGCTCCGAAATCAGGGTGTTTCAGCAATTCGCCTAAATTACTTTGTATGGCTACTTCTAAACCAACATAAGTAAAAATGGCTAGCATTCCCAATATTAGCTGAGGATATTGCATCGCTCCCCATCCGTTAGGTGCTTTTTTTGCAGATACATTTGCATAAAACAAGGCTCCAACAACCGCAATCAAAGCTAAAAACGACAAGCTTAACCCAACATAATCGTGCACATGATTTTTCACATTTTCTAAAAAGGAACTATCCGTATATCGAGAAAAGATATAGCCGAATATGCACACTAATAAAAAGCTTAACACCAATAACAAGTTCTGAGCTTTTTCGGCCTTTTCAAAAGGCTCGTCATTTCTACCGGCAGGTAATTTTTTTGAAAAAAAGAAAATTCCGGCTGCTGCTAAAAACAACAAGGCTACTGCAGCATAAAGTGTTAACATAAGTGAGAGCGATGAACTTTGAATTTTTTCGTCGCTAATAGTTATGCTTCCAAACAATGCTAAACCAACTACAATAGGACCTATAGTGGTACCTAATGAATTAACACCACCCGCCAAATTTAAGCGAGAAGCCCCGGCAGAAGGGTCACCTAATGATATGGTGAAAGGTTGAGCTGAGGTTTGCTGAAGCGAAAATCCGAGTGCAACAATAAATAACGCACCTAAAATTAGTCCATATACACCTAGGCTAACAGCCCCAATCATAGCAATTGCGCCAAGTGTACTTAACAACAAACCGTAAATAATTCCATTTTTGAAACCCCATTTATTCAGTATATCAAGTTTTCGTTTTCCACTAACTAAAAATAATACTAAGGCTCCCAAATAATAGGCACCGTAAAAAGCGAAATCAATGAGTTGGCTTTGAAACTGGTCTAAGCCAAATTTAGCTTTGCAAAAAGGTATAAATACTCCATTTCCCGCAGCAATAAATCCCCAGAAAAAAAACACAGAAATTAGCACCGAAAGTGCTCCCCAGTTGGTTGTTTGTTTTGATTTATTCATTTATTTATATATATCCGCTTTTGTACCTAAAATTTTAAATAATGTAACAGAATAAGAATTTTTGCCTGATTTGAATTTATAATTGGAACGCAGATTTGGCGGATTCTTATGATTATCGCTGATCTGATTTAGCTGCAAATAAAACTTATTACTTTCAATTTTATGGATTATACCAATAGTAAGAATAATAATTAAACTAGATATAATTGCTGGTATGCACATTTTTTAAATAATTTATTGCAAGCTCGTCCAAATATAAAAAAATAGTTTACCGCTAATTTGAATTAATTATTCGCGAAAACAGTTTTGCTAAAATGAATATTTTTTATAGTTTTAAAACATAAAGTTGTTATTGTTCATATCTTATTGTAACCCTATACTTAAAGTCTACGTTTTTACTATTTTATTCGACTAATATAAAATTACCCTCTACTAATCAATTTTACTAAAGATCAAAAACAAGTTATAATCCGGCCTATACCCAAATCTACTAGCCCTTTAAATTTTACTATGAAAAAATTACTACTCAAATTAGTTATCCTTTTTTATTTATGCATTGCAACATCAGAAGTTTCAGCGCAATCAGTTGGCGACTACAGAACCCGAGCAGCTGGAGCTTGGAGCAGCACTACCGTTTGGCAAACCTATCAGATATTAATTGGTTGGCAAAATACTACTGTTCCACCTACCAATAGCAATGGCGCAATATCTATATTACACGCTATAACCATTAGTGGAGGTGCTACAGTAAACACCGATCAAACAACCATTTCTACAGGAGGGTCATTAACACTAAGCGATGGGACATTGAATTTATACAATGGTTCAGGAAATGATTTAATTATTACCGGCGGAACATTTACCATGAACAATGCAAGCTCGGCATTGAATGCACCGTCGGGATTTGCTTTGGTTTATGCAACCAGTGGAACGGTTGCGCTTTCGAATGGAACCATTGCAGCGGGTATGAACATCAACACATACAATGCAACCGCATTAACAATTACGCAGGCAAGTTCAAGTAACTTAACGCTCAATGGCCAAATTACTAATTACTCTACTGCGGCGGTTTGGACTGCTACTTCAGCAACTTTTACCTTCGGTTCAAACGGTTTTCTTTATAATGGCATTGGAGGGGTTTTTACAATTGCAGGGAGTGGAACCAACAATATTGGAAGCAGCTCATCTACTTCACGCAGCGGAATTATAACGAATGCAGGAACTTTTTCAAAAACCACTTCTGCAGTTTTAAATGTAAATGCAAGTAGTTTCGACAATACCGGAACCATTCAACTTATCACAGTTGCATCTAACTTTTATTTGCACTCAGCTGGCGATATTTTTGGAATACTGGACGCAAACATTGCAGGAAGTAACTTTTACTACAATACGGCAAGTAAAAATTTTTATGCCGGACTAACTCTGAAAGGAAGCGGAACACATCATATTAACGCAAGCATTACTTATAATATTAGTGGTACAAGTGCTTACACCTTTGGAGGAGTTATTAATTTTAATTCACCGGCTGCAATTCCTGCCGATATTAATATAACAGGGGCCACTCTTAATTGCAACAAAGGCGTTTCATTTGACGGACCCGGCTATTCAGTTTTTACCTATTCGCCCCAGATTAATGTTGCAACCGGAGGAAGCTTCTCAACTTCAATAGATGACACACTTTCCATTATGCCTTATTTTGGGACAACAGCAGTTCCTTCAACTTTGACAATCAATAACAACATTACGATTGGTGGACCTATGAGTGTTAACTCTATATGTAGCATGCAAGGTAGCGGAACAGCTTATTTTTATGGCGACTTGTTAGCGAATGCCGGATTAATTAATAACAGTAGTTTTCAATTTGTTGGCACTTCAGCCCAGAGCGTTAGCGGAAGTTCCGGAAGAATTTCAACTACGGTAATCAATAATGCTACTGATGTTACATTTAGTACCAACCACAATTTGTTTACTTCTTTAACGTTTACCAAAGGAAAAATTAGCATTTCTGATAAATTATTTATTCCCGGAACAGCGAGCATTAGCGGAGTTTCTGCTACAAAGTATTTTACCGGAAACGGTTATTTAAAACGTAATTTATCACCTTCCTCTTCTTATACATTTCCGGTTGGAAATTCGACCGGATATTTACCAGCAACTTTAACAACTGCTGCAGGATTTGTTGCAGATACAATCTGGATGCGAATTGAAAGTACCAAATTTAGTTCAAGTTACAATGGCTCATTTGCTGCAACCGGTCAACCACTAACCACGCATGTGGTAGAACCTGTTTGGCGCATCGTTGAATCAACTTCCGGAGGAACAAGCTTTAGCAATCTTACTTTGCAATGGAACGGAAGCAACGAAACATATTTGTTTGCACGTAATACTTGTGGAGTCGTAAGTAATGGTGGAGGTGCTTGGAGTGCAGTAGCATCGGGTGCTGCCGGAGGGAGTAACCCATATACGAGAAGTACTACTACTGCAACTATACCTGTTGGTACGCTAAAGACTGCTCTATTTGGTATTGCTGACAATTCGGTTGTTTACTCAAGTAACCGCATTACATCTGATCGTCAAACACGAAATGTGTGTGCAGGTGGTTCCTTTACGTTTTTCTTCTCGGTACTTGACTCGAATAGCATGAGCGCTTCGAATGTTTTTACTGCACAATTATCAGACGCGAATGGTTCGTTTGCTAGTCCAATTGCCATTGGAAGTGTAGTTGCGAAAGGTGGTCGAAATTTGACCTGTACTATTCCTGCCGGAACAGCTGTTGGACACTATTCGGTAAGGGTTGTTTCTTCCAATACACCAATGGCAGAGCAAAGAAATGTATTTGGCTATTATGAACAACGTTTATCCGTTCGTTCATTTTGTTATAGTTGCCCGGGGGCCTATTCTACCGTAAGCTGTGGTACCAATTTCATTAATTATGTATCGTTAAATTACCTCTATCATGCTTCCGCTTGTGAGTCGGTTAGTGCTTTTACCTATTCGTCATACGGATATGAAGATTATGAAAGCGATGGTAATTCATACAACAATACTGCAACTATAGTACGTGGACGACAAGAATATTTGTACGTTACTACAACTGCTTCAAGTATTATATCGGTATGGATTGATTATAACCGCAACGGTGTTTATGAAGCCAGTGAATGGAATCAGGTAACAACTGCAAGTACTGCTAATGCGCAGGCACAACTTATATTCACGGTTCCACTTACCGCTTCGCTTGGGTATACTGGTATGCGCATTCGCAATCGAGCTGTTGGAAGTCCGAATGGTTCAGGCGATGCTTGCACCACATTCGGCAGCGGAGAAACTGAAGATTATTACATTTATATTGCAGATCAATTAAGTAAGTCAAGTCATACTCCAACTACGAATAATCGTTGCGTTACAGCTTCTACCTCGCCTACCTTGACTTACAATTCGGTAATTAAAAAGTCGAGTGTAACAGCTGCCAATTTTCAATTACAGGGAAGCATTAGTGGTATAAAACCAGCTACATTAACCGGCGGAGGAACAACTACTATTACGATAAATCCTACTCAAAATTTTGAACCAGGAGAAGTAGTTAGTGTAGCAGCCTCAGGTAAATCAATTATTGATACATCCCTGCAAACTTCTACCGAATATTGTTATCAATTTACAACAGCGGCATCGGTAGCGCCTAAAACTTTTAAAAAGCATGCGCTTACAGGCTCGGGGGCTTCGGTAATAAACAACTACAGTGCAGATATCAACAACGATGGATTTACAGATCTTATTGAAGTTAATTCAAGTGCCGCAACCAGCTACATTTCAATTTCACGCGGAAACGGAAATGGGACATTTTTAACTCCTACTTATATTTATACGTCTGCTACCCCCTATTCAACTGCGATTGCCGATTATGATTTAGATGGAGATATGGATATAGCTATAGGATATTCGGCTCAATACAAAGTGGATATTTATTACAATAATGGAACTGGTTCATTTACGGGTCCTTCTAACATTACAACAAGGTATCGTGCAAGAATTGTTCTTCCGTTTTATTTATTAGACAATGAAGCTCCAAGTATTTTATGCGCCAACACTTCAGATTCAGCAATATCGGTTATTCAAAATAAAGGAAATGGTGTGATAGGAGATTTAACTCGAACAAAGGTTGGAAGCCCTATTCAAAGCATGGTTACCGGTGATTTTAATTTAGATGGCTTGCTGGATGTTGCGATTTCGTGTAGTGATAACACAATTAAAATTTATGAGTTTTACACTCGAAAAAGTTTTGCTTTGCGTAATAGCTTTTCATGTGGCGGGACTACTCCTTTTGAGCTGAAAACAGCTGATTTAAACGGTGATGGCGAACTTGATTTAGTTTGGTCAAATTTTAGTTCTGCAAACATTGGTTATGCATTGGGAGGTTCAGCATTTACCTTTGGGACAGTCAGTTTAGCAAGCACCAATGCTAATCCATTTAGATTGGCTCTTGCCGATTACGATGGTGACTGTGATATTGATGCAGCCTGCAGCTTAGCAGGTACAGCCGATTTCAATTTTTTTGAGAACACTGCCGGAGTACTTTCATTGTATAATAACCCAAAAGGAAATAATAGCGCCGGATATATTGTAAGTATTACCTCAGCTGATTACGATGAGGATGGGGACATTGATATTGTAGGTTCTTCTGTTGCTTACAGTTCTAAAACTTTTCTTGAAAATGCCAGTTATACTATTCAAACAGGCAGTGTTAGCGGACCATTGTGTAATAATCCATCCATTTCAACAAGTTGGGTTGTGAGTGATTCTTTGCCAAGTTCCAACTTATTTTATGTACAACTTTCAGATGCATCGGGTAGTTTTGCCAGTCCCACCTACCTTGACACAATAGCGGGACAGTTTAGTGGATCAGCGACTGTTGTTATTCCAACCGTTACAGCCGGCACTGGTTACAGAATTCGTGTTACCTCAAATTTTTCCGGAATTACCTATTTTGACAATGGAACCAATATTTCAATTGGTGCTAGTCCTGCTAATCCGAATATAAATTTTGTTTGTTCTGGCACCAGTACAATTTTATCAGCCACAGGAGGTACCACGTACACCTGGAGTCCATCGACATACTTAAGTGCCGCAACCGGATCTCCTGTTACTGCAACACCGGCTGTAACTCAAACAATAACCATGATTGCAAAAGATATTGCAGGTTGTTCGTCGACCGCGCGTACTGCCTCAGTTGGACCAACTTGTTACTGTTACCCAAATTACGCAAATAATACATGTTCCAATGACTATATAGCTTCAGTGCAATTCAACACATTGAATTATTCGAACAGCACTTGCGGTGGAAATGATAACAATACCACCATTAATTATTATACTACCGCAACACCAAATGTTGCCACTGATTTAAATCGTCTTAGCACTTACACCTTATCTTTATTAGCAGGCGCTGCAAATCCTGAAGGTTTTGGGGTTTGGATTGATTATAATCAGGATGGTGATTTTGCTGATGCGGGTGAGTTTATTTATTCATCTCCTACAACTGCAAACCAAACTTTTACTTCTCCCATTTCGGTACCGGGCACAGCAACCCTTGGAATTACTCGAATGCGCGTTATGATTTCTAGAGGTACATTGGTTACATCCGGATTCGATTGCTCTACCACACTATCAAGAGGAGAAACGCAAGATTTTTATATTCGAATAAGTGGATGTGTTCCACCAACCGTATATACAGTGAGTGGTGGAGGAACTATTTGTAGTTCGCAAACTGGCTCTGTCGCACTAAGTAATTCAACTGCTGGAGTAACCTATGCACTTTACAGAAATGCAGTTGCTACCGGAACGACTTTAAGTGGTACAGGCACTGCTTTATCATTTACTGGAATAACAAGTGCCGGAACTTATTCAATTTATGGAACCAATTCATTGGGATGTAAAATAAAAATGCAGGATTCGGTTTCAATAACGGTAATATCATTACCAACGACTGCAAATGCCGGCTCTGATCAAACCAAGTGTGGACAAACAAGCACAACATTAACCGCAAATGCTCCAACTTCAGGAACAGGTTCTTGGACTATCGTTTCAGGTTCAGGTGGTTCTTTTTCAGCAACCAATAATCCTTCGGCTACTTTTACTGCTGCAGCCGGTAGCACAAATACCTTGCGATGGACAATTAGCAATTCGCCATGTACAGCTAGTAGCGATGATGTAATTATTTCGTTCCCATTGAATCCTACCACTGCTTCAGCAGGACCCGATCAATTGGCGCTTTGCGGATTAACCAGTGCTACACTTGCAGCAAATACTCCTTCAGTTGGCACCGGCACTTGGACGGTAGTTTCAGGAACAGGAGGTTCGTTTTCAAATGCAGCATCAGCTAGTTCAACTTTTATTGGTACTTCCGGAAATACTTACACGTTACGCTGGACTATCACCAATTCAACCTGTACAGCTTCATCGGATGATGTACAAATTGCCTTTCCAAAAAATCCAACTACTGCAAATGCTGGTACAAGCCAAACCTTATGTGGCACAACCGCTACTACGCTAGCAGCGAATACTCCAACAGCAGGAAGTGGTTTATGGACCATATTTTCTGGAACAGGTGGAACTTTAACTAATCCATCCAGTCCAACCTCAGGATTTAGCGGTGTCGCAGGAAACACCTATGTATTATTTTGGACCATTTCAAATTCACCCTGTACAGCTTCTTCTGATTCGATGGTTGTTTATTTTCCACAAAATCCAACTACCGCAGATGCCGGTGCTGATCAGCTTAAATGCGGTTTAACAGTAACAACGCTTGCAGGGAATACACCTACTGTTGGAACCGGAGTATGGAGTAAAGTAAGTGGTATTGGCGGAAGTTTTGGAAATACTACTTCACCAACCTCAACATTTACCGGAACTGCAGGCAATTCGTATACCTTAAGATGGACCATCAGCAATTCAATTTGTACTACATCAAGTAACGATGTAAACATTGACTTTCCGTTGAACCCTACTACTGCTTCAGCAGGAAACGATACAAACATTTGTAATGGTTCTATCATCAACTTAAAAGCAAACACTCCCATCATCGGAAGCGGAAGCTGGAGTATACTTTCGGGTTCGTGTTCAATTACCTCCACTACCTCACCTACCAGTACAGCCAGCGCATTTACTAACAATACCATTACCAGCCTGGTATGGTCAATCACAAATGGAGCATGTCCTGTTTCAAGAGACACCGTGCGTATAAATTCAAATGCTAGTTTTTGTGCAGCAACCCTAGCTGATTTTACAGCAAATAAAACTACTGCATGTACAGGTGAAGTAATTACATATACCGATTTATCGAGCAATGCAACTTCCTGGAGTTGGAACTTTGGAAGCAATGCTAGTCCAGCAACTGCAAATACACAAGGACCTCATGCTGTTACCTATAGCACAACAGGGAATAAAACAATTTCGCTTACTGCAACCGGCCCGGGAGGATCAAATACGAAAACAAAAACCAATTATGTTACTATAATTACTGTACCCGGCTCGGCAACCGGAATTACTGGCAACACTAGTATATGTGCCGGTACAAGCTCAGTTGCATATTCAATTACTGCGGTTGCAACTGCAACAAATTATGTGTGGACAGTACCCACCGGTGCTTCAATTGTTTCGGGTGCCGGCACTAACTCAATTACTGTAGACTATTCAGGAAGTGCGGTTTCAGGCAATGTGTCGGTATATGCTTCAAACGCCTGCGGCAATGGTGCTACTACTAATCTAGCTGTAAACGTTTCAGCAAGTCCTACTACTTCAAACGCCGGACCTGATCAAACAAGTTTATGTGGCACTACAACTGCTAACCTTGCAGCAAACACACCTACAACTGGAACCGGAGCATGGTCGATAGTAAGCGGTGGAACTGGAACTTTTAGTAACAGCACAAGCGCAAACTCAACGTTTACGGGAACTGCAGGAGCAACTTATACGCTTCGATGGACCATTTCCAATGCACCATGTGCCGCATCAACTGATGATGTACTAATTAAATTTAATCAAAATCCAAGTACCGCCGCTGCAGGCTTAGACCAAACTGCTTTATGTGGATTGACAAGTGCAACATTAGCAGGAAATACTCCTAGTATTGGAAGCGGGAGTTGGACAATACTCAGCGGTAGCGGAGGATCCTTTTCTAATTCCAATTTACCTAATTCAATTTTTGTTGGAACCGCAGGAAACAGTTATACTTTACAATGGACAATTAGTAATTCTCCTTGTGCTGCTTCAAGCGATAATGTATTGATTAGTTTCCCTTTAAATCCAAGTACTTCTTCAGCTGGTACTGATCAAACATTATGTGGAGCAACCTCTGCAACTTTAGCAGGGTCAACACCTACAGTTGGAAATGGAAGCTGGTCAATCGTTTCAGGTGGAAGTGGTAATTTCTCTTCTGCTACAAATCCATCAGCAACCTTTTCGCCCATTAGTGGAACAGTATTTACGCTAAGATGGACTATCAGCAATTCGCCTTGCAGTGCATCAAGCGATGATGTTGTAATTTCCTTTTTACAAAATCCAACTACAGCGAATGCCGGTTCTGATCAAACAGTTTGTGGAAGCAACTCAGCAGCGCTGGCAGCAAATGTTCCAACTTCCGGTAATGGAACATGGGCGATTGTGAGTGGTGGAAGTGGAACTTTCAGCAATACCACCTCTGCTACTTCAACTTTTACAGGAACAGCAGGAAGTTCATATGTGCTAAGTTGGACAATTAGTACGACAAATTGTGGTGCTTCTTCTGATAATGTAAGTATTTCATTTCCACAAAATCCAAGTACTGCAAATGCCGGATTAGATCAAAACTTATGTGGAGTTAATAGTGCCACCTTGGCCGCAAGTGTTCCTTCTATTGGTACCGGCTCTTGGAGTATACAATCGGGAGGTACAGGAAATTTCAGTAACGCAGCGAGCGCAAATTCAACATTTACGGGAATTGCGGGAAATACTTACACCTTGAGATGGACAGTAAGTAATTCACCTTGTACAGCATCAAGTGACGACGTGATCATTTCATTTCCACTTAATCCAACTGTTTCAGCTGCAGGATCGGATCAGGAAATTTGCGGAATAACTTCAGCAACATTGGCTGCGAATACTCCATTAACCGGAACAGGAAGCTGGAGTAAAATTAGTGGTACTGGTGGTTCATTTGCATCGACAAGTAATCCAACCACGATTTTTAACGGTACTGCGGGAGTAGTGTATATTTTGCGTTGGACGATCACAACTGCAACATGCGGAACAACTAGTGATGATGTGCAAGTGTCATTTTATCAAAATCCGAGTAGTGCAAATGCAGGTTTAGATCAAACTCTTTGCGGTCAAACAACTGCAAACTTAGCTGCAGTTGCTCCAACCATTGGAACCGGAACTTGGAGCATCGTAAGTGGCGGTGCCGGAAGTTTTAGCTCGGTTAATTCGGCTACAAGTTCATTTAATGGAACAGCCGGAAACACTTATCAATTGCGATGGACAATTAGTAATGCTACTTGTATATCGAACAGTGACGATGTTACTGTTTCATTTCCAATAAATCCAACAACTGCAGATGCGGGCCCGGCTCAATATTTATGTGGAGCTAACAGTGCTACCCTTGCAGCAAATATTCCGATAATTGGATCCGGTAGCTGGAGTATCGTTTCTGGAGGTAGTGGTAGTTTCACTTCTGCAACAAATGCAAATACTGTATTTACAGGAACTGCAGGAAACATTTACACCCTTCGATGGACCATTACAAATGCTCCTTGTGGAAGTAATTTTGATGAAGTCCAAATTTCGTTTCCATTTAATCCAAGCGTGTCTAATGCTGGATCAGATACTACAATTTGTAATGGTTCAAGCATAGTGTTGAATGCAACCAATCCTATTGTAGGAACCGGAACATGGTCGATTGTTTCTGGTTCAGCAAATTTATCAAACATCAATTCTCCGATTAGCAGTGCAACGGTTTTTGCACCTGATACCAATACCGTTCTTGTTTGGACTGTGAGTGCAAATTCTTGTCCCGATTCAAGAGACACTGTTATTATTACCAGCAATACAGCTGTGTGTATTGTTACGGTTGCTGATTTTATTGCGGATACTACTGCAACATGCATTGGTTCATCGGTAGTGTTTACTGATTTATCAAATCAAGCTACATCCTGGTCATGGAATTTTGGCGCAGGGGCAACACCCGCTACAATTACCGGTGCAGGACCACACACAGTAACCTATTCAACGGCGGGGCAAAAAACCGTTACGTTAACAGTTAGTGGACCCGGAGGAACAGATGTTAAAACAAAAACGAATTACATCAACATTCAACAAATTCCTGCTGCGGCATCAACAATTTCCGGTGCAACTACAATTTGCGAAGGCCAAACGAATGTTCAATATACAGTTCCAGTCATATCGGATGCATTAGCCTATAATTGGTTGTTACCTAATGGAGCCAGCATAACAAGTGCAAATCAAAATAATATTGTGGTGAGTTATGCAACCGGTGCACAATCGGGTTCTATTAGTGTAGAAGGAACTAATGGGTGTGGAACAGGAGCAGCTTCAACGCTCGCAATCACAGTAAATCAGTATCCTTCAGCAGCCGGTTTAATTAGTGGTTTGGATACTATTTGTGATGGGTCCAGTGGAGTGACTTATACGGTTGGAAATATCGCAAATGCTACCAGTTATTACTGGATTTTACCCAGCGGAGTGAGCAGTAGCACTGGTACTACAATAACTACCTCTCCAAGTATTAACTTAGATTTTCAAATAGGACTAACGGGCGGGATAATACAAGTATTTGGACAAAATTCTTGTGGCGATGGTGATACATCCACTGCATTTACATTTGTAATTGCTCCTTATCCTTCTGCAGCTGGAACTATAATTGGATCAACCTTGGTAAGTGCATGTAGCAATCAGTTAGGGATTACTTATTCAGTTCCTGTAATTGCAAACGCTTTGAGTTATTCATGGACCTTGCCTCCTTTAGCAACGCTAAGTAGTGGTGCTGGAACCAATAGTATACAAGTAGATTTTGATGTAGCTTCTAGCTCCGGAAACATTGAAGTTAGTGGCGTGAATGCATGTGGTAATGGACCAAGTTCTTTACTTGCTGTTAATTTTACCCCAATACCTGTAACTGAAATTTGCTATGCAACAGTTGATTCAGCAACCGTTCAGAGCATATTATATTGGCAGCGTCCACCTCAAAGTTATGTGGATAGTTTTGTAGTATATAGCGATGCGACCGGTGGTTCAAACTTAATTAGAATAGGCGCGTTAGCTAATTCAGCAGCTGTACCAACTACTTTTATCGATCCATTTTCATCACCCATTATAAATGCAGTTACTTATCAAATTGCGACCAAAGATTCGTGCAACAATCAATTAAGTTTGAGTGCAACGGTGGTTCACAAAACCATTAATTTAAATGGGACATTAGGATGGAGTGGACCAGCAAAATTATATTGGAATGAATACTTAGGAATTGCCGATCCGGGCAGAACATATACTGTATTGCGCGACACAACAGGTATTGGAGCCTTTAATGATACACTCGCTAAAGGAATTCTTCCTGCTCCCATTATGAACTATACAGATATAACCTCTTCACAATACCCACTTTGCAGGTATGTTATTGTGATGGAATTTAGCACTACATGCGATCCGACACAACGAATAATGCTCAGCAAAAACACTTCACGTTCAAACATAAAAAATCGTGCTGCAATGTTGCCAGATAATATTATTCCCGAATTCGAAAATGAAAATTCGGTTGTAGTATATCCAAACCCTGCAAAAAATTTAGTGCATATTTCAATTGCAGGAACTTCTAAGGAATATCAATTAAGTTTAATTAGCATTGTAGGACAAAAAATTATTTCAACCGAAGTAATGAATTCGAATGGATATTCTACTACTACTGATCTTTCTTTAAAATCTGTTGCACCGGGAATCTATTTTGTACTAATTGAAAGCGAAAATGGATTTTCGAAAGTGATGAAATTGAAAGTGGAATAAATATATTTTAGGGTATAACTTATTTTTATAATCAATTAAGTTAAAATTTAGATTCATGGAACAACAAACGAAAAAAAACAACAGACAAAAATTGTGTTTGATTTTTAGCCTAATTCTTTTAGTTTTTTCACTTTCAAGCAGGGCAACTGTAATGACAGTAAACAATGCCGGAGCAGGTCAATATGCAGATTTAAATACTGCATACATTGCAGCCAATGTAGGTGATACTTTATTGATTAGCGGTTCGGCAAACGAATATTCCATAACCGGGAATTGGGCAAAAAATTTGGTGGTAATCGGAAGTGGTTTTAATTCGCCCAAGCAGGTTTTTAAAGAAGTAAAATTTGGGCCTAATTCTTTTACAACCACCAGCGGCTCAAGATTTCTGGGAATTCATTTTATCAATCAATTTATTTTTGGAGCTAGCCTGGATTCTTTGTATTTTGAAAGTTGCAGGTTTGAAGAAACTGTGGGTGCCTCATCAACCATGACGGTTACTTCGCTAAGTTTCGTCAATTGCCTTTTTCGTTATTTTGGCGCAGGTGCATCAATTCCTAACATTGATTTTAGTGTAATTCATGCTAATTCAGTATTGTTCTCACATTGCATCTTTAATGGTTCCATAATAGGATCGAACAACACAAGGGTATTTGATGTGACTTTTGATCATTGTGTTTTTCTTAGACAAAATAACTTTTTACTTTTAGTGTATAATGCGGTAGTTTCAAATTCTATTATCTATAATTCAAGTGTACTGGGAACTGTGTATAATTCTGCCTTTAATAATAATCTATCACGGTTGAACATTTCTAATGGATGGGCATTAAATGGAAATACCAGTACACATGATACGGATGCAGTAGATCCATTATTTGTGAATGTTCCCTTTTTAAGTAATTATGCAACAACTTGGGATTTTCATTTACAAAATGGCTCACCTGCCAAAGGATGGGATTCAAATGGTTCGGATGCCGGTTTACATGATATTACCAGCAGTTTTGATGAAGCAGGTGAACCACAAAATATTCCGGTAATACGCCAAATGATATTACAAACTGCAACAGTACCTCAAAATGGAAGTGTTACAGTAAAAGTAAGAAGTACAAAATCAAGATAAAACGTTCAATTAAATTCAATTGCAGATGAAAAAAATAAACTTATTATTATTACTACTCACTTTTATTACAACACAAAATTTTGCGACTGTTTTAACGGTGAATAATTCTCCTGCAGGTGGAGGACAATATGCACAAATTAATGCAGCTATTTCAGCTGCTTCGCCCGGTGATACAATTTATGTGAATGGCAGTAGTGCAGTCTATTTGGATGCTACTATTACGAAAAGTTTAACTTTACTCGGCTCAGGAACATTTTCGCCAAAACAGTCTACTTTTCCAACATCTATTTCTACAGTTAATATAAATAGTGGTGTCTCAAATGTTACTATCAAAGGCTTTAATATTGGTTCTTCTGTTTCCGTATCTGGTAATTCAAATGTAAGTTTTGTTACTATTTCGGATAATTTTTTTTCTAACAATTGCTTTACTTACGCACAGCTCACTAACGTGCATGACATTGTAATTACAAATAATATTCAATCCGGTAATAGTTATTTTTGCAATGTTTTCAATAATGGTGGTTGTTACAATTTTTTAATCAGTAACAATTTAATCAATGGGTATATCGAGAATTTTAATTTTCCAAGCAGCACCATACAAAATAATACTTTTTTCAATGGTGGAAATGCTTTTGGCGGAAGTACAGTTGCTGTAACCGGTTGTGTAATTAAAAATAATATTTTTTATAATTCGCACCCAAGTAATGGAACAAGCTCGTGCATCTTTTTAAACAACATTACTTATTCAACTTCGGTAACCTATCCAAGCTTAGGTGGCAGTAATATTGACAACACGAATCCGCAATTGACGAATGTAGCAAGCAGCGGTGGGTACTCCCCTACTTATAATTTTACTGTTGCACCTACTTCACCTGCCCATTTAGCCGGAACCGATGGAACTGATTTGGGATATTATGGCGGAATATTAAGAGCAAGCGCATATGGAGAAGTATACAATTTACCTGTAATACGCGAAATGGATGTTACGAATACTAGTGTGATACAAGGTGGTGCAATAAATGTAAAAGTTAGATCTACAAAGGCAAGATAAACAACAATTTCCAACAATTAAATAAATGCATATTCATCAACACTAAAATATTAAATCATGAAACTAAAACTAAAAATTTCTATCCTTGCTCTGATAATTTATACTAATTTAAGTGCCACTGTTATAACAGTAAACAATACTCTCACTGGCGCTGGTCAATTTACACAAATAGATCCTGCAATTACTTCTGCAGCTGCAGGTGATACAATTTATGTTAGTGGCAGTGCAAGTGCTTACAACAATTGTACTATAACCAAGAGTATAACTTTACTTGGACCGGGGACCTTTTCTTCAAAACAAAATAGTTTTCCTGCCTCTATTGGTGAAATTACTTTTTCCAGCAATGTTTCTAATGTAACTATTGCAGGTTTTAAAATAACCAATAGTATATATGTAAGTAAATTCACAGTATCGCTAAATTCAAATATTAATAATGTAACAATTAGGAATAATTCATTCCCTGCAGGTGCCTTTGGACTTTACTTTAATGCCTTGTCTAATTCTTCCAACTTTTTAATAAGTGGAAATATTTTGGGTTCGGTTGATTTTTCAATGAATCCGAACCCTAATGTTAGTAACATTACACTTGAAAACAACATTATTAATGGATACATCAATAGCCTTGTTTGCAATAATAGTTTGATATCAAATAATGTATTTTATAATAACTCAAATGCTTTTAATGCAACCATTACAAATGCAACCATTCAAAATAATATCTTTTACAATGCACACCCAAGTAACTTTACAAGCGGTTGTACCTTCTTAAATAATCTAACTTATTCAACTAGTTTAACCTATCCCACACTTAGTGGAACAGGCAATATTGATAATGTAAACCCACTTTTTATTAATGTTGGAACTACGGGAGGATATGTTGCCACCTATGATTTTAGATTACAAAATTCGTCACCTGGTCACAATGCTGGTAACGATGGTAAAGATTTAGGAATTTATGGAGGAAGTGCATTTGTAGCACTTTCTGGAGAAACATATAATATGCCCGTTGTACGTCAAATGACTATTACCAACACGAATGTTTCTCAAAATGGCAATTTAAATGTAAATGTAAGAAGTACGAAATCGAGATAATAATAACTTATCCTATTTAGACCAATCTATAAAAAAATATAGCATGAAAAAATCTATACTTCTAGCACTGCTTGTTGTTTCTAATTTGATTGCACTAGGACAACAAATTATTAAAGCTGAATACTTTTTTGATTCTGACCCGGGAATTGGACAAGCTACAAGCTTTGTAATTAATACTCCAGCCGACTCTGTTGATTTTGGCCTAACTATTCCAGTAAGTTCATTAAGTAATGGATTACATAACTTATATGTTCGTACCCTCAACGATAGTGGTGTTTGGAGCTTATCAGAAAATCGCTTGTTTTTTGTTAAGAAAACGATCGTTTCTGCTAACATTGTTGAAGCCGAATATTTTTTTGACAGCGATCCTGGAGTTGGCCAAGGAACACAAATAAGTGTGGGTACTTCGGCTGATTCTATAGATTTTTATTCTACAATTTCTGCGAGTGGGTTAAATCTTGGATTACACAATTTATATATCCGCACCAAAAATAGTGATGGGATCTGGAGCCTTGCCGAAAACCGCTTGGTAAATGTGTTTTATAATTCAACAAACAATCAAATTGTATGGAGTGAATACTTTTTTAATAACGACCCGGGTGTTGGAAATGGCGTGGGTTCTGCAGTTCCTGTGCCGGGAGATTCTGTTGAATATACAACAACAGCATCAGTATTAAGCTTATTGAGCGGTAGCAATATTATTTATGAACGAACTAAAAACGCAGATGGCATTTGGAGCTTGAGTGAAGGAAGAGCTTTTAACATTTGCGCCGTATTACCGGATGCTTCCTTTTCGGTTGTTAATTCTTGTCAGGACAGTATTACTCAATTTATTAATTCTACTACAGGCTATGATGGAAGTACGGTGTTCTCATGGGATTTTGGAGATGGTTCACCTATTTCAAATTCATTTAATGTGAGTCATCAATACACTGTTTACGGACCTCACACGGTTACTTTTATTGCCAGCAATGGCCCCTTGTGTGCTGATACAGTAATTACTACTATCCATATCGATTCTCCTGCCGCAGGAAGTGCAGTCTTGGTTGGACCCTCCAGTTTTTGCGTCAATACCCCAAGCAAATTGCAAGGAACTATTATTAATGCCACGAGTTGGAAATGGCTAGACAGTGATTTTGAATTGGTAGGTACTGATAGTAGTTTTTATCCACAAAGAACAGATTCCTATTGGCTAAGAATTTTTACAGGGTGCGACACAGTTGTTCAGGGACCTTTTTTTGTTACAGTATTTCAATTACCCGATACCGCCGGAGTAATTAATGGGTTAACTAATCCGGCTGCCTGTGTGAACCAAAATAATTTTAGTTATAGTATAGCACCTCTCAACAATGCAACCGGCTATGTGTGGAATTTACCAGCATTGGCAACTATTGTCGGCAACAGCGACACAACTTCTATTGTGGTTGATTACAGTGCTTATTCAGTAAGTGGAAATGTGAGTGTGAGTGGCGTAAATTCTTGCGGAACAGGAGTAGCTGCTAACTTACCAATAATTTTTAAGCCTATACCTGTGGTACAAATATGCAGTGCTACTGTTGATTCTGCAACACAGAAAGTTTTAATAAGTTGGCAAAAACCTAGCGAAACCTACATTAATGGTTATGTAATTTATAGAGAAACACCTCCTCTTTCGGGCAACTATATGAATATTGATACCGTTGACAATACTCAGTCTAGTTCGTATTTAGACATTAATTCATTGCCGAGTATTGATGCCGTTTCGTATAAGATTGGCTGCCTGGATAGTTGTGGAAACATTGCCAGCATTAGTGGTGCATTTTATCATCAAACAATTTTTTTAAATGGTACCATCAACTGGGGAGGTGTTCCTAAATTATATTGGAATGAATATGTAGGTATTAACGACCCCAACCGTTACTACCTTGTGCTGCGCGACACTTCGGGGAATGGACCATTTACTGACACACTTGCCATTCGATATCCGGGCAATTTAACCTTTTCGGATGTAAGTGCGGCCAACTTGCAAAATAGTCGCTATGTAATTGCATTGATGGCGGATATCAATTGCAACCCAAGTTTGCGAACCATGACCACAAAAAACACCTCGCGCTCGAATATTAAAAATAAAGCAGCAATGCCTCCAGATGGCATAAATGAATCAATACAAAAAGACAGGGCAGAAATTTACCCCAATCCTGCAAAGGATATGGTGAATTTGACACTTTATTCAAATCAAAAATACACACAGGTAAAAATATGCGATGTGTTGGGGCAGCAGCTCTATTCAAAAGAAATAGCCATCCAATCTGAAAATAAATTTACCTTACAAATACCTCTTGATAAATTTAGTCCGGGGATTTATTTTTTGAAAGTAGAAAATGAAAAATATACTCAACTTTTTAAACTACACCATGAGTAAAAATAGTTCTAACAATTAAACCTCAATCCTATGAAAAAAAATTACCTCATCTTATTGTTGCTAATTTTTGTTCAACTTAATTTGTATGCTCAAGATGTAACAATTCCAGATTCAATATTTAAAGCTGCACTGGTTGGCAATTCCTTAATTAATACTAATGCTGATGCTGAAATACAGATAAGTGAAGCGAGTGCTTTTACCGGTGGTATTTATGTTGGCGGTATGGGAATTAGTGATCTAACTGGGATTGAGGAATTTGTTAGCCTAAGTTATTTAAATGTAAACAACAATTTGTTAACCAGTTTGGATGTTACAAATAATTCGCAATTAATTCAACTTACTTGCTATTCTAATCAACTCGATACATTAATACTCAGCCCAGATACTTTGCTTACCTATTTAGAATGCTCTTATAATAACTTGCGTGGAATTGATGTAAGTGGGTTTCCAGAATTGCAAAATTTGTATTGTTACAACAATCAACTTACCAGCCTGGATTTGAGTCAAAATTTTTTAATCACAAATTTAAACTGCAGTTTCAATTCAATTCAGCTACTCGATTTAAACAACAATTTAAGTTTAAACTATTTAGTTTGTTCTTCTAATTTACTCACAAATCTAGACTTGTCTTCCTTATTATTTATAACTCATGTAGAGTGTTCGGATAATGCATTAACCAATATTACCTTTTCAAATTTAAGTACCAATTTATCGGAAGTATATTGTTCGAATAACCAATTAAGTAATATAGCTATTAGTGGTGCAATAAGTTTGTTTGAATTGGATTGCTCAAATAACCTACTCACTGCAATTGATTTAACAGGAATAACGCAAGTAAATTATTTAATATGTTCAAATAATCAAATTACCTCCTTACTACTTCCAGTTTTTTATAATTTACATTGTGAATCAAATGCATTAACAAGCCTTGATTTTTCCGGCAATTCACAGTTGACCGAACTGAATTGCGCAAATAATAATTTAACCAGCTTAAATATTCAAAATGGAAACAATATCAACCTTTATATTTTTGATGCTACTGCCAATCCTTTTCTGAGCTGCGTGCAGGTCGACGATACTTCTTTTATGAATTTAAATTGGCTTAATGCCATTGATACAAATGCCGTTTATGATTTAAGCTGCACAGCTTGCACAGTGCCTATTCCTGATTCTATTTTTAAAGCAGCATTAATTGCCAACACAGCAATAAATTTAAATGCTAACAACGAAATTGAATGTACTGAAGCAAGTGCTTATACCGGTGCCATTAATGTTCCTGCATCTAGTATTTCAAACTTAGCAGGAATTGAATATTTTACGTCGCTTACCGTACTTGATTGTTCCAACAATTTATTAACCTCTTTAGATGTTTCAGCAAATACACAACTAGTAGAACTAAATTGTTCCGTAAATCAATTGAGTTCAATTTCAATTAGCACGAATACCTTACTTGAAACACTTTATACAGCTTACAATCCAATTACAACACTT
>DGQS01000239.1 GCA_002389785.1 Bacteroidetes bacterium UBA4408
GAATCGGGTGATCAATAGCAGTGTCATTTTTGTTAATCAGGAATGAATCGCCGGTTTTAGTTAATTCTATTTTTGAAATAACAAGTTCCTCTCTGTCGACAAGCAAACGATGAGATGAGGAAGAAAAGATTTTACCAGACTTTCCGTTTAAAGCCTCGCTAATTTCAGTGCAAACAGTTGAATTAAAATTGTAACTTCTTAAAAATTCATACAGATAGGTAGGCAAGGGGTTCAACTTTTTTAATTTGACTATGGATAAACGAGTGTCGGAATGTGTGAGTTGTTGTAAAGAATTTTGTTTCTCTTGAACCAACTGCCGGTAAAGTAATTCAGACTGATAAATGTTTTGAGCACTAGCATAAAACTGCTCTTCAAATTCAGGATTTATTTTCGCTAATTGAGGCAAAACCCAGTGTCTTATTTGGTTGCGAACATACTCTGTTGAAGCATTGCTTTTGTCTTCACGGAAATTAATTTTATTTGCGATTGCAAATTTTTCCAATTCGCTGCGAGTTGAAAAAAGTAATGGTCGAATCAGCTTGTTCTTTTTGGGATAAATACCGTGCAAACCTGAAATGCCTGTTCCTCTAAGTAAGTTAATCAGCATAGTTTCGGCTACATCGGTTTTATGATGTGCAGTTGAGATGTAGTTAGCGTTAATTTTTTTGCGAAGTTTTTCAAACCATTCATAGCGTAAATTCCGCGCTGCCATTTGAATGGAAACTTGGTTTTCATGCGCGAATTTTTTTGTGTCGAAGCGGGTGGAATAAAAGGGAATAGCATTTTTTTTACAAATCAATTTCACAAATCGTTCATCTTCATCGGATTCTTTACCACGAAGCTTAAAATTACAATGTGCAACAGCAATGGTCGCTTTGCAAGCAATAAACAAATAAAGCATTACCATCGAGTCGAGACCGCCGCTTACCGCCAGCAAAATTTTATCGCCGGGTTCAAAAAGTTTTTGTTCACCAACAAATTTCTCAAAGTGTTTTTGCACGGTGTAAAATTTAATGTTGTTGTTTTTTTTCAATCACTTGAAACAATGCCGCTGCTTTTACAAAGCATTCATCGTATTCGTTTTCTGTAATGGAGTTTGCAGTAATTGCGCTTCCTACCATAAAAGAACTTGTGTTCGTTTTACTGTTGTGTAAGATACTTCTTATTACCACATTAAAATCAAAATCTTTTTCGGGAGTAATATATCCTACTGCTCCTGAGTAAGCTCCTCGTTTACTGTTTTCGAATTGCTCAATAAGTTGCATTGCCCTTACTTTTGGAGCTCCTGTCATACTGCCCATCGGAAATGCATTTTTTATGGCATCAATAAAATGAATTTCGGAAGAAAGCTCGCAGCTTACAGTTGAAATTAATTGATGAACTTGTTGAAAGGAATATACGCCAAACAATTCTTCAACTTTCACGCTGCCTTTGGAGGCACTTCGCGATAAATCATTTCGAACTAAATCAACAATCATGACGTTTTCGCTTCGTTCTTTTGCATCGTTCAATAGCTCCTTTCTTAGTTGATTGTTTTCGACTTCTGTCGTTCCTTTTTTACGCGTTCCTTTAATAGGTTGAGAAATTAATTTTGTTCCTGTTTTTTTTAAAAATCTTTCAGGACTTGCACAGCACAAATGCACAAAATCTGATTTATAATAACAAGACATTGGAGTTTGTGAAATACTGTTTAGTTGCTCATAAAGCAAGTGTGCTTGTACTTGATGTTGTTGTGTAACAAACTCTATACAGTAATTTAATTCATAAATATCGCCTTGTTGAATGTGATGCTTGATTGCTGCTACATTTTTAAAATAATTTTCTTTGCTCACTTGAGCTTGAATTTCAGCAGCGTTATACCTGATGAATTCATTTCTTAGATCAATTGAGTTAATTTCCTCAATAAGCTTTTGCAGTTGACTTTCTGCATAGTTGTTTTCAAAAAAACTTACCTCCAACCGAGTTTCTTTGAGCATAAAAACCAATCGAGGTTGAAAGAAATGTAAATCGGGGAATTCAAGACTGTCTTGATTTTTGGAAAACAGTGTTTTCTCAACATCATTTTTTAAGTCATAGGATAAATACCCAAAACACCAGTCATTTATGCTTTCAATAAAGTTTTCTAGCTGTTTAAAAGCCCCTTCAAAGCTGCATTTTAATTCGCAAATGGCGTCTACCCCCACCACTAAATCATATGTATTAACATTAATGTTTGAATGGTTTTCTGAACCGGTGGTATTACTATTTAAAAAGGCAAGATTTGAAAATTGAGAAGCCCATTGCAGTAATTGCGACTTAAACAGCAGGGGAGAAGTCAGGTTGAAAAAAAGTGATTTTCGCATGTTAGGATTCTTTGCGAAGGTATAAAATTGTATCACCAATAAGTGCAAGAATCTGCTAAAAGATTTCAATGCTTTCCAAACCAAAAATTGAGATTATATTTGAAAAAAATTTTATGCACAAGGTATTTCTTCTTTTAGGCAGCAATATGGGAAAACGAGATGAAGTTTTGTTTCATGCTTTGCGTAAAATTGACCGGCAAATTGGAAAAGTTGCTTTGCAATCAGCTATTTATGAAACGGCAGCATGGGGATTTGAAGAACAAAACTCTTTTTATAATTGTGTGCTTTGTGTTTTTACTGAAAGTTCGGCATTAGAAGTATTGGATAAAGTACTTTCAATTGAACAACAGATTGGTAGGGTGAGAAATGAAACTAAATGGAAGGAGCGAATCATAGATATTGATATTTTGTTTTACGAAGATGCAATTATCGAAATGGATAACTTATCGATTCCACATCCCTATTTACACCAGCGAAGATTTACATTAATTCCCTTGCAGGAAATTGCTCCCAATATACAGCACCCTGTTTTGAAGAAAAGTGTTCAGCAACTGTTGATTGATTGCGAGGATACATTGGAAGTGAAAAAAGTGTATGAAGCAAGCCAATTTTTTCATAGTTTGCAATCCTAAATTAGTAGCGGTAAATGTTAGCGTTAAAATATTGGTTTAAATTTATTGCAGGTTAATATGCGCTACGATTTTATTGCTATTGAGGGGAATATTGGTGCAGGCAAAACCTCCCTATCTACACTTATCGCTGAGCAGTATGGGGCGAAGTTGATTTTGGAACAATTTGAAGAGAATTTGTTTTTGTCAAAGTTTTATGAAAATCCCGATAAATATGCTTTTACAGTGGAGCTTTCATTTTTGGCAGAACGCTATCAACAATTGACTAACCATTTGAGCAATCGTGATTTATTTGCGAGTTTTACGATATCCGATTATTTTTTCAATAAATGTTTAATATTTGCCAAGGCTAATTTGAAGGAGGATGAATTTGGGTTATACACCAAATTATTTAGCATCATTCACGCACAACTTCCTAAACCCGATTTATTGGTTTACCTTTATTTGGATATAGACCGCCTAAAATACAACATTAAGAAGCGGGGCCGAGAGTTTGAGCAAAACATTGCCCCGCAATACCTTGAAAAGGTACAACAAAACTACTTTGATTACATTCGTCAGCAGCAGCAACAACGCACTTTAATAATTGATGTGAACAATATTGATTTTGTCGCGAACAAGCATCATTACCAACAAATCTTAGAGGCCATTAAGGATGAGTATCCAATTGGAATTAATCGATTAATTTTATAAAACCCTTTGTTTTAGCCACAAATTGAGAATTATCAACAATTCGATTATCTGTTCAGACTCGATTCATTCCCATTCGCTCGCAGATAATTCCCGTTCATTCGTCTTTAAAAAAAAGTTTTTCATATTATGAATATAAAAATTACTTTCGCAGCAGATTTGATACTTACTAAAACTTAAAAATCTAATTAATTCACTCTCAAATGAAAAAAAATCTACTAAAAGGATTTTCAGTGGTTGCAGCAGCATCTGTTGTTCTTGTAGGATGTAAAAGTACCGATTGGTCGAAAGTAACTTACACGGTTACTCCCAGCCCAATGGAAATGCACGGCGATAGCGTAGCAATTACTGTTAAAGGTCATATTCCGGAAAAAGCGTATGGCCCAAAAAACACCGTAGTTTTAATGCCAAGCATTAAATGGAACGGTGGCGAAAAAGCGCTAAAAACCATCACATTTGATGGTGAGAAAGTGAAAGAAGGAACAGGTGTTAAAGTTGTTCGCGACAAAGGTTATGACTTTACCATTGTTGATAAAGTGGCCTATGAAGAAGGAATGAAAGTTTCTGAATTGGGTGGAAAAGCAGTCATTTCTAAAAAGAGCAAATCAAAAGATTTTCCATTACCTAAAATGGCCGATGGAACCATTATTACTTCTAGACTTGTCATGAGTGATGAGCGTCCAATAATGGCAAAGGATAATTTTCAGAAAGTAGTTCCGGTTAGTAAAGAAGCGGACATTAATTTTGCTATGAGTCAGTCAGATATTCGTGCTGCCGAATTAAAGCAAGAAGACATGAAGGCTGTTGACGATTTCTTTAAAAATGGAATGGCAAAAGGATTTGAGTTCAAAGGCATTGCTATATCTGCTTATGCATCTCCTGATGGAGAGCAGGATAAAAATGCAAATCTTGCCAGCGATCGTGCTGATGCAACAGCTAAATTTTTCATGACTCAAATGAAGAAAAAGAAATCAACTTTTGGATTGGATGATGCGTTTTACAGTAAATCATCTACTCCTGAAGACTGGGCTGGTTTTCAATCGTTGATGCAAGCTTCAAATGTTCCTGATAAAGACATGATTTTACGCATACTTTCTACCTATTCAGATTTAGATAAAAGAGAATCTGAAATAAAAAACATCTCTAAAGCATATACCGAAATTGCTGATGAAATACTTCCAAAATTGCGTAAATCAAAGATTACGGTAAATGCAAATAAATTAGGAAGAACTGATGAAGTATTAACACAAATGTCGGCAGCGACCCCTGATTCATTAACTATTGAAGAGTTATTGTATGCTGCAACTCTATCGAATGATCTCACAACCAAAATGAATATTTTTACAAATGCAGCCCGTTTATATCCTGGCGATTGGAGAGGACATAATAATATGGGATATGTATATGTTTTACAAAATAAGATGGCTGATGCCGAGACAGCATTTAATAAAGCAGCTGCTGCTTCTGCAAACAATCCGGTTATTGAGAATAACTTGGGTATAGTTGCGATTAAGAAAGGTGACAGAGCAGGCGCTACAGCTCATTATGCTGCTGCGTCAGGCGCAGGTCCAGAGGCTAGCTACAACATGGGAGCAATCAATATTATGAATGGAAAATATTCGCAAGCTGTAAGCAATTACGGTAGCGAAAATACTTTTAACGCTGCTTTAGCAAAATTATTAAACTTAGATGCTGCAGGTGCCCTCTCAACTGTGGAAGCAAGTAAAGATAATAACTCAGCAATGGGATACTATTTGAAAGCTGTAATACAAGCACGTAAAAACGATGCTGCAGCTACTGTAAATAATCTGAAAAGCGCTTTTGAGAAAGATGCTTCATTAAAGGCAAAAGCTTCAGAAGACCGAGAGTTTTTAAAATTCAAAGACAATGCAGACTTTAAAGCTGCGGTTAACTAAGAAATAAATCGAATTCAAAAAAGCCCTGTTAGCATATTCCTAACAGGGCTTTTTTATTAACAATTTATTGAGGATATCAAACACTTCAATGAACCACATTCCTCCTAAAAATAATTAGTTTTGTAGAAAACACTTCTAAAATGAAATTAGCAGTATACAAATTGTGCAAAACATTCTTTGTTTTTGCACTTGTTTTAAACGGTTTATCGGTACTTGCACAAACAGATACTATTGTGAAGAAACAACGTAAAGTTGATTCACTCATGTTAGATAATCCAAAGTATTACCTCATGCTTGACGGTATGGTTTACCAGTCGGCAGTTAGTGAAAATGGCAAACAAAAAGCCTTGGATTCTGTGATGATTCGTGTGCTAAATGAAACTGATTTTACAATGGATAAGCGGTTTACTAAGAAAGGAAGATGTGCAATTAAATTGCCCTTGGGTAAAAAATACACTATTGAGTTTTCTAAGAAGGGGTATGTATCTAAAATTATTGGGGTAAATACAATTGTACCACGCTACGACACTTTTGTTAGTGTGTTTCCATTTGATATTGATTTATTTCGAGAAGAACCTGAATTGGATGTAGCAGTTTTGAGCGAGCCTATCGCTAAAATCAATTTCAACAATTTTAATAAAACCTTTGATTACGACTACAACTATACTGTGAAGGTGAATAACAATATTAAAAAGCTGTATGCCGAGTATTATCGACTTCAAAAGCTTAAAAAGGAAAAGAAGTAAAAGTTATGTTTTTACTTTGAGGACTTTTATTCAGTTCTATAATTTTCTTTTAAGTTGAGACCTATTGAAATGCTCTATTAATTTGTAAAAGGAAATAAAATTTTGTATAATTACTCTTTATCAATAACCCAAACTATTTTACCATGTTTTTTTCTACTAATTTTTTAAAAAGGTTAATACTTATTACCCTGTTTGTAGTTTTTCAACTATACTCAAATAAATCTCAAGCTCAATATTGTATTGGCTCAAATTTAGGCGGTGGTGCCTGTGCTACCGGTCAACTAATTACCTCGGTACAAATTACCGGAACCAGTTTTTTGAGCAACAATACGATTTGCACCAGCGGTTCAAATGGCACCTTAACTACCATTGCACCAAGTGCTACAACCACTGCGGTTTTAAATCAAGGATCATCTTATAATTTAGGAGTTACAACCGATGCTGTAAACAATATTTCTGTGTGGATTGATTATGACCATAACCTGATTTATGACGCCTATGAATGGACTGAAGTATGTACTACTTCAGTTGCCGGAGTCCCCAATTTTGCGGTTATAACTGTGCCGCAAGGAAGCTATAATGGTACTACAGGAATGCGAATCCGCAGCCGACAGGCAGGTACCAACAATGGTGCTACGGATGCTTGCACTCAATTTGGTTCCGGCGAAACGGAAGACTATACTGTTACCATTAGCGGTGGTGTTGCATGTACAGTACCACCCGTTGCTGGAATCGCGTTAAGTTCAGTTGTAGCTGCTTGTAGCGGTGTGAATTTTACACTTTCACTATCCGGAAATTCTGTTGGAGTCGGATTAACCTACCAATGGCAGTTATCACAAAACAATAGTTCATGGACTTCAATTAGTGGAGCTACTTCAAGTATCTTAGTTACCTCTACAACCTTGCCATTATACTATCGATGTGTTTTAACTTGTTCCGGAAATTCAAGCGCTTCAAGCCCAGTTTATGTTGCCCTTAATTCAGCTTCCCAATGTTATTGTATATCGGCTGCAACAAATACTGCGGATGATGATATCGGGAACGTAACTTTTGGAAGTTTGAATAATGGAACGGCAACCCCAGCACTCAATAATCCTACTTCCAATAAACTATATACTGATTTTACTTCCCTTACACCACAAAGCTTTTTACCCGGTAATACGTATTCTCTATCTGTAACTCAGATTAATATGGCTGGGTTTTATACGTGTTATTTGAATACGTATATTGATTATAATCAGGATGGTGACTTTTTAGATAATGGAGAATTAGTTTACACCGATACAACGAATGCTTCAGTTGGAGGTAACATCATGAATGGTAATGTAGTAATTCCATTTACTGCATTAAGTGGAACAACTCGAATGCGCTTTGTATTATCAGAAGCAACTCCCGCAAGTTGTGGTTTATATACTTATGGCGAAACCGAAGACTATCTAATAACCATTCTTCCGGCCTTACCCTGTCCGGTACCTCCAAGTGCAGGCGCTGCAAGTTCAAGTCAAAGTTTGGTATGCTCTTCTCAATTTTTTACCCTACAACTAACCGGAAATTCAGCAGGAGTTGGTCAGGTATTTCAATGGCAAAATTCTACCAATGGAACTAATTGGACAAATCTGGTTGGAGCAAATTCTAATACTTATTCGTTAACGCAGAACCAAGCAAGTTACTACAGATGTTATGTAACATGCAGCGGAAGCAGTGATACCAGTAACTCAATATCGGTTGGGATGAATTCCGTGACGTCTTGCTACTGTGCATCTTTTGCTAGCAATACTGTTGATGACGATATTGGCAATGTTACTTTTGGTAGTTTATCGAATGGTACCAACACCACTGCCCTAAACAATAGCAGTTCGGTAAATACCTATACTGATTTTACTTCCTTGCCTCCTCAATCGTTTACGCAAACTTTATCTTATCCGCTATCAATTACACAAATCAATAGTGCAGGTTTTTTTGCTTGTTGGGTAAGTGTTTTCATTGATTACAATCAGGATGGCGATTTTAGTGATGCAGGAGAACGAGTTTTTGATGCAGGAACTACAGCAGCAGTGGGAGGTAACATAGTATCAGGAACTGTTACAATTCCTTTGTCTGCAGCACCTGGAAATACCCGTATGCGAGTAATATTAGCTGAACAGGGAACCATTGCACAAACTGCATGTGCTACTTACACATGGGGTGAAACAGAAGATTATACCCTAACCATTATACCCATTGCACCTTGTACAACGCCGCCGGTTGCTGGTAATACAGTTAGCACCTCAAATGCTGTTTGCCCGCATGCTAACTTCACACTATCCTTATTAGGCAGTACAATAGGAACAGGCTTATCTTATCAATGGCAATCTTCCTCCGATGGAATAAACTGGAATCTTATCGCAGGGGCGACTTCAGCTACCTACTCAACTTCTCAATTAAGTTCAACCTACTATCAATGTGAAGTTACCTGCAGTGGTGTTTCTGTAAATTCAAGTAGCTTGCTTGTTTCCATGGATGTTGCCTCTGGAACATTTTCAACCACCGCCGGAGGAGCAATTCCGGATAACAATTTTGCCGTATGTTTCCCGATTGTAGTTTCTGGATTACCTTCAGTAATTGATACATCATTCGGGGTGATGGAAGTATGTATAGATATTCAACATCCTGAAGTAGGAGAATTAAAAGTATTTTTAAAATCACCCATTGGCGACACTGTTTATTTGAGTCAAAATAACGGTGGATTATTTGCCAACTACAGCAATACTTGTTTCGCTATGAATGGTGCTAATGGATACATTTATGCGGCCAATGCTCCGTTTACCGGAACCTTCATTCCTAATTTTTCACTTAACGATTTTAATAACGGACAAAACCCAAATGGAACCTGGAATTTATGTGTAATCGATGAAGCCCCGTCTGTTACCCCTCCTGGAAATTTTATTACTGCATCTATTTCGTTTTGCACCAACCCTCCGGCAGATCCTCCTATTCCTGTAGGTGCTTGCAGTGGCTCAAATGCATTTGCTTGCCAGTGTCCTGATGGAACTCAAAACTGTGATTTATTGCCGGATATGACTGCCAGCGCATTGATTATACAAAACGATCATCCTGAATCATTAGGAGCAATGCGCTTAAGTAATGCTACTCCGAATATTGGCTGGGGACCTATGGAAATACATGGTTCAAACCAGTGTTTTTGTGATACAGTTTCAGTATCCTGCAGCACTACCATTTGTCCCAACGGTCAACCGGTAAAGGAGTTAGTTAAACAAACCATTTATCACAAAAATCATGGTGTTATGACCAGTTCGGTGCGGGATGCAGGTTTTATGAGTTTTCATCCTACACATGGACACGTGCATGTTGATTCTTGGGGAGCATTTAGTTTGCGAATTCCAACTTCAAATCCGGACGCAACTACTTGGCCTATTGTTGGAACCGGCGCGAAAGTTAGTTTTTGTTTAATCAATTTAGGAAATTGTACCAATAATTTAGGTTATTGCCTGGATAATACCGGAAATGTAATTACCATGGCCGATATACCGAATTCAGGTTTTGGAAGTGTTACTGGGTGTGGTACAGATCAGGGGATTTTTACCGGAAATTTGGATATTTACTCTTCCGGTCTAGCAGGAATGCAAATTGATTTTCCGGGAACTTGCAACGGCAATTATGCCATTGTTTCGATTACCGATCCCAACAATAATTTTTTAGAACAAGATGAAACGAATAATTGGGTGCAGGTTCCTGTAACTTTAACACAGCAATTCCCACCTTCAGGTATAACTTCTTTTGCTTATAATGCCTCGGGTAATACTGTGTCATTTACCAACACAACACCACTAAGTTCAGGTTATTTATGGGATTTTGGAGATGGAACAACCGATACTACCACTAATCCTGTACATACTTATAGTGGTAACGGACCTTATACAGTAAAACTCATAGCAATTAATCAATGCTATACAGCTTCAACCCAAACAGTTTTGATAACAGGTGTTAAAGAAGTCGTTAATTTTGCAACTGGCTTTAGTGCAAATCCTAATCCGAGCACAGGTGAGATTGGTATTTCCTATTATTTACCAAACAGCGAACAAGTGCAAATTGAACTTTACAATTTGCTTGGTGAGCAGGTAAAAGAGTTGGTAAATACAAAACAAGAGGCAGGAAAGCAAGTCTTGAAACGTAATTTTAAGGCCGATGGTATTGTTGCCGGCACCTATTTATTAAAACTCACTGTTTCAGGTAATACGCAAACTTTGCGTATAGTTTTGCTTAATTAAATTTACCAATGTTAAATTTTAATTTTATGAATGAATCATTTTAAATTTGTCTACAATTAATGAATAATAATAAACCTATGAAAAAAACAATCCTTACATTTTGCTTAATTTTTAGTAGTTTTTTTGTACAAACTACATTTGCTCAAACAACCCACTTTACTGAAAATTTTGGAACCGCAGCTTTACCTGCCGGATGGTCAAACGACAGTATGGGTTTGCCTGCGTTGAATCTTTGGATATTCAATAATCAATATAACCGTACCATAACCGGAGCAGGTTTTGATGCTAATTTTGCTATTTTTGATAGCGACGAAGGGAGCACGAATGACAATATAGATGAGAACGCTTCATTAACTAGCCCTGCTATTAATATAGCTGCTGCAACGGGTGTGCTATCACTTGAGTTTGATGAGCAATACCGTGCATTAGCCGGTCCTAATACACAAGGCTCATCCCGAAGAGTTGAAATAACCTCCGATGGAGGTATTACTTGGAATACACTTGTGTTTGATTCATTGAATGTTGGATACCCTAATCCTGCAACGCATACTGCAATAAACATAAGTTCAAGTTTAGGAGCGACTAATATTCAAGTTCGATTTACTTATACCGGAAGCTATGATTGGTGGTGGGCAATTGATAATGTAACGATAAAATCTTTCCCAGGTTGTACAACTGCGCCGAATGCAGGAAGCACGATCGCTAGTGCAGCTTCAGTTTGTTCAGGAGTAAATTTCACACTTTCCCTAGCAGGCGCTGACTCAGGAATTGTTATTTCATACCAATGGCAATCTTCACCAGATTCAATAAACTGGACTTCAATTTCTTCAGCCATTGCACCAACTTTAACTACTTCAACTACGGTTGCAACTTACTATCGTTGTGTGTTAACTTGCAGTGGATTTTCGGCAAACTCACTTCCGGTGCATCTTACTATCTTATCCCCTTCACTTTGTTATTGTACAGCAAACCTAGGAGGATCTGGATGTCCTTCAACTGATATTATAAGAAATGTTAGTTTTGCAGGAACCACCTTAAACAATACCGACACAATTTGCAATTTTATTAATGGTAGTACTTTAAGTGCGTTTTCTCCTGTTGGATCTGCTACAGCTACATTGACCCGTGGTAATTCATATACCTTGAGTGTAACTACCACTTCAAATAATATTATTTCTGTTTGGATTGACTACAATCAGAATGGAATTTACGAACCAAATGAATGGAACCAAGTATCAACTACTTCAACGGCAGGAGTTGCTAATACCATAAATGTGAACATTCCTTTTGGTATTCCTGGAGGTCAAACCGGAATGCGAATTAGAAGCAGAGCAAACGGTAATACCAATGATTCAACATCGGCTTGTATCAATTTTGGTTCTGGTGAAACGGAAGATTATACAGTAACCATTGATATTGGAACAGGCATTAGTAATGTTAGTAATAATTTCACTTTAACTGTTGTGCCCAACCCAGCTAATGCGTTTTTGAGTATTAATATAAATGGAACACAAGCTGAAACGGCTGAATTAAAATTAATAAATGTACAAGGTCAATTGGTTTTCAGCGAATTGGTTCAATGCGCTGGAAAATACACTAAAACGCTTGATGTTACGACCTTTGCGAAAGGTATCTACACCTTGCAAATGATTGGTTCAAGTGGAGTAATCAATAAAAAGGTTGTGATAGAATAAGGAAGCTAATTTGTTAAGAAAAGGGAGAGTAATATCTCCCTTTTTTTGTGCCTATATTTTAATAGTGGTAGCATAAATGTATGTGCGCAAAAATTATTTCTATCTTTAGAAAATGGAAATTACCGTGCAGAAACAGAACAGTACACGTGTTGACGAACTTACGGATAGTGCTTCAGCTATACTTAAAACACTCTTGTATTTTGATGTTTTTAAGTACCCTTTAACATTTGAAGAATTACTTTCATACACACAGTATATAAAAATCTCATCGGATGAAGCGCAATCAGAAATTGCTCTATTGCAAAATAAAGGTTGGGTTGAAAAATCGGGTGATTTTCTTTATTTAAAAGGAAAACACTTTGTTGTAGCACGCAGGTTGGAAGGCAATAAGCTGGCTCAAAAAAGAATGACATTAGCAAAAAAAATGTCGGAATTAATTGCACAATTTCCATTTGTAAAATCAGTGTGTATTTCAGGATCACTGTCGAAAAACTACATGGATGAAGATTCTGATATTGATTTTTTTATTATTACCGAACCCGGTAGATTGTGGTTATGCAGAGGTTTACTGGTATTGTTTAAAAAAGTATTTCTACTAAACTCAAGAAGACATTTTTGCATTAACTATTATGTTGATTCAACGAATCTTGAAATTCCGGAGAGAAATATTTTCACGGCGACAGAAATTACCTTTTTATTGCCTACTTACAATTCATTATTGTTTGATGAATTTAGAAAAAGAAATAATTGGACACACGATTTTTATCCGAATTTAAGTTATCAAGGGATGCTTGAAAAGCCATTGAAGAACAGTATTATAAAGCAATTTTTTGAAAGAATATTAAATGGAACTATCGGTGAAAAAATGGATGCTTTGTTTTTCAAATTAACATTGCGTCGCTGGAAGAACAAATTTTCGCATTTTTCAAAGGAAGAATTTGATTTAAATTTGCGATCTCGGAAAAGCGTTTCAAAGCACCATCCGAGAGGTTATCAAAAAGTTGTGTTAGATCGTTTTCAGGAAAAATTAGATGAGTTTGAAAGAGCGAATAATGTTAAACTCCTTTAAAAGCATTTCGTCAAACACTCTTTTGTTGGTTAATCTTCCTAGCTTTACAAGCTTTATTTTAGCAATTAATTCCTATGAGTTTTCAACGAAATAATCCTTATCAACCATTTTTTTATTCGATTGTTTTAGTACTTGGAGTTCTATTGGGTTTCAAAATTAATCAGTCAACTTCATTTACTTTGCCCCAACGTGTTGGTGGTGGAAGTTCAAATAAAGTAAACCAGGTTTTGAATTACATTGAACAAGAGTATGTAGATACCATCAATAAAAATCGACTTTCCGAAACGGCCATTACTTCCATACTCGAAAACCTGGATCCTCACTCTGCTTATATACCGGCAAGTGAAGTACAGGCAATGAATGAACCTATGCAAGGTAATTTTGAAGGCATAGGCATAGAGTTTAATATTTTAAAGGATACCATAATTGTTGTTGCAGCACTTGCCGGCGGGCCCTCAGAAGCTTTAGGAATTAAAGCAGGTGACAGAATAGTGAAAATAGAAAAGGAAAATGTAGGAGGTATAAAAATTACAAATAATGATGTACTAAAGCGACTCAGAGGTGCAGGTGGTACTAAAGTAAATATTAGTATTAAAAGAAGGGGCATTACTCGATTACTCGATTTTACCATTACCCGAGGTAAGATTCCCATTTATAGCGTTGACGCAGCTTATATGATAAATAAGCAGGTTGGCTATATTAAAATCAGTCGTTTTGCAGCTACCACTTATGATGAATTTTTAAAGGCTTCTGACAAATTATTAGAGCAAGGAATGAAAAATCTTGTTTTAGATTTACGAGGTAATCCCGGAGGATACTTGAATACAGCAATAAGTATTTGTGATGAATTTTTGAGTACCGGAAAAAAAATCGTGTATACTCAAGGCAAATCACATCCACGTGAAGATTATACAGCAACTTCAACCGGCCGTTTAGAGGATTTGAAACTTGCTGTACTCATTGATGAAGGTTCGGCATCGGCAAGTGAAATAGTTAGTGGTGCCTTGCAAGATAACGATCGTGGGGTGATTATCGGCAGGCGATCATTTGGTAAAGGATTAGTTCAACAGCAATCAGAGTTTAAGGATGGGTCAGCCTTGCGATTAACAATTGCGAGGTATTACACACCTACCGGAAGATGTATACAAAAACCTTACACCAAAGGTGAATCGGAAAATTATTATCAGGAAGAGTACACTCGTTATAAGCACGGAGAACTTGTTAATGCAGATAGTATACACTTTGCCGATTCATTGAAGTTTAAAACCCCAAAGGGAAAAATTGTGTATGGGGGTGGTGGTATAATGCCGGATATATTTGTTCCATTGGACACAAGTATTCGTTCGCGCTTTTTAAGTGAATTAATTGTAAAAGGAACATTGAATCAGTTCGCACTCACTTTTACCGATTTGGAAAGAAGCAACATTAAGAAATTTGCAAACCCGATGGCATATAATGAAGGGTATAAAATTGGCGATAAAGTGTTTGAAGAGTTGCTCAATTTTGCCAATCACGATAGTATTAAGTTACCTACAAATGTCGAGAAATTGCAAATCAGGGGTACTTTGCTTAATCAACTGAAAGCATTAATAGCGCGCAATATTTGGCGCAATGAAGGGTACTATCAAGTAATAAACACTGGTGATAAAGCTATTGAAGCAGCTTTAAGAGAGGTAATAAAATAAAAAAAGAGAACGGATTATTGTTCTCTTTTAAATCGTTTTAAAGCTAATGAGCTTAGTGAGCAGCAGAATCAGCTGGCGCAGCAGCAGAATCTGCAGGAACAGCTTCAGCAGCAGCAGCCTCAGCAGCTTTCATTACTGAATCAGCAGCAGCGGCAGCAGCTAAAGAATCAGCTTCAGCTTTAGCTTTGTCAGCAGCACCGCCACCACAAGAAGCTAATACAACTACAGTTGCAGCTAAAAGAAGTAAAGAGATTTTTTTCATTTGGTTAAGTTTATTTTGTTTATAATGGCGTAAAAGTAAGGCAATTATAAAATGGTAATAACTTATTTATAATTATTTAGTAACAACTATTTGTGAATAATTCCTACTTTTGAAGCTCATATAAAATATATCTTTCACTAAAAAAATATAACAATTATGGCCTTTGAACTTCCCAAATTACCTTATTCATATGATGCATTGGAACCGCATATTGATGCTCGAACCATGGAAATACATCATACTAAACACCACAATGCTTATGTTACCAATTTAAACGCTGCACTGGCTGGTACAGATGGAGAAAAATTATCACTCGAGCAATTATGTGCCAGCATTTCTAAATTTCCTATGCCGGTGCGTAACAATGGTGGTGGACATTTTAATCACAGTTTATTTTGGACTATTTTATCACCAACCGGTGGTGGCGCTCCAGATGGAGATTTAGCAAATGCAATTAATACTGCGTTTGGATCTTTTGAAAAGCTTAAAGAAGAATTCAATAAGGCTGCAACTACTCGCTTTGGCAGTGGTTGGGCATGGTTGATTGTGCATGACGGAAAATTGGTTGTTACTTCCACTCCCAATCAAGATAATACTTTGATGGACATTACCGAGGTAAAAGGAACTCCGATTTTAGCCTTGGATGTGTGGGAGCATGCTTATTATTTGCATTATCAAAACCGACGTCCCGATTATATTGCAGCATTTTGGAATGTAATAAATTGGACCGAAGTTGCCCGTAGATTTGCAGCAGCAAGATAACTTGGGTAAACTATGAAAATTAAGGTATCTCAGTTACTTCTACTGTTATTGGGGTTTTCCTATTATTCAAAAGCAGCATCTTTATCTAATTTTGATAAGGATGCTGTTTTACTTTCAACTCCATCTGAACTTTTTATTGTGTGCGATTTGGACTCTGCAGAAAGTGATAGTCCTTTAATTACTGAAACTATTCCAACCAAAGGATTGGCTACTAGATATCATGCAGCTTTTCAGGAAAACAAAAGATTGACTGCTGCAATGCTAACATTTGCGCTTGGAATGTTGGGTGTACATCGCTTGTATTTAGGAACCAAACCCTGGATTCCGGCAGTTTATTTATTTACCTGTGGAGGAGGATTTTTTGTTTTGCCTTTGATCGATTTTGGAGTAATCTTATTTAGTAAAGATATCAGCAAATTTGAGCACAACGATAGGGTATTGATGTGGGTAAAATAGCTCAAATTATTGCTTCACACTGATGGTTCCTTTGATCTTTTTGAATTTATACCTACTAAAATCCTGATTCGATTCTAGTCCCTCTCCCATTATAATTTCATCCTTTGTAGTAATTTTTACAAATACATCCGAATAAATTAACTCCTTTTTTTCATCCCAAAACAAATGTTCAGTATTTAGTTTTTCACCTTTGTTATTTATCACTATAACATCGTTTTTGGCTTCCATCATATTGCTCTTTTCGTATCGTATTGCATAATTCGCCTTTAGACTCGACTCCATTTTATTTTTATCGTTATAAAAAAAAACGGTTACACCTTTTGGAAATTCTACGTAGGCGTTTTCTCCATCAAAGTGGTCTAATTGAGGAGCACTTAATTTCATTTTGATACGTGCCGAATCACTGTAAACAATAAGTACATTTTTACCGGATTCGGAAGGAATATTTTTAGTTGCAGTGATTAGATTAATTTGATCAATATCGGTTTCGCAAGCACTGAATAAAAATGTAAGGCAACAAAAAGAATATGCGAGGAGCGACTTATTTTTCAAACTTTAAATTTTATTCTTAATCAAATTTACGTTTTATAAACCATTTATCACTGAAGGATAGCCCAAGTGTGATGGCATAAAATTTTTCCTTAATTAAATTGTTTTCCAATGTTCCTCTATTTCCATACTGCAAAGCAATGTTGAGGGTTGATAAACTTTTAATGATAGGAAAACCAGCACCTATTGAGACAGATTGTTGAAGAAGTTGTGTTGAATTAATGCTTAAATAAGTTGATGCATAATTTACTCCGGCGCGGTATTGTACGTGTTGCCAAAATCCGCGACCATTTGCCGGATTAGGAATAAATTGGGCTCCAATAGAAATGGATTGACTATTTTTTAAGTTATCGTTTGTATCAAAGGCTTTAAAATTTTTCCAATTCTGAGTTTTATAATCTATACCAAAAGCTATTTTATCTGAAAAGTTAAGTTGAATTCCAATTCCAAGCCTTGAAGGAAGCGTTACAGAGCCTTTTTGGTTGTCAAAATTGTTTACCGTATCCTTCGGGTATTCGATTCCATTTGATAAATAATAGGTTTGTGCTAAACCTGAATGTTTTCCATTAATTTTTGTTGATGGAGATAATGTAAATCCAGACTGCAACAACCATTTTTTTGAAAGATGCGTTTTATATTGTAAACCATAATCAAAATAAAAATCACTCAAATTATAGATATTAATTTCACGTAAATTGTAATAATAATTACTTGTAGCTGTAGTAAAAATTGCTCTTCTTTCATAATTCATACTTCCAAATAAATACGCAACATTAAACCCGATTGAAAAGCCTTTCAGCCAGCTGCTATCAGGTTTCCCGGAAAATGGTTGTATACCACTTCCTAAGTAAATTCGGTTTAAACCTCCCGAGCCATTATATACATAGCTAATTTCTTCATTTTGAGCGGTAGTTGATACAGTACTCATTGCATATCCAACACTGCTATAGGGCAACAATCCAAAGCTCATTCCCCATCCACGTTTTAAAGGAAAAGCAAGGGCAAGTGAAGTCATATTCCCGTTCCGTATTTTTTGTTTTAGTGTGTTACTGCTTTGTTCGGTTTGACTAATTTTGGCTCCTGTTTGAAAGGTGGTTAATTCAAACGATGAATAAGAGGCAGGGTTCGTATAATTAATCCATGCCGAATATTGTAAAGCCTCATCAAGGCCTCCCATTGCTTGACTTTGTGCACTGTTGTTATCTATAATATCGCCTATTCCATAACGCGAATACGGTGAATTAGTAAGTGTTTGAGCAAACGTTATAGTGTTTATTAAAATCACTATTAGTAGAAGCTTTAAAAAATTATCTGGTAACATTGTGAATAAGTATAGAATTTAATCCCTCCAACACCAAATTAGGGCGCGCAAAGATGCTGTTTTTTAATCTTCCTGCAAAAAAGTCTGTATTGCCTCCACTAAGTATTATTTTCAATTCACCTACTTCTTGCCGATAAGCATTAATTACGGCATCGGTTTCGAGTATTGCATTGGTTAAAGCTCCGCTTAGCAACGACTCTTCTGTGTTTTTCCCAATCAGTTTGTCGAATGAAGCCGGTGCTTCTAGTTGTGGAAGTCTAGCTGTGAAATGGTGTAGGGCGTTTAAGCGCATTTGTAAACCCGGTGCAATGCTTCCTCCAACAAACTCGTTTTGCTTGTTTATAAAGTTGAATTTAATGCATGTGCCGGTATCTATATTAAGCACGTTTTGATTTTTGAAAATAGCATTTGCTCCAACTGCAGCTGCCAATCGATCACTTCCTAATGTACTACCGCTTTCATATAAATTTTTAATAGGAATAGGAGTTGTGCTGGTAAATGGTAAGCATACGATGGATGAAAGAAACTGACCTAGCTCATCTATATTGGTGCTTACAGAACTGATAATGCAAGAAGAAATTCCGGCTGAAATAGTCTTTATTTCAGCCAGAAACTTTTCCTGATTTTCGTAAACAAAGAGCTGTGTTTGCTCAGTACCTCTAAAGATAGCAACTTTTATTCGAGTATTACCAAAATCAATAACTAAATTCAAAAACAGTTTTTTAATTAAGTATTACCTTTTTAGTAAGCACTTGCTTATCACTAATGAATTGAACAAAGTAAATTCCACGAGCCAAGTCGTTTACATTTAATTTGTGTGAATAGCTTCCTTTGAATTTATCGTTGCTTTCGGTATAAATCACTCTTCCCTCAGGATTCATGAGTTTTATTTGCAAACTTTTTGCTTCTTCCGAATGGTATTCAAGGGTTACAAATCCCGATGCAGGGTTTGGATAAATGCGTACATTTTTATCGTTGCTCAGTTCCTTACCGGTTGAAATAGCTTCCACAATGTTTACATAATAATCTTCAGTTTCACCGCTACCGTAATTGGTGCAGGCATCAGCACCTAAGTTTATGTTTCCGGCTTTACGTGAACGTACACGCATACCGGTTGCGCCCAGTTGAGCGCTGGCAGGCAATACCAAAGGCACAGTGGTAGTTACAGCTGAATCAGTTGCCTGACTAACTTGTATCCATTCGTTGGCATCAAAAGTTCCGCTTTGGTCATAATCTAACCAAACAGAAATGTTACACGAACCCGAAGTTTTTACATACAAATCGAAGTAGTTTCCACGACCCAAATCTGCAGTTGTATTTCCGTTTATTGGATATTTTGAATAAGCAAATCCTGCATTGGCAGCGCAGCCTGTGTTGGCATTGTTAAAGGTAGTACCTCCAATGGCTAATGAATCAATAAAATAATCGGTGCTGCAGTTTCCGCTGATGCTTGAATTGCAATAATCACACTGTGTTACAGGCTTGTTCATTACCTTGGTAGCAACAGAGCTTTCCGTGGTTCCACCATTGCAGGTAACGTTGCAACGATACCATGAATTAAAGCTTTGCGAACCGCTGTAAATTTGAACGGTAGCACCTGCTATGTTGTTCCAGTTAATACTATCGAATGATTGTTGCCACTGAAAAGTAAAACCGGTATCGGGAGGCAAGCTATCAAGCGATAAAGTAAAGATATCCGAAGCACACACCAAATTTGAATTTGTTTTAGCAAACCCTGCAATGAAAGGAACTGTGCAAGAGTTAGGAGCTAAAATATTGATGAGGTAATCTTCAGTTTCACCCCAGGTATAGGTTCCGCAAGGTTGAGCAGCTGGATTGGCACCTTCTTTCAATACTACACGCATGGCAGTAACACCGGTTGCTGCCGTTAAAGGAATGGTTAAAGTTCCGCTAATGGTAGTATTTCCGGCCGATGTAGTACCACTCAAAACCGATTCGGTTGAAGGGTCAAAAGTTCCATCGTGGTCAAAATCAATAAAAATAGCTCCGCTGCACACGTAAAATCCATTCAAATTAATTTGTGTCATCGACATAGGATAGGTCAATGTTTGAATGTAGCTATAGGGAGGTAAATTGGTAAAGTCGGAGTAAGTATTTACAGAAGTTGGATTTTGAGTAGAAGGACTAGCCACCCCGTTATTCAACAAACCAAAAGTTACATTTCCAATATCGTCGTCGCCGGTGCTGGTAGCGCCACTGGTGCAGTAGCAGCTAAAGAATGAATTTAGTCCAACTAAAACAGGAGTAGAGTTAGATTGAATTCCGCTGCAGGTAACCACACAACGATAATAAGTTGCTACTACTTGAGCATAGGAATATAAAATAGAAGTAGCTCCAATGATATCGGTCCAGGTAGTACCGTTGCTCGATTCTTGCCATTGATAAGTAAGTCCGGAAGCATTTGCACTACCGCTTAAGTTTAAATCAAAAGGTGCATTGGGACAAACTGACGGTGCCGAGCTAACAGCTGTACCAGCCACTGGGGGTGTAGCACAAGGTAGCGGAGTTTGAATGTCAACTATGTAATCTTCGGTTTCACCATTAAAATAAGTGCCACAAGGTGTTACGGTATTAAAAGTTCCTTCAACCAGCACTACACGCATACCGGTAAGTCCGTTTAATGCAGTAAGCGGAATGGTAATAACACCACTCACTACATTTCCCCCTTGGTTAGCAGTTGTTTGGTTTGAAAAAACTTCTTCGGTTGCCGGGTCATAAATACCGTTTTGATTGTAATCGATATACGCTTTTACATTGCAGGCATTAAAATTAAACTGGCTGATTTGCGTAATTGAAATAGGATAATTAATACCCTGTA
>DGQS01000022.1 GCA_002389785.1 Bacteroidetes bacterium UBA4408
TTCTTTGTTTCCAGATAGTTTTTGGGTATAAAACAAAAAATCTTCATACTCAAAATCCTTTGATAAATAACTTGCATAGTTGCTGATTAAATTCCAGCTTAGATATGCTTTAACAGCATCAATAGAAGTTTGATTTAACACAACATTTAGGTTTTTAAAAAATTCAGGTTGTCCCATGTTAATTGTATCAACCTTCTGCAACCCAAATTCAGTAAACATCTTAGTCCAGTTTAGAGCAGGTACCAATTTTTCAACTTGTGTAAGCGTTAGTTTATTGTAGTTTTTAAAAGGGTCGCGCAAAGCTTCCATTTTGCGACAAGCTTTGGCAATTGAGGTTTCTAAAGAAAGAATCTGCTGTGACTTGAGTTTCGCATCTTCACTTTTTTCACCGGCAAGAACAAACATATTTTGGATGTGCTGTTGGTATGCATTTCTGATTTCAATAGTACGTGTATCACTATTGCTGTAATAATCACGCTCCGGCAAACCAAGACCCCCTTGCATCAAAGCAACAATCATTTGTGCACTTATTTTTTCATCTTGTCGCACATCAAAATTGAAAAAAACCTCTACTCCCAACTTATGCAATTCGGCTATTTCATTTGTAAGATCTTCCGAAGAGCTAATTTTAGCAATAGCTTCCATGCGTGATTTAAGTGGAGTAATTCCAGCTTTCTCGATGGATAAAGTGTCCATGCCACTGTAAAATAAATCGCCTATTTTTTGTTGATGAGAACCTGCTTTAACATTGCTAAGTTTAGCCGATTTTTCACATATATCACGAATTGCAGCATTTACTGAATCCTGAATAATTAAAAATATTCCGTTGTATGATTCTGATGCAGGTATTGGATTTTCCTTAAACCATCGGCCATTGGCAAACGAAAAAAAATCTTCGGCAGGACTAACAGTGCTATCAATATGTTCGGTTAAAGGATCGCTTGTGTTTTCGTCCGGTTGCTTTGATTGATTCGAATTTCCTGAACAGGCCGTCAACAACAATGCAAAACATGCAAGTAAAATGCTGAAATCTTTAAATTTATTCATCGTAATTTTTTTGGAAGCGTAAATATAATTTTAATTGTTGATTGATTGGAATATTGCACTTTATAACCTACATATTACTATTTCCTAATGACAGAAGTCTGGCTTTAAATCAAAAAAAAACACGCCCAATGAGAGCGTGTCTTTTTCATTAAAAAATGAATTCAATTATTCTTGCTTCTGCTTATCAAAGTCAATTACAATAGGAGTAGCAATACAAATGGAAGAATATGTTCCGATAACAATACCTATTAATAAAGCAAAGGCAAATCCACGTATTACCTCCCCTCCAAATACAAAGATTGCCAACAATACGAAGAATATAGTAAGTGAAGTATTGATCGTACGGCTTAACGTACTGTTTAATGCATAATTAATAATGGTAGTTTGTTCTTTACCAATCAACTCCTTTTTATTGTTGGTAGACAAATACTCGCGGATACGGTCGAAAACCACCACCGTATCGGTCATCGAATAAGCCATCACCGTTAATATAGCTGCAATAAAGTTAGCATCTATTTCAAGTGAAAAAGGAAGCACCCCATTAAATATTGCATAACAAGAAAGTACTATTAAAACGTCATGAAACAAGGCAGCAACCGCACCTAAACCGTATTGCCATTTGCGGAATCGGATGAAGATGAAAATAAACATTAAAATACAAGAGAATACAACTGCCCAAACTGAAGATATTTTAATATCGTCGGAAATATTTTCTCCTACCTTTTGTGAACTCATGATGGTATATTTCTTACCAAGCTTGCTAAGACCTTCGTTAATTTTTGATTCAACTTTTGCATCTACATCAGTAGAGTTATCATCAATTAAGTAGGGAGTAGTGATTTTTACCTGGTTATCCTTACCAAAAGTTTTTACTTCTGGAGCTGCAGCAAGTGGTTGTGCCAAAGCTTCACGCACTTTTTCAGGTTCGGTATCACCATCAAATCTTACAACATAAGTACGACCTCCTTTAAAATCTACCCCAAAATTTAAACCGTGCATGGTATAACCAACAATTCCCATAGCTATAATAGCACTTGAAATCAAATAATATAGTTTACGCTTACCAACGAAATTAATGTTGATGTTTTTAAACATATTCTCGGTTGCTTTTGTACTAAATGAAATCGTGCGATTTTTATCCAACATGTTTTCAAAAATCAAACGTGAAATAAAGATTGCACTAAACAAGGATGTTAAAATACCAATGATTAAGGTAGTTGCGAAACCTTGGATTGGTCCTGTTCCAAATACATAAAGTATGATACCCAATAACAAGGTGGTGATGTTTGAATCGATTACCGATGACATTGCATTGTGGAATCCTTCTTTAATTGCTTGTTTTACGGAATTACCGGCATGTAACTCTTCGCGCACTCGTTCAAAAATTAGAATGTTCGCATCCACCGACATACCGATTGTAAGCACGATACCTGCAATACCTGGCAAAGTTAGCACTGCCCCAAGTGAGGCAAGAATACCCATGATAAAAAATACGTTTGCAAACAAGGCAATATCGGCCACCCATCCAGCTTTGTTGTAATAAAAGCCCATAAATAAAAGTACCAATACCAAAGCAATTACAAAGGAGAATAAACCATTAACAATTGCTTCTTTACCTAAAGATGGTCCTACTACTGCTTCTTGCACAATACGCGCAGGTGCAGGCAATTTACCCGCTTTTAAAATGTTGGCCAAATCTTTCGCTTCAGTAATGTCAAAATTCCCGGTGATTGAAGAACGCCCACCACCGATTTCAGATTGCACGGTTGGGAAGGAATACACTGAATTGTCCAAAACAATGGCAATACTTTTTCCAATATTCTCTTTGGTTAATCGCTTCCATGTTTGCGCTCCTTCAGAGTTCATCGACATAGAAACTTCGGCTTTAGAACTATTTTGGGCAAAATCACCACTAGCATCGGTAATAACATTTCCTTCAAGAGGCGCTCTGTTTTCGCGATTTGATTTAATGGCAACCAATTGCAATCTTCTTTCTTCCGTATCAAATGCTTTTACAGTCCACAATGGTCGTAAATTTTGTGGCAACAAGCCTTTCACAACCTGCATGGCTAACATTTCGTTTACTTTAGCAGTATCAGCAATTAAAGCAGTTCCTATCACAGGACCTGGAGCAGCATAAAACTGGCCTTTTTCGCCACGTTGAACAGCAGGTGTCAAAACTTCAAACAATGGGTTTTCTTGTTTGGCTTTTGCTGTATCGTTTTTAGCAGCCAATTTATTTGTATCCTTTTTAGCAGAGCTTAAAGATGCACCTTCTGATTCGCTCGTTGCTTTGGTTGTATCTGGAGCAGCAGTTTCGGCAACCGGATTTAATTTTGCTTCGGCAGTAGTATCTGCATTTGCTGTATCCTTCATTAATTCGGGATGCAACAAGGCAGCTAATTTTTCGTTTGCCTTAATTAGCAATGGAGAAATTTCGTTGTTGTCGTAGGTTTCCCAAAACTCAAGATTCGCTGTTCCTTGTAAAAGTTTACGAACACGCTCTTTTTCCTTCACACCGGGTAACTCAATTAAGATACGACCTGAAATACCTAATTTTTGGATATTGGGTTGAGTAACCCCAAATTTATCGATACGAGTACGAAGAATCTTTTCAGAACGATCAATCGCATCAGTTGCTTCTTTGCGAATAACGGCTACCACCTCTTCGTTGGTTGATTCGTATTTGATTTTATCTTTTAATTCAATGGTATTGAAAATAGCAGCCAATTTACCGTTAGGAGCAACTTCTTTATAGCTTTCAGCAAATAAGGTTACATAGTCCTTTTGGCTATTTTTCATTTTTTGATTCGCTACTTGTAATGCTTTATTGAAAGCAGAATCGTTGCTATTCTTACTCATTGCCTTAATAAGGTCAACAACCGACACTTCAAGTGTTACGTTCATACCTCCACGTAAATCCAATCCAAGGTTAATCTCCTTTTCTTTGCATTCGCGGTAGGTATAATTTTTAAGTAAGATGTTGTAAAGCGGAAGCCCGGCGATTGAATCGAGGTAATGTTTGCTAATTGATTCCTTTACCGAATCAGGGTTTGCTTTGGCTGCATCGCTCAAATTTTGCATGGTAGCAAATTTTGAACTTGCATATTCAGCAGCTCTTTTCTCGGCGTTTCGTGTAATTAGCGTAAACGATAATTGAAAAATACAAACAACCGCTAAGGCAATAGCGAAAAACTTAATGGCACCTTTATTTTGCATAACAATCTATTGAATTATTTTATTTTTTTTAAGCCTGCAAATATAGAATAAATATAAATATGAAACACAGTGAAAAATAGGTGCTCTAATTTGCTGTAAAAGTTAGCGTTAACTCAGATTTTAACGGTTTAAACCGCTTATGATGGAAAAATTATTTCACTGAATCAATAATTTTAGGGCTTTTCCCTCCAGAAGTGGAAAGAACTATCTTCATTCGAACTTTTTCCTTTTATTATTTTCAGGCTTTAAATAATGCACAGAAAGGCTTCAACCGAGCTAAAACATTGCAAAATCCTTCAATGGCCACACCCCTACTGCTAATGCAGTGGTTTTATTGAATTATTTCCCTAATTAGAAATCACGACTTTAGTATAATAAGTTCCTTGGCCGGTAACAGCTTTCACTAGGTATAATCCAGAAGGAAGTTCCGGAAGATGAATCGTATTTATCCCCGCAAATACTTTCATTTTAAGCACACAACTTCCGGTTAGATCAATTAATTCAAATTCAGCCAATTCATGATCTGTCAATTTTATCTGCAGTATCTTGCTTGCAGGATTGGGTCGAATAGTTATTCCGCTCAATTCTGAATGTGCTGTTATCAGTCCGTTGCCCGACTGACAATTGCTGGTATGGCTTCCTAGGTTGCTAACTGTATTCACTGGATTTATGATCCATTGACTTTGAACACTCGTCCATAAATTAGAAGGTCCATCAACAGAAGCATTTCTTACTAAGGTATAATCAAGCGTAGAGCCTGCACCAACTGTCCAGGAAGTACCCGGGTTTACACCAATTTCACCAACCACATCAATTACATTACCATTGTGCTTTAAAGCAATTGCATCGTTTCCATTAAACGCACAAACAGCCGAAGTTATGTCGGCCGCCGCAAGCACGGGAGCTGTTGATTGTGAATTGGCAACTACATACACATCAAAAGCAGCTAATGTGCCTGTTAAATTAAGCGTATTGGTAGCTGTGCTTGTACCATTTGCATAGAGTTCCAAACTATATCCACTCAGCGAAACCGAAGCACTTGAAGGATTATAAATTTCAATTGCCTTTGTATTGGAGGTACCTTCAAGGTATTCAGAAATAAAAAGTTCGCCACAGGCAAGTGTTGCCAATTGTATGGGAATACAAACCGTAGTATCGGCACAACCATTTTGCGAAACTATAGCGGCATATGTACCGCTTACAGTTGGTGTATATACGTTTGAAAAGGCATTTGAAATTACAGTACCAGTTGCACAATTCAGCCATTGGTAAGATAATCCAGCAGGTGTGGCTGTAAATGTTGAATCTGTTAAAGTTAGCGTTGCGACAGGTGCTGAATTTACAGAAGCGGTAACCGGAATACGTGTTGCACTTAAACAGCCGTTATTGTCGGCTTCGGCATAATAGGTGGTTGTAGCAGTTAGAAAAGGAGTTACATATGGCACTCCTGAACCTACTAAAGTTCCACCACTTGCATTGGTATACCAATTTACGGTTCCCGCGCTGGGTATAGCATTTAGCGAAAAACTCGCAGGTTGACAACTCACATAATTATTGGCCGTAATAATTGGAATAGCTATAATACTTGCAGTTACCGGCACACGAGCAAGGTTACAAGTGGATGCAGCTGCTTCAATGTAATAGGTTTTAGATGCAGCTAATACAGGAGTTGCAAAGCTATTTCCTGTAAAAAGTATAGTTGAACTTGAAGCCGTGTTATACCAATTTATGCTTCCGCTACTAGCTGTTGCTGCTAAAGTCAAACTTCCAGGTCCACAATTCGAAGCATTGCTGGTACTAATAATTTGTGCGGTATTTAGGCAAGATAAGTTATAATTCACTAAATATCTTCCGGAAATAAATTTATCAATACCCGCATAATTTACGTTGTAACCATCTGAATAGCCACCTGTAAAATAAAAGGATAAATTGTTGTCAAAAATGGCTAAATCATTTACCAGCTCAATACCAAATGTAGGGTTCGATTTTACGTAGCTAAAATCGCCGTTAGCGGTATAACAAGCGATATACATATCAGCATTGCTTGAGCTAAAAGGACTTAAACTTACTACTCCGTTGTCAAAATCCACATCCAAGGTATTTGCGAAGTTGGCAACCATGTAAATGTTTCCTATTCTATCCAATTCCATATCTACAATTTCGTTAGTAGTACTTTTAACGGTCGATTTAACCCATTGTACTATCCCTACAGAATCGTATTTGAAAAAGTAATAACTAAGTGGAGTATTAAAAGATCCGCTCGTTAAAAAAGTTGAATTGGTTGAATAAAAATTGGTAATTGATTGGGAGGTAGCAACAAGGTAACTGTTATCGAGCGAATCAGTTCGAATTTGTTGTGGTGAAGCCGGTCCTCCATCAATTCTGGTAGCCCATATAAAATTAAACTGGGCATCGTATCTTGCTACAAAAGCTCCAGTGGTATTTGGTGGAGCAACATTGTAAACGGCCGGGCCAAAATCTAAATCGCGAGTTCCATTGAAGGTACCACAAAGTAGTAAGTGATTACTTTTGCTTTTGTGCAAATCAGTTAATTTCCCAAGAAAAGGATAGGCAAAAACATAAGCACCCGTTGTGTCGTAGCATGCAACAAAGTCATTCACCCCTCCTACCGAAACTAATGTATTGCTAGTAGCTGAAGGATTAAAATCAACTGTTCCGAAAAAATTTCCAATTAAATAAATTCGATCATTTACGCACTTTAATTTAACTGCTAAATCATATCCGCTTGTGGCACTATTTCCGCCTATGTTAAAAGCCCATTTATAATTACCTAAAGAATCAAACTTTGCAATGTAAATATCGTCACTACCACTAGCGGTTAACGTATCATTTAATCCATTAGGGTCGAAAAATGCCTTTAGTGAAAAACTACCTGCAACATAGAGGTTATTATTTTTATCGAATGTCATGGCTTTTACAGCACAGGAGCCAGAACCTCGAACATAGTTCATCCACAAATGTTCACCGCTGGGACTATATTTTACCATATAACTGGCAATACGACTAGCAGGAAGACTAATCATTGAATTGCTAGTTGGGTTGGCGTTAATGTTACCTTGAAAAGAACCTCCTACCAATATGTTCCCTGAATAATCATTTTCAATCACCTTTTCGTTAATAATGTAACTAGTATTATCGTCACGCACACCATTCAACCAAACAAGCCCATTGCTTTCGTTATATGCTGCAATAAATCCAGAATTTTGACTAATTGAACCAAGACTGTTATTGGCAGGTGATGGATCAAAATCAATAGCATTGCTGTAATAACCAATATGTACAATTTTGTTGTTTGCAGTAAAGCACACTTGAGAACTACTTGCATCATTTGCATTAATCATTTGCTGCGACCAAGCAAGAGAGCCGCTTGCGCTGATTTTATTTAAACTAATTCCCCACACGTTTGTGTTAGAATATCCACTAATATAAATATCTCCGGCTCTACCGGAAGCGATGGAAAGGTTACCAATAGTAGCATAACTGTCTCCCCATAAAATTGAATCGCTTGGAGTGACTCTAAACACAAAGGTTCGATTGCCGGTGTTTACAAATTCATAAAAGGTATTTCCGGCATTTGCAATTGAAAACTGTACATTAAAAAAACCTGTAACCACTAAGTTGCCTGAACTTTCAAGCGCAATGTCACCGCCTTCCGATTCGTTTTGAGGATTGTAATTTACCCAAACTAAATCTCCTAATCCGGAGTACTTAGCTAAATAAAATAATTTACGATTAACAGGAGCAGTGAAAGATGTAACAGCCGGGCCCGGATCAAAATCAACGGTAGACATGAAATAACCGGTTAAATAAATATTATCAGAAGCATCGATCGCCATTCCTTTAACTTCATCATAATTATTACCACCAATTTGTTTTGCCCAAACCAAATCGCCATTGCTTGTAAAACGTGTAATAAAAATGTCATAGTAATTGGTAGAAATTGCACTAAAATTTAAAACGGCCGGAGAAGGGTCAAAATCAACGGTAACTTTAAAATTTCCGGCTAAAATAACATCTCCATTTGCAGCAAATTCAATATCCTTTCCAAGTCCAAAACCATTGGCGCTGCTCATTCCTTTTACCCATATTAAATCGCCCAAAGAGGAATACTTTGCTAAAAAAATAATTCCACTGTTAGAAGGACCATTAATCTGAATTAAAGTAGTATCGTCGCCACCATCAAAATCGGCATTTTCAGAACAAGTACCACTAATATAGATATCACCATTGCTATCAGTCTTTATCGAATAGGTATAATCGTCAAGTGGTCCGCCCATGGTTTTTTTCCACAATAAATTTCCACTTGTATCAAATTTAGCCATGTATATATCAAGGCCTCCATTGGAAGATACAAGCGCTGTATCGGCTCCGTAAATTAAGTCAGCAGTTCCAGAAAAAACTCCGGTTACAAGCACATTCCCTGCAGCGTCACTAGTGAGGGCTTGAGCAAAATCATTGCCCCCTTGTTCGTTTTTAATTTTATTCGCCCAGTCAAAATCTAGTTGGGCAAAACTGTTTTTACAGCAGTAAATGCTAAGTAATAAGAATAATATTTTTTTCATGTTGGGTTATGAATGGTGCAATTTTGCTAATTAAATGATAAAAGTAAGAATCACTACCAAAACTACTAGAACTTTTTATTTCTAAAAAATTTCAGCTAGCTAAAGCATGAATTATTAAAGTAATGAAATGCCGGTTTAACTTATCAACCAATTAAATCTCATCCTACTTTTAACTTTTTACCAGCAGTTCCACTTTATTAAAAGGTATAACGCATTAATGGTTTCGACTTTGAATTATGGCTGTACACAAAGAAACCTGCTTTTTGAAAAACCGAACAAATGCCTGTCCATGCAAATGCATCGGGCATTTTAGCAGCATACGGAATAACGGGATAAGCTTCAACTACTTTTATTCCAGAGTAACGCGAATAATCGAGGGCTGCTTCAATTAGTTGCAGCGATATTCCTTTTCTTCGCAAATCTTTCCTTACAAAAAAACAAGTAATTGAATATATTGCTTGAGTATCGCTTCGTTTATAAATGCGTGAATTTTCGATTTTATAAAATTCTTCGCGTGGTGCTATTGAAATCCAACCAATAGCTTGGTCTTCACAAAAAAGCAACAATCCGTTTTTTTTGCCATTCCAAACTAATTCTTTTTGTGCCCGGTGATTGCCTTCACCTTTGAGTTCATTATATATGGAGGTTTTTAAGCGATGGGCCATGCACCAACAACCTCCACATCCTCCTCGCTCGCCCAACAAATCTTCGAAATGATTCCAAT